>JAOFDG010000014.1 GCA_028033615.1 Verrucomicrobiales bacterium | reverse complement strand
GTCGAGAGGTTACGGGTATTATAATATAAGTTGGGATGGAAGTTCGATTAGGATATCCGAAACGCGAGCAGACAACACCGTTGCCTGGAGTGGTGTGCTTAGATCGATAGGAGATCAAACGTTCGCAGTTGAACAAGTCGCCGACGGAAGCAACATTAATTACACCCTTAGGTTTCAAAACTTAAATAATGGAGTTTACGATAACGTTTACGCGTCGTGGGGGTATGACATCGCGAGAGCATCAGATGCTGATAATATAAATCTATTTGGACCAGCACCAGATACAACCGCGCCAGTAATCTCGGTTACCCCAGGTACTGACACGGTTGAATTAGGAAGTGGAGATATAACAGTAACTGCTCCTATGACCATTTGGACTGCTGGAGTCCCGCATGCGATGATTAGTTTTAATTCCTCGTCCACAGCAGACCAAACAGCTTTAGCGTCTGCTCTCGGCTTTGAATCGTTTGATCAAACAGCAATTATTAATTACATGATTAATAATGATATAGAGATGACTGTTATACACGCTAATGGTAATCCCTTTATATTTAAGATATCAAGCATACACGTGCCAAGTGAAAATCAATCCTTTGGGGAAGGATATACCGGTATCTATCTCGATCCGAGACCAGATACTAGCACACTAGAGGGTGATTTTGAAATAACCGTAAAACCTTTACCTTGGACGGATGCTGGAGCAACCGCTGATGGAAATGAAACAGTCACCGCTTCAGGAATAGTGGATAGGAGCGTTGCTGGGACTTACACGATTACCTACACTGCGACAGATGCAGCGGGAAATGTTGGAACTGCGACAAGAACGGTTACTGTCGTAGCACCAGATACAACCGCGCCAGTAATTACGGTTACAAGTGGCACGGATACAGTAGAACAGGGCGCTACTTGGACGGATGCTGGAGCAACCGCTGATGGCGATGAAACAGTTACCGCTTCAGGAACAGTGGATACGAGTGCTGTTGGAACTTACACGATTACCTACACTGCGACAGACGCAGCAGGAAATGTTGGAGTAGTAACACGAACAGTTACTATTGTAGATTCAAATGATCAAGTGCCAAGTTCCCTTAGCTACACTGTTGACGGAAACTCCATAACCATCACCGACTGTGACGCTTCTACGTCAGGGGAGCTGATCATTCCGTCAACAATAGAGGGTAAGCTAGTTACAAAAATCGGTTCTGAGGCACTTAAAGATTGCAGTAATCTAACGAGTATTATTATTCCTGATAGCGTTACCACCATCGGAGAATATGCCTTTGTTAGCTGCAGTAAGTTAATTAACATAACGATCCCTGATAGTGTAACAAGCATTGGAGGTTGGGCTTTTGTTAGTTGCACAAGTCTTACGGGTATTAATATTCCTGATACCGTAACAAGTATTGGCTATGCTTGCTTTGATAACTGCACAAGTCTTACGAGCATCATAATCCCTGATAGTATCACAAGTATTGAAGGTGGTGTTTTTGCAAATTGTACTGCTCTGACAAGTATTACGATTCCTGATACCGTAACAAGTATCGGAGCTCGAGCCTTTTCGAGTTGTACTGCCTTAGTAAGCATCTCAATTCCTGATAGCGTCACCAGCATTGGGGATGAAGTCTTCATTAACTGCACCAACCTGACGAGCATCACGATCCCTGACAATGTCACCAGTATCGGGGATGGGGCCTTCTGGAAATGCACCAACCTGACGAGCATCACTTTTGGGACAAATAGTAATTTCACCAGCATTGCAGTTAGTGCCTTCTACCAATGCACCAGCCTGACGAGCATCACGATTCCTGATAGCGTTACCAGCATCGGGGGCAGTGCTTTCGCTGGCTGTACCAGCCTAACGAGTATTACCATTCCTGATAGTGTCACAAGTATTGGTAGCGGTGCCTTTTCTAGTTGCACTTCTATAACAAGCATTACCATTCTTGATGGTGTCACAAGTATTGGTCGTGGTGCCTTTTTTGGTTGCATAAAGTTGACTGCCATTACGATACCTAGCAGCGTGACGACCATTGGTGATAAAGCCTTTTCTGGATGCTATGAACTACAAGATTTCACTTTCTTGGGTAACGCTCCAACGCTCGGCGGTGAAGATGTTTTCGAAAGTGCAACAGCTATCGCAAAGATTACCATTTCTGCTAACGCAGAGGGCTATGGAGAAACTTTTGGAGGAGTAACGGTAGTAGGCACGACGGTTGTCAGCAAACCATTCCAAGTGTTCAACGTCACCAGCGAACCTTTCGGGTTTAGTTTTAACACCACGGTCGACCGAAGTTACACCGTGGAGGCCACAGGCGATCTCCGAAGATGGGAAGCAGTTGAACTGTTCCAAGGCAGCGGCGGCGAGATCCGGTTCACCGCAAAACCGACATCCAGTGATAAATCACAGTTTTTCAGGATTATTGTGGAATAGCCGTCGCTCGGCCAAGCATTACGAAGTTCAGAGCGTGAAGATCCGCTTCTCAAGCTCTACCTTAAATTCAAGGGCCTTTGCTCTTTCGTATCTCGTTCCCTTTAGTATCGATTTTATAATGCCGTTTTTATCAATGATGTAACTGTCGTGTATGCGCTCTCCAGGGCTATATGAAGAAGTTTCTTTAACAGGCGTATCAAGCGCTAGAAGGAAATTTACTTTTGTTTTTTCAACGACTTTTTTCAAGCCTTCTTGGCCACTCTCTTCTTCACGAAATATTACCATGACGTTGGCTTTACATTTCTTCATTGTTTCACTCAATTCATCTCTCAGCTGAACTAGCTGTTTCATACATGGAGGTCACCAATGCGCCCGAGCAAATAACAAAATGGTTGGCCCTTCACATTTTTTAACATGATCTGATAATTTAAGTAATTTGCTACCTAAAAGTTCGACTTGGAAGTCTGGAGCATCATGCCCAATAGCAATTGTATTGGATTGTAATTGTTTGTCAGCTTTTTGTTCGCACCCGACATCTTCCAAGCTGTAACATTTGATCAGAATTAGAATAAAAAATAATACGCTAAAAATAAACGGCTTTTTCATGCCGTCATTATCAATCGCATCATAGGAAAAACAAGTCTCCCTACTTATCCAAAGCAAAGCGGTAGAACTTCTTGCCGTCTGGAATCGGGATACTGCGTGTCATTTCACCATCGAGCTTTGTCCACTCAATGAGATTATCGCTCTGCTCGATCGTTAAACCTAATGTGATGTTATCACCTTCTGGATCAACAGTTAACACAACTGAACCTGCTCTAGCATCACGGACTTGCTCAAGAACCTCCTCAAAGGATTGGCCTCCACCACCTTGCTCGAGTTCGGCAATCTTGGCGTCTTTCTCTGCAATCTGAGCATCCTTTTCAGCAACAACTGTATCGTAAGCCTCTTGAGTTGGACGGGCATCTCTTTCAGCTATTGCAGTTGCTAACTGTTCAGCTGTGGGACGCTTTTCAAGCTCTGTTATTGTGGCGTCCTTGGCACTAACAATTGATTGGAGCTCATTAATGTTCTCGATCTTACTATCACGATCAGCAACAACTAAATCGTATGCCTCTTGAGTTGGACGCGCATCTCTCTCAGCCGTTATTGCAGCTAACTCTTCAGTGGTTGGTCTGGCATCTCTCTGCGATATAGCTGAATCCCGTTGTTCCTCAGCGTCTTGAAGTAATTCTAGAAGCCTAGAAAGTCTTGCATTTAAATCTAGAGTCTCTCCTAAACCAATTACATTTTCTGGAGGTTCAAAAAAGTTAAGTAATTGTAAATTGTCCGTAAGGGCTCCAGTAAAGTCTGAGCCATCAATAGGACCATAATAAATTTTTGCTCCAAATAAATTGCTACCTTTAAAATTAACACTTAGAAGCTCTGTTCTATAAAATCCCGTATTCCTCAAGTCAGCATTTTCAAAGCTAGCATTTCTTAAATTTGCACCACTAAAGTCTGAGCCATTCAAATTAAGGTTTTCAAAGTTTGCGCCCTCTAGGTTTGCTGGACCAAAAGAAGTGTTTTCTATTGATAGAACATTGGTGAAATCAACTCCCATAAGATCTGCTCCTGTAAGATTTTTCCCACTCAAATCTGCCCCCGAAAATCGAGCTCCTTTAAGATCTGCACCTAACATACTGATGTTCTCATGGGTTAATGTTATTTTTTTGAAATCTACGTTATTCCAATTTGACTGCACAAAAGTAGCATATTCAATTCTCGCATCATCCAAGTTAGCATTTGTTAAATTTACGTTATTAAAGTTAACTCTTTGCCCAAATTCGAGACCAGAAATTATTATTGCATTAGTTAGATTTGCTTCCTCTAAATTTGCACCTTCAAAGTTAGAGTCTGTAAGATTTGATCCAGTTAAGTTTCCACCTTCTAAATCGGCATCTTCAAAGTTAGAGTCTGTAAGATTTGATCCAGTTAAGTTTCCACCTTCTAAATCGGCACCTTCAAAGTTAGAACCCGAAAGGTTTGTTCCTGCAAAATTTATTCCCTTTAAAATAGCACCTTTAAAATTCACTTCTCTAAGATCTAGCCCACTTAAATCAATTTCCTCGAAGCTTGTGTTGGCAAGATTTGCTTTCTGGCCGAATAGATGACCACTAATTAGGTTCCATTGCTCAGGTAATGAAGGTTTTCCCTCAATATCACTTGAGGTAATGCCGATAAGATTTGCACCCGTGAGATTTGTTTTGTTGAGATTTGCTTTCCTTAGACTTGAATTTTCTAGGTTTGTCTCGCTTAGGTCTGCTCCACTTAGATCTGCACCGTTAAGGTTTACTGATCGCAAGTCGGTTCCTTTAAGGTCGACGTAACTAAGCTTAGCACCTGCTGCTATATCATAATTTTTACCATTTAAAGAAATAGTTCCCGTTCTCAATCCATTTTGGACATTCCAAAACTCCTCAATCCAAACACCCTGCCCAAATGAGGATATCGCAGTGATAATAAAAAAGAATACGCTAAAAATAATCGGCTTTTTCATGCCTCTTATTTAAGGCATAAAAATCCTTTAGGCAATCCGCACTAAATCCTAATCACTATAAGAACATTAATTTTTTCACGCCCTTATATATAAATACACCAACCACACACAAAAAAAACAGCTACCATAGGGGTGGCGTACTCAGAAATTTAGGAGTAAGAATCTATATATCCATAGCAAGTACTGGAGAAAACATATCCCGATGAGGAACAGGATCGAAAGACAAGAGACTAATCAACGACCTCTAGATTGGGATTCCACAATGGATCCAGTGAGGAGATAGATCGAACAACTCTCTTTTGATTAATTAAACTGGGGTCGTGTAGTGGTATTTCTATGCGCTCTATGGCTATCGAGAGAAGAAGGTAATTCAAAGAGAGGAACATTCTTCAATGAATAGTGATTCCTTCACATTGACCAATGAACGTTTGTACATCGAACCTGATGCATGGTGCCGGAAACAGGGAAAAGTGTTGTAAGTTTGTGTTGTAACTGGCTACCAAAAGAGTAAAATAATCGAACAGATCGTTAGTTACTTTGTAACAAAGTCTACAATACATGACTCATTCTAAAGTGGGCCCACCAGGACTCGAACCTGGGACCAAGGGATTATGAGTCCACCCAAACACTTTGGTTGGTAATTATTACCCTTTTATTACAGTGTTTCAGAAAGGACTGAAAAGGCATACATCCAAACATAGTGCTTTTTATATATTACAAAGAATATTACATAGCTTGTTCGTCTGTTAGTTAAAGGGCCGTTAGATGTCGACATTCAGGAAAGAACACCCTGACCTATTGCTAGGAATAACATCTAACGACCCAAAATACACAGGCAAGCCCCCCCTAGTCGCCCTAGAAACAAACAATGCGACTAACATTATTTGAAAGTCCACCCCAGTATGGGGAAATCTTGGCCGAATGCATATATGAATACCGCAACGAATTTTTTTAACTTATTTCTTTAAATCGCCTACCTCTTTCTGGTGGGGATGTTTATCAACCCAAAGGAAATTACCCAAAGGCACAGTCATTTCGTAGTCTGAAGATGTATCATCTAAAACCAAAACCCTAAGGTAAACAGTTTCCTTAATTTTTCCTACAAACCAAATTGCTTCATCACGGCCACCCTGGACACCACCAACACGCTCGATTCCATTCTTTCCATAACGTTCGTATTCATAAGCATAAATAATCCGATCACCTTCTTTAATATTACCAAACTTGTCACCACACCCAACAACAAACAATAAAGTTAGTGGCAGCAGCAGAAGCAGAAGCAGCTTTTTCATAGCAAACTACTTTTAACAAAAGGTATATCCTCAAGCAAGCCATTCATGGTCTTCTCGTATCGCTTATCCTTCTTATGTTTCTCGGACATTTCCCGAACAGCCTTTGTTAGTGCTAGAAGCTGTTTATGCACCCGATAGATAAAGAGGTTTAGGATTCTCCTTCCTCATTCTCCCCTTGCAGCAATCACGATAGCTATTCGGGGGTTAGCTTTGATATTTATACAGGGATTGCTTTACCAACTCACTAACTCATTACCTTTGAAGCTGGAATAGCTAACAGTACATTAGGAATAACGAGTATAATACTGGGAATAACAAGCATCGATGCAGTAGTTGTAGCCCTCGATGACAGGATTCTTTGACTACTTATAATAACCTAATAGAAACTATAGATTAACTTATAAGATATTATAAGTAACTTATAGAAACCCTATACCAACAGACTCAAGCTTTTAAGACACTCATGAACTTCCAAGACTTGCTTTAGGTATTTCCTTGCAGTCTTATCAGATAAACCTGTCTTTTGCTTGATCAGCTTAAGCGTTGGAACACCATTCCTTTTATCATCATCAAAGGCCATGTTATATTGTTTAATGATTGCTTCGACTAATGAATATCTAATGTTGTAATAAATAGGAAGCTGTACATGACAAAAGTCTTTTGGAATATCATAAGCCCCACTTCTTGTTACAAGATTTCGACCCCTTGAATGTCGCATAAAGTTCTTAACATATCCTTTATCTCTTAACTGCCTTACAGCAGCTTTAGCAGCACCTTCAGATATTCTAAGTTTTTTGCCTATGGTCTTATTGGTTAACATGAATTGCTTACTTCCTTTTCTGTCGTATTTAAACGAAATAACCAAAGAAAGTATAGCAGCCTGAACGGTACTTAGTCCTTTAAAGGGACGAAAAATAAGTGTCTGCTTAGATGCTTTATTATTAAGAGGTTTGTCTTGTTCCTCTTTTTCAATTGATTGTCTATCTTCATTCTTTTGCCAATATATGTTTCTTTTTTGTTCTTCTTTCATGTCTATGTTGTTTGTTTATCTGTTAATTAAATTTTGGGCATAGCTATCGCTTGGGTTCTCAAGTTGGTTTTGGTTTAGAAAGTCCGAACTGGTGGACAAGAAAAAGGGACAGGAATTACCCCCCTTAGAGAACTGTTACAGTAATCAAAGAATCAGGATATTTTAACTCTTAGGAAAAGGTCTATTTATTAGTATACGGTCATAAAATTGAACCGTTCGTTTCTTCATATAGGTGAACAAACTCTAAACCCCCCTATTTTTATAGTGTGGGTTAAATTGGTGATTTCCCTTTAGTCCTTCTATACCAGAACAAATTCAGACGTTCTTTTCTTCATATACAGTCGTTAATTGGAAACCCCTGAAACGTTCTTATTTTATTATATATGTAACCAAATTCGAACCCCCTATTTTTATAGACCTTTTCGAATTGGTTTATCTATACGTCAATTCTCAAAAACTACCCCATTTTGTGGAATTTACTTATAAGTCAATATTATGAAATCTGTCGTAATAGCAGTGTTTGTGAAAGTGAGTTATTTGTCCCTATTTTCCTTACTTAGACCACCTAACTGAAGCTTTGAAAAATCTCAATGATGTATTAAATAAGAGATATGAAAAAGCCGATTATTTTTAGCATATTATTTTTTATTCTCACTGCGATATCCTCTTTTGCTGATAAAGAATTTGGATTTGGTCGAGGTTTATTTGGCATAGAAGAAGATCCAGAATCTGGTTTAAGGACTGGGAAAATTGAAGTGGGAGGTGAGTTTGGTGAATTTGGTGAATTAGCTATATATGAGATTAAACCTAATGCAGAACTAAAAAATCTTCGATTATGTGAAACTGATCTTTCAAATGTCGACCTAAGAGGAGCTGACTTAACAGGAACCGAATTTCTCAATTGTAATTTGAAGGGGGTTAATCTAGATGGGGCTAACCTAAAGGACACTGGTTTTTTTGGATCGTCTTCAGGAGAAATTAAAGGAACTCCCATCAATCTTGACCGATATAAATTGATAAACGGTTTTATTGTTGGATATGGCGTTAATCTCAGAGATGCGAATCTAAAAGGGGTAAATTTTCAAGGTGCTGATGTTCGGAATATTACCTTTGCTGGCGCAAATCTTGAAGGTATTAATTTCCTAAACCGAGATTTTGATGGGAGCTCTTTTAATGGTTCTAATCTTAAAAATGCTATTCTTACAGGGGCAAATCTCTCTTTTTGTAATCTTGTCGAAGCAAAACTCGAGGGAACTAACCTTGAAGGTGCAGATTTAGGACAAACATCTCTTTATCGCATAAGAGGAATTAATATTATAGGAAACCCTAAAGTGATGCCTGAAGGTTTCTCCATAGTTGACGGTTTTATTATTGGGCCAAATGTTGATCTTAGCTTTGCTAATCTTCAGGGTATTGTTCTTGAGAATTTGAATCTATGGGGAGCCTTACTTTCTCAAGCTAATTTATCTGAGGCTGTTTTAAAAAAAGTTAACTTAAGTGAGGCTAATCTTGAAAGTGCCTTGCTAAAACAAGCTAATATTATTGAGGTTCAATTGTCGAAGACTAATCTCCGAGGAGCTAACTTGGAAGGAGCAATCCTGAAGAACCCTCAATTAGACGGGGCTAACCTTTCGGAAATTAAACTCAATGAAACAAAGTTTGAGGAAATTACCAGAGATTCAATTGATTTACAAAATTGGTCTGAAATTAATACCATCAAAAATCAGATAGCAGAAGGGGGTATCGGTGGAGGCATTTCTCCTGAACAAGCTGCTGCGATTACCTCAAACACTGAAAGTGTTAATGAAGTTAGAAATGCAATCTTTATTGGTGGTTCTTCAATAATCCCTGCTCTTTTAACCAATGATCAAGAACAGAGAAATTCGATTACTGCCAATACGACAAAGATTGATGAGCTTGATGGCATTTTGACAACAGCAGACGAAACCCTTGAAGCTTTTAGTGAAAATATCGATACTCTTAATGAAAACGATCAAATCCTTAACGCTAACGACGAATCTATAACCGAACAAATGGCTACGCTCAGCGAGAATGATCAATCCATTATGGCTGAGATAAACGCAATGAAAGCACAGCTTCAGACCCTAGTTGCACAGGTCGCTGAAAAGGATCAAAGAATTGCAGAACTCGAACAGGGTGGTGAAGGACAGTCCTTAGAGCAGGTTCTTGAGCAAGTCCGTGATGCTAGAGCAGGTTCAGTTGTTTTAACTGTCGATCCAGATGGTGATAATATCACTTTAGGTTTAACGATCGAGCAGAGTGATAATCTCATTGAGTGGACTAAGCTCGATGGTGAAATGACACGCACTATCCCAATCCCTGACGGCAAGAAGTTCTACCGCTTTGCTTTGGATAAGTGATTTAGTTATTTAAGATCAAGACTACTAAAGATCGTTTAAGTTATCTTTACCCTTCAACTTGTCGGCAGCTTTTTGGTTCGCTTTTTCTGTGGCTATTCTTTCAAGTATAATTTTCTTAGGTACAAACCAGTATTCAATACTTATCGAATCTGCGAATACGCCTTCTTGCCAAATAATGGAAAGATCGTGAATTGAATTAATTCTTTTCTTTGATTGCCACAAGGTAACTATTCGATCGTCATTAAGATCAGATATGACTTCTAGCTTTTCTTTTTTGGTAACAAGCGTTTCACCGTATTTCTTAGTTAAGGACTGAACTAATTCTGAGTACTTATTCTTAGATTGGACTTTCTCGAGTGACCCATTTGTTTTTATTCCAACTAAACCCATCTTGTCATCAAAAAGTGCATCGAGTCTTAAAAATGTTCCCTTCCGAGTAGTTAAAGTTCCTTGTCCGAAGAGTGCATAGTGAGTGTAGATGGATGCAGAATTATAGTTTTTGTTAAACTTTCTATAACTATTCGTTTCTCTGTCTACACCAATAGTTTCCGCTTCCTTGAATGTCATCCCTCCCCATAAGCCAAACGGCCCATCTTTAGATTTTTCTACCTGTCTCCTTTTTAATTTTATTTTCGCTTCCTCTCGTTCTTTTTCGGCAGCCCTTGCTGTAGCCCTTGAAAGTCCGAGCTTTGTAGAAAGCTCTTTAGGAATATCTTTAAAGTAGATTCGAGATAACCCTTCTTGATGTGAAATGGAAATGTAGTCCCCTGCTACTTTGCTAATTTTGGCATTCTTATAAACCTTTCCACTAACAGTCTTGAAATCACCTAAGGGTGGGTGCTTTGGTTTGGCAGAAGCTGCAGAGATTAAGGCAATAGTGATTAATGTTATTATAGCTAATTTCATCTACTCAATAATTCTTCCTTCCTGAACTAGAACCTTCTTTATCATTGCGCGATCAGGTTTACTTAGTTTCAAAACATCGTATTCAAATTCAGTACCATCAGGTTTTCTAAATTTGCCATAATAAGATCCATCTGCACGCCTAAAGGCATCTACAAGCGTGGCTTTAAGTTTCCTACCCTGTAGGTCATTCCAATCTCTTTCTGCGATAAGATCTGTTGGTTCTATTTCTGGCACCACTACTTCTGGTTCAGTTGTTACCTTAGGGTTATCTATGTCAGTTTCTATTGTTTCAGAAGCTGAATCCGATCCATATTTTTCTTCATACCAATCCAATGCTGATTGCTGAATACCGTCCCATTTGCCTGTAAACACAGCATACAAAAATAAGAACAATGCGATCAGCATAAAGAATCGAACGCATTTCATCAGAATTTGAAATACACCAATGGTGTAAACCGCACTACAGGTTGGACATATCTTTGCTTCAGGTGCTAATGAGTTACCACAATTACGACACACATACCTTTTCTGTCGTGCGATCGCGTAACCACAACCAAATAAAGCCAATCCGACTAGTGGCCCTATAATCGTAAAAATCGTTAGAAAGAATAAACAAATACCAATCGCTTCAAGCAAACATCCAAGACCTATCTTATCTTTCGATACAGCCTTTTTACTTGTGTAAACAACCTGTTGAGTTGGTTTCTGTGGTGAGTTTGGTGCAGAGGATGGTTGGTTAATAAAAATCTGTGGCGCCTGCGTGAATGGTTGAGTTTGTTGATTAGTTGGTACTGCTAAGCGTTTAGAGTTTTTATCTAATTCAGGAAAAGTTTCTTTTAAACATTGGCCAAGAAATTCAACATGATCGTAATGAGATTTGTCCTCAGAATCCCAACCCGGATTCGTTTCATGTAATTTATCTATGCAAGCTTGAACTTGTTTATGAGTAGGTTCCCTCAATTCTTCATGTACTTCGTCTAGATAACAACAAACTATATCGTGAAGATGTTGATTATGTTCCTCTGCCTCTTCTTTTTGCGTTTCAAGATCTTCAATAAATTCATCTAATTTTATTTCAAGCAAATCAACGGTATCATCAATTTTTGATGACCTCTCTTGATCTTCCTCATTTTCCGAATCCCATAATCTTTCAGATTTTTTTTTAAGTGTTGCGATATATCTTTTTAATGACTTTTTGTAGGCATTATCAATGACTCCTTTCATTTCAACAGCCTTGTCATCTGAAGGCTCACTTAAACCTTCATGTGATTGGATAAGTTTTTCTACCTCGTCATATGTGTAGATTCGGTTTTCGATTTGGCCATATGATGCAAGTTTTTTAAGCTGTTCATAGGTAACTTCTGAATCAAGATCTAGCTCATCATCATCCTCACTAACAGGATCCACGTCGCCAGTACTAGGCATCCGAAGCCCACCTACTTCTGTGTCTATGTTCTCATCAGGTTCTTGAGACATAAATTTATGATATTAAATTACCGACATTCTGCAACACCTGAGATAATATTCAATTATGCTTTATTGTAGATATTGCAGAACAAACGTTAATTTCACCCCTATTCCTAAAGGAAAGGCAGGCCACTCAAATATCTGCATTGATTGTGGCAATACAGTTTTTGGAGACAACAAAGAAGAACATCTAGATTGGTTAAAAAAAAATGTGAAAACTGAAAAGATGAAGCTATGGCTACACCTTGGTGGGACAGTTGTGATGGCTGTAATTTTTATTTTGTTTTTACTACTTTTGATAGGCGTTATTTAGTTCTATCAAGGGCAGCAGAAGAAAAGTTACTTATGAAGCAGACCAGTATATTGATAGAAGGGTGCTTCTGAAAAAGATTCATAGTACGCACCAATCATATCAGTTTCTCGTTCCTTTAGGTGATTAGGTTCTGCACCAATCATTTCAGCACAACTAATCTGAACGTTTTTTAGTTGTGAGTGTTTGCTATAATTATGAGTTCTGACCAGAAGGTTTTTGGCTTCACCGCAATAAAGCAGTTTCTTACCATCAGTGATCTTATAAACTCCTGATTCTCGGCTAGACTTAAATTTGGAAAAGGGTAAAGCTTCAGACCAATTCAAACCTAGCCATTTCAATGAATCGAATTGATTTGTATTTGTTGGAGCGCTTAACGATGAAGTTGCGGATTTAACTTTATTCTTCTCCATTATTCTTCCTGCTTTTTTATTTGATGGCTTGTTCCATAAAGGATGACAAACACCAAAGTTTGCAGATGGACTGAAATCAAAATACTTACGGTGACAATAAATTAGATAATCCTCGAAACATTGTCTTTCGGTATCCTGAAGATGACTTACAGCTACAGAAACTTGGAAATCAAAACCCTCCTCATTTCTATATGCCCATAGTGTAGGTGCAGCAGTATGTGGATCGTTCCATGGAGTAACTTTTCGAAATGTATGAATACTAAGCTGTCTTGTTCTTTCTCGTAAGTTCCTTCCAGTCTGACCTATGTAAAACAAACCATCTTGATTTGTTGCTTTAATACGGTAGAACCCAGGTTCACTAGAAACAGATTGTTTAAATTCTTTTATATCTGAATCCAAAGGAATCCATTCTGACCAATTTAAATTACACCAGTTATTTGCTAGTGGATTAACCATTGTTCTGCAACGCCTGAGAAACTTCCCTAGCAATATCTTCAGGCACATATCCCCTAGCCGCTTTGATATGCAGTATTTTTAGCCCTGCTTTATTAAACACATCATCTACAAACTGGTCTCTATCCTTTCGTGATTGCCGTTCATGGCTTGAATCATCTAGTTCTATTCCAAGAACAGGGTTCATTGTTTTCGCTTCACAAAGAACAAAGTCGATATGTTTTCGATCTATTCGGTTTCTAGCAGCTTTGTTTTCGTGTGGTCGTTGCACATAAAATAAGTCACCAAGACGCACCTTACAAAGAAGCTCGATGTCATCACCAAGAACACCCTTAAGAACATGATAGAAAGATATTTCGGCAGCACTTAAGAAATGATCACGCTTCCCATAAGGTAACGATACAGGCTCGCTAGCTTTAGGTTTGATGTTAAAGAGCTTATTGAGAATTAAAAGACACCCCTCGTTAAGTTCGTTATTTTTACGTCTTCTTCGCCTTGCCATCGAATTTATTAATTACTTCTCTTCAGCTTTTGCTTTAGCCTCTTCACTCATAACCTAACAGGCGCGCGGGGTTCATTATTAATCAGTATAATCACCACCCCAATGATAAAAGACATCGTGGCCGACCATGTAAATTATAGTAAATAAAACATAACAAATAAAAGCAAAAATCATTCCTTCCACTAACTTTTCATACCACTTGTCGTAAGATCCAAAAATCATCCCCGCAATGAGCCCGCTAAATTTATTAAAGCACGCATGCCATATTCCAAGGACAATAGAAAGAACTATACAAATGTAGTGACCATCGGTGTCAGGCCATAAATCTGTTGCAATCTCCATATCAAAATAACTTTTTTTGGTAATAAGTTCGTGAGCAATTAAATTAAAGTGAAGACTCATAGAATAATTTAAAACAGGCGCGCGTGGTTCATGGGTTATCACTAATCAACTTTACAGGCCGTCCGCCCCAAGTGTCGCCCCAGCCCTTTGCTTCGGCCTTGCGGTAGATGGTAGGGTTTGCGCCGAGGAAAATTTCGTGATGCGAGTTCTCTTTAGGAGCATCCCCAAGAAACGTCACTACGGTCAGGCTCTCGCAGTTATAGAAGGCCTGCTCTCCGATGCTGGTAACACTGTCAGGGATCGTGATACTCGTCAGGCTTTCGCATCTTTGGAAGGCCCTATACCCGATACTGGTGACGCCATTTCCAATCGTAATGCTCTTCAGGTTGCTACATTTTGAGAAGGTATAACCCCCGATGCTGGTAACACTGTCAGGGATCGTGATGCTCGTCAGTCTGATGCAGCGCTCGAAGGCCATATACCCGATGCTGGTTACAGGCTTGCCCTCGATAGTAACAGGTATAATTAACGCACCCAATGCCTTTTTGTCACAGCCAGTGATAGTGACTTCATCACCTTTGATCTCATACTTTAAATTGGGGCTAACAGTTACTGGTTCTAGAGGTTTAGTTTTAGCATGGGGCTCTTCAGGCTGAACCTCAGAAACAGGTGGGGATGTACGAGAAAATATTATAGGAAACCCTGTCTCTAGGTCCAGTTGACCTAGTGGAATCATTCGCAATGCTTCTCCATCTAAAGTCATAGAAAACCTCCCACCAAGATTACCAATAATTTTCGATGAAGACTTCGTGGAGTAGGATCCAACTTTTTTTGAATCATTCATGAAAAATATCATTTTCCCATTACCTTCAATTTTAATTATAAACTTAGATTGTAGAGCAAGAGGCATATGTTCAAGTCCCTCACCTTTCTCCAAAGATTCAATATACATTCGATATCTCTCTTTCTCGAAAATATCTGAAGAATCTGCCATAAGTTTCTTTAGACTCGTAATCGTCAAATTTACGTCTGAAGCCCAATAGCCAATTATTCTAGAATTTCGATCACATCCTCCCCAGAACAGAACAAGAGGTAACAGTAATATCATAATCTTCTTCATCTACAAAACACTAACACCACACTCAAATATAACATATTACAAAATCACCCTAAATTTATAACGGTCAATGGTAGGTGGGCACCCCACACAATCCACGAACAAGGGACCATGGATCAGGAGTCGTTAGTTATGGCTCAGGGGTGTAAGGATCAATTTTTCTGATGCCTGAAGTGTCGCCCATCCTGAGGTTTTATTCCAACTTCTTTTGCCCGTTTTGATGCCACTTAGACCCAAGCCCATCCCGATAAAAAACATTCAATCTTTATGTCCAAAGCATTGCCATTTTATAACATATTACAAAAATAAAGTTTTATTGTAATATACAAGTAACAAAAAATAATTATGATATTTTTATGCAAAAACCTGAAATAATTCGTTACGTTTCCAGTATATTAATTATCATTGGATTCTTTTTACCTTGGATTAACATGGGGCAACCAGCTGAGTTTATAAGTTCAATTGGTTCTATGATGGGAGAAAAAATAAGCCCTAACATTAGTGGATTTAAAATAGGAACAGGCGTTGATTTCTTTGATGTTGAATCCAAACCTCAAATTTTTGCAGTCCCTGTATTAGTATTATTATCATTGTTTTCAAAAAAGAAGTGGACCTTAATTGTATCACCAATTCTTTCAGTAATTATAATTTTTCTGTTCGCACCTGTATTAAAGGAGTCTGGTTTTATGGGTTCCAGTCCCAAAGATTTGGGAATGACATCATGGGCATATGGAAAAATTATTACAATATTAGGATTGATTGTTTTTGGAGTGACATTTTTTCTTAATAAAGAAGAAAAAAATAATGTTTCATAAAATATTTTTGATTTAATCTGGATCGCTTCACCTTGGATAATCACCAACCACCGCTAACGGTTCATGGCAGTTGGGCAGGGGGCACCCCACCTACCATGGACCATTATAAATTTAGGGTGATTTTGTAATATGTTAAATTTGTACTTTATGTTAGGGTTTAATAATGAAAACGCTCATCCATTTTCTGGTATTCTGTTTAGTCGCCACTTGTAATGCAGAGCTGAGAACATGGACTGCTGTTAACGGTAAAGAGGTAGAAGCTGAGTTTATATCTAACGAAAAAGGAATCGTTAAACTCAAGCTAAAGTCAGGCAAAGTATTTGAGGTCTCTGCTAACAAATTATCCAAGGAAGACAACGAGTTCATTAGTTCTTTGGCTAAACCAGAGGGTGTTAATGGGGAGGAAGAATTAACATTTAGTAAGGAAATCGCTTATCTCAAAGATTCAGACACCCCTTACACGGGTAAAGCTTTCGGATTATATGGAAATGGGCAAAAGCAGTTGGAAGGAAACTATAAGGACGGCGAGAAGGATGGGCTATGGACTAGTTGGCATGAAAACGGGCAGAAGAAAGGTGAAGTAAGCTTCAAGGACGGCGAGAAGGATGGGCTATTTGTTGAGTGGCATCCAAACGGGCAGAAGCACGGTGAAGGCAACTACAAGGATGGCAAGCCTGATGGGCTAGCGTTGCAGTGGCACGAAAATGGACAGAAGCAGGGTGAAGGTAACTTCAAGGAAGGCAAAGAGATTTCTGCAAAGTATTGGAATAGCAAAGGCGAACCTGTTGATTCATTTAGAGAAACAGTTACTGAAACTAAGCCTAAACAAGATGGCGTTGATTTCATTAAATTAAAAATACGTGAAAATATATATTATTTGAAAGGTTCTGAAACTCCTTACACGGGCAAATCTTATGCATTGCATCCAAATGGGCAGAAGTATTTTGAAGCAAACTACAAGGACGGCAAGAAGGAAGGGTTATCTGTTTCATGGGATGAAAACGGGAAAAAGAGTTCGGAAAGCAATTCGAAGGATGGCAAGAAGGAAGGGTTAGAGGTTTTTTGGTATCAAAACGGTCAGAAGCGGTCTGAAGTAAACTTCAAGGACGGCAAGTTAGATGGGTTATCTGTTTTATGGTTTGAAAACGGACAGAAGTGGTCTGAATTAAATCGTAAGGACGGCAAGTTAGATGGGCTAAAAACGAGTTGGCATAAAAACGGGCAGAAGAGGTTAGAAGTAAACTACAAGGATGGCAAAGAAGTCGAAGGTTCTGCAAAGTATTGGAACAACATAGGCGAGCCTGTTGATTCAAGGGAAGAAGCTGAAAAAGAATAACCTCTAACCCCTGATCCATGGTCCCTTGTTCGTGGATTGTGTGGGGTGCCTAAATGGCGTGGACCGTTATAAATTTAGGGTGATTTTGTAATTGGTAGGTTTGTTGTGCGGTGTTAGGGTTTTGAAGTACACTTAAATGAAGCTGCTCCCCCCTATTCCGCCAAGGAGATATTCTCTGAGAACTCAAACCTCGAATGGTCTGGGAGTTCTTTCTATCATTACAGCATTAATTGCTTTGATAATGACCATCGGTATGAAGGATGGCATCAAAGAGGTGCATGGAGGAGGAGGATGGGTTTTCGTATTTTTTCTTTTCGTAATTCCTTTAATGATTTTTAGCTTTACTATGTCAACGATAGGAATGGGTCTTAGCAGTGGAACACTCGAAGGAAAAAGACTCTGTAAAATTGGATTAATTCTTACCTTCTCTCCAATTTTAATGGTCATTATTATGCTTCCGTGATCATCTACCACCAACCCCAGTCGACGGGTTAGAGTGATACTTTTACAGAAAGGCCTGTAAAGTTGATTAGTGAGAAACCCTAACCAACAACCCATAATCCACGGTCCCTTGTTCGGGGATTGTGTGGTGTGTCCCCTGCCCACCTGCCATGGACTGTTATAATTTTAGGGTGATTTTATAATATGTTAGATTTGTACTTTATGTTAGGGTTTAAGAATGAAACCTTTACTATTGATTGCTATCACCATTCTCGCTGTGGGATGTAGCGGAAAGGATGAATCTACCACTGAGACTAAGCCCGTAGAAGAAAAGGTGCAGGAGGTTAAAGAGGAAGCTAAGACTGAAGAGCCACTTGCTGAGACTGAGCCTGAACTAGAGGGCGTTAATGCGGAAAAATTAGAAGAACGTGAAAGTATCAGGTATTTGAAAGATTCAGAGACTCCTTACACAGGTAAAGTTTATTCATTGCATGAGAACGGGCAGAAGAAGGCTGAAGGAAACTACAAGGACGGCAAGAAGGATGGGCTATATGTGGAGTGGTTTGAAAATGGTCAAAAGAGAGTTGAAGCAACCTTCAAAGACGGCAAACGGGATGGTCCCTTGACAGCGTGGCATGAAAATGGCCAGAAGAGCGCCGAAGTAACCTTCAAAGACGGTGAGCTGGATGGTTTATTGACTGAGTGGCATCCAAACGGACAGAAGTTTATGGAGTTAAACTTCAAGGACGGTGAGCTGATTTCTGAAAAGTATTGGAATAGCAAGGGCGAGCCTGTTGATTCGAGGGATGAAGCAATAGGAAATACCCCTACAGGCCCACTAGCAGATAGCATTGTTGGTAAGGTGATCACTCTGGATATCAGAAGTGAGGAATCCCAGATGATGTTCAATGCGAATGGTGTAATGCTGGGGGGACAAGATGGAAATCTGAATGATCATGGGTTAACTTATAAGATCTATGGTTATGAGGTGCTGATTTTTGATGCTGGCGAAAGTGCTGGTGGTATATGGTTCCCTTCCTCAAGCCCGAAGGTGGGTGATCAGATTGAAGCGGGGTATTCCTTAAACAAGACACTCTTGGGACTCCGAAGTAGGGGGGTGGTTGAGGGTTTAAAACAAAAATTTACAATCATAAAAATCGAGACAGATCGGAAGGTCGATTTTAGTTCTAGATCCGATGAATCAATTGAAAATAAAATTCATACTTTTTCAAAAGGTACTAAAGATCTTTTGAGCTCTTTGGATACACCAGTGGTAATGTCATTCTTTGCATCTCAGGATAAAAATAACATGCCACCTGAACTCATTTCTTTCGCTAAGCATGTAGATTCTTTGTTAAAAGATTACTCCAGCAGAGCTGGTGAAGGTCTAATAGAAATAGAGAGAATTGACCCAGCGCCTGATTCTGAGGACGAGGGCAGGGCGAAACTTAATAATCTTCAAGAGATACCTGGAAGATTAAATGAACCTGCTTATTTAGGGCTGACTGTTACTTGCTTAGATCGGAAATCTACAATTCCTTTTTTTCACCCAAGACGAGAGCAAATGTTGGAATATGATATTTCAAAAGCAATAATTGAAGCGACTCAAGAAAATTCACCAAAGATTGGGATTATGAGTGCTTTACCAGTTCAAGGTGGTTCTAATTCTGCAATTCCTCAACCAGATCAAGATCAAAAGAATCAACCTTGGCATTTTTACACTCAACTAAAGCGTGATTATGATCCTGACCCATCAAAGTCCGGCAATAACCTCATAGATTTAGGGATGGATATCGAAGAGGTTCCTAGAGAAATGGATGTTGTTTTGCTAATTCATCCTGCAGGTATCACTGAAAAAGCTCAATTTGCGCTTGATCAGTTTTTATTGAGAGGTGGGAATATCGTTGCTTTCCTTGATCCTTTTAGTGTTGTTGCTGCTCAATCACAGCCTCAAAGACCGCAATTTGGAGGAGCTCCGCAAAGTCCAGGAATTCCCACATCTTCAAATATGAATAAACTTCTTAGTGCTTGGGGTGTCAGTTTTGAATCTAATCAAGTAATTGCAGACAGAGCCTATGAAACAGCTCAATCTCAGACGTCTGTCAATCCAGCAATTCTCACTATAACATCTGATGGTATTGATGCTGAGAACACTTTAACGACCTCAATACGTGATCTTCTTATGTATTTCGCTGGAACTTTTTATGTTAATAAAAAAGATGGGGTAGAGGTGCAAAATTTAGTGTTATCAAGTAAGAAGTCACAGCTTGTTACCCCACAAGCAGCTCAAGTTAATCCTGATCAAATAGTCCAAAATTTTAGTGCCTCTGGTAAAGAGTACCCTTTAGCATTGAGGTTGAGCGGAAAGTTTGTAACAGCCTTCCCAGAAGTTGTAACTAAAGAGGAAGAGTTTTTGAGAGAATCAAAAGAAGGATCATCTGGATCGGTTATTCTTATTGCTGATTCTGATATGTTATATGATGCCCTATCAGTGGGACGAGATTCATCAGGAAAAAAAGTATATAGAAATCATAATCTTCCTTTCCTTCAGATTGCTATTGAGGTGGCTTCTGGTAGAGCTATTCTTTACGACAATCAAAACTAGAGGCAGTGGCCGTTAAACAAAAACAGCGTCAGAATTTCAATCTACATTTCTCTAGGCTAAGAAATAACCCCTAACCACCGACCCATGATTCATGGTCCCTTGTTCGTGGATTGTGTGGGGTGATCTATGGGCTTGGTAATTTTAGGATTTTTTTTCTTACTCCCTACATATATACAGCACACCTCGCACAAAAAAATGGCCTACCCCCCGTCGGGTGTCTCGAAGATTTAGGAGTTGCGTCCTAATAATTCATCAAAGAATTCAATGAATCATTAGAACCCTACTGGAAGAAAAGATATTGAACCCTAGGATGCAGGAAAGGGAAAAAAGTGTATCCAGTTAGTGTATCAACTTGCCTATTTTAAAGCTTTAATATAAGATAACGGAAGCTACTTAATACGATTGGTGCTACGATAGCAGACTCATTCTAAAGTGGGCCCACCAGGACTCGAACCTGGGACCAAGGGATTATGAGTCCCCTGCTCTAACCACTGAGCTACAGGCCCTATAAATAGACTCCTATGCTATAATAACAGTCTTTTAGAGGATATGTTGCTTGAATTGTTAATGATGCTTAGGGTAATACTTGCAAAATACTTGCAAAATATATGCCTAAAATCAAAACAGATTCAGCAACTTACTTCAAGATTGGCGCAGGATCGGCAACTTTGCAAGCCTCAGGTGCTTGGTTAATCGACGCGAGGAGGAAGTCTATTCCTAAGCCTTTGCAGAGCGAGGCATTCCCTACTAAAGCAAAAGCAAAAGCTAGACTTTTAGAGTTACAAAAAGAGTATCCTAAAAATACTGTAGAGAAAAACTTAGAATACTTCAGCAAGGATGAGCTAGATGCTTCAAGAATCGCTCTAGAGGAGACCTATAAAGAAAATGGCAATAGGCCAACACTTCACTCTCTGGTTAAGCTTGGTATAGAAGCTAAAGCCAAAAAAGATATCTCTGATCTCTTCACTTATATGATTGAAGATGTGAAAGAGTATGAAAAGTTAAGGAGGACTGCAAGAGGTAATAAAAGAGGATCGCGACCAATCACTCCCAATCAAAGACAAAAGGAAAACAAAATTTTAGAAGAGTTTTATAAGTACAGTTACGAGGAAAAATCTGCTTCAGGAAAGGTCACTATAAAAAGTTTTAGCGAATTAAAGACTAATGAATTTTTTGATCCAGATCTAGAAATTAGAAAAAAAACTGAAGATTTTATCTGGGCTAGAAGACAAGAGGATGGATCTGAATACTCAACAAGCATTCTCAATAAAACTGCTAAAGTTTTAATCAAATTTTTTGATTACCTGAAGGAGGAATATTCAAAGATTACAGAATCAAACCCATTGAAAGGGCTTGATGGTAAATTCAATATAGAGAGTCGACCAGTGGCTCCAATTATACCGCCTAAGAAAGTGAGACAATTGTTTGAGGTGGCCACCACGGATGAAAAGTGGATTCGTCTTATTCCATACATGACATTTTTGTTCTTCTCAGGCAGACGACCCCAAGAATTAGCTGATCCAAATAATGTGAAGCGCAGAATGCAGTGGAAAAGCATGAACAATTGGGAGGTTCCTAGCAGTCAAAGTGGTGGTCTAATCTATGATATCCCTGCATGGGAGGAAAATGACAAAGGTGAAACTTTCAAGTTAGGGAAAAAGTCCTTAGACGCAACTGGTGACCTCCTCCCTTCTGGGGTAAAATGGCTCAAGTGGTATTTTATTGAGATAGAAGGCAGAACTAAACTACCAAATGATGGTGAGATTCACTTTAATCGCAATGACTGGGAAGAATTAAGAGACAATGTAAATTTGTTTGGTGATGGTATCTGGGACTCTGACAGTCCAAGGCACGGAGCTGCTTCGGCAGTGCATCGACTCTACCCAGAGCATAAAATTCATTGGCTGACTGCGATGGGTCACAGTGAAACCACTTTTCTGAGGAATTATAATAATCCAAAGCTCACAGAAGAAAAAGCTAGAGAGCTTCTTCAAGGTATTCTTCCGCCGCCGCTCCAAAAACGCTATGACAACAAAATGAAAAAGCTTAAGGAGAAAAATAAAAAGACCACAAAACTTACGAAGAAATCTCGCAAACCGTAAAGGTTTTCTCGTCGAATAAATCCGTTTTAGGAAACCTAAAACTTTGTTGTGTTTGGTCTGCGAGTACAAAGATCGCTTCCACCTTTTTTTGAATCAGATAATATCATCACTCTCTTCGTAATACCCCGCCTTATAAATTTCATCCTGTCCAATTTTTTAATAAAAAAACCAATTTCACTTAAATTACTACCAACAAGTTAAATTTAGAGGTCTTGCATTGGTATATAGAATCTGTAAAGATTATTAAGTTGGACTCATGAAATTATTTTCTCTAATTCAAATATTAATTTTATTTTTTTCGATTAACGACTTGCTGGCGGGTGTATTTTTGGCTGAGGCAACCGATAATGCCAAAACTCCAAGTAGAGCAAAACTGCACTATGGAGAAAACATTAAAATATTGGGTAAAACCAATGCTGTATATGAGCTTTCAGGAAAACAATTCGTTAAAAAATTTAACATGTTACAAGTAATTAGCGTAGCAGAGGGCTTTGTATACAATAAACACAGAAAAAAGAATTCTATAACTGATTTAGAGAAAAATAAAAGAAACCTAATTTCCTTTTCAAAAAAATTTCCAAAATCCAAAGATTTAGTACTAAAAGAAATTTCGATTATAAATAGTGCTATTCAAGGTTTAAACTCGAACAAAGCATATGACCGTAAAAGTGGATTGTGGATTGAACAAAAAATAGATAAAACTCTCATAATTGGTGAAATTATTATCGATGATCAAAGATATAATGTAACAAAGGCAATTATTTCAGATTATAATAAAAAGCTTATTACTCTAATTCATGATCAGGGGCTTTTAAAAAAGCATATTTCACAATTACCCGAAAAGGTTCTCAGTTTTATATCAGTAGAAACTAAAAAAGAAAAAGAATTTGTTGATCAATCACTGGCTCTAAAAAAATTAAATAACTTCTCATTAATTGGAGACAAATTATTTATTGAATCAGTAGAAATTTTTGATCCCTTATCGACCAAAATTAAACTCATTCATTCCGAGGGTTATGTTGAAGCGTGGGCTGATAGCTTTTCATCTGAGATTTTAGGAATGATAAAGGCATTAATGAAACCAAATAATGAAAAATTTTTTCAGACTGTTAGTACATTAAAGAAAATGCCGAAATCTGATAGAACTCTCTATAAAGAGAAAGAATTGCTAATTGAGGAAATCAAATTGCTACTTACATACAAAGGACAATTAACTGGTGATGATCAAATCCTTTCGTCTGGTCCTTTAACTATTCCTAGTGGATTTGGAGCGCAAAGTGCTAGTATGACTTTGGGTCAAGGATCTTTGCAATCTATTGAATATTTAAATTCTCTTAATCAAAATATTTTTGAAATTGAGATTTTTGGAAAAAAAGAAAAACTAAAATCAAATTTGAGAAATAACTCTAAAGAGGACTTGGAGAAAATTAAATCATGGATTGCCATCAATTATATCTACAATAAGCAAGAGTGATTAAAATCTTAAATTAGCAAATCAGTGAATTCAAAAAGCATAACTAAACTCATAATATTTACAATCATTCTTAATGGTTGCTCAAATAAAGACGATGCTGTACCCAAAAACCAAAATGTGGAAGTTATAATAAATGAGCCTACTAACGTAACCGTAAATGGTTCAGTATTTATAAAAACTGAAGGCGCAGAAAATTATAAATTGTCTCTAATCCGCATTGGGGTTTCAACTATAGATGATTACAAATTAGCATGCTTAAATAATTTAAAAGCACTTGACGAGATTATAAATAGAAGTTTCGGAGACATTGAAAAAATTCAAATGTCAATTAGTGAAAGAAACTTTTACTTACATAGATTAGATATAACTCTGAACCACATTAAAAAAATAGTGAAATCATGGACCGTGAAAAGTCCGTTTATAAAAGTGAATTTGCTTAGCGGGGATATAGAATGGGATAAAGCAATCGGTGGAGATAAAAAAACCATTGAAGATAAAATTAAAATCTTAAATGTATACATTGATGAATATAACAATTATTTAAAACGTCATTCTTCTTTATCCAAGCAACAACCGATTGATCTGTCTGAGGCTAGCTTTTTAGAGGAGGAATTTGATAAAAGAACTCGATCTGTAATTAAGTCTCTTCATAATTCTAGTAAAAAATTAACACGATCAGATGCAGATGGTAAATTTTCCCTCAAATTAGAACAGGATAAAAATTATATTATAAGTGGATACGGACAAAGAAAGATTGGTGAAACCACTGAGATGTACAATTGGATAATACCGATTGGCAATTCAAAGCAGGAAGAAAATGAAAATCAGACTACTTCGTCTGATATACTTACAAGTGGTTTCAATATTCTTGATACTAAGGAAATTGATGTTTTTTTATCTAACGATGAATTAACAAAAAACATACATGGCGATGAAAAGATATCACAAAAAATCAATGAAATTAGATCTCTTAACGTAATACCTAAAAACCTGAAAAGAGTACCTGATATCTCAACAGGGGTAGTGTTATCGCAATTTAATGTTTTTCCTAGAGTAAAACTCCTGAAAAATTAGTTTCATCCAAAAACTAATTAATTCCCTGATTTTAATAATACATTAAAATCCTAGTACTCTATTTAGCCTTTCTCTTTAAGATACATTCGTAAGATGCTGTATTTGAATTGATCGCTCTTCTGGCACTTACAAGCTGCCAACCATCATTTCCATAATCATTTAGAATGCTAATAAAATCAGCGTCACTGGGGCTAACGATCCTATATTCCCATTTGGCATTTTGCTTAAACAAAGAAAACCACAAGCCTAAGGTAAAAAAGATAAGTAAAAAAGTCGCTAATACTAAAAGCATTGAAATTTTTTTTCTGAAATTTCTTGCCTCAATATAGTAATTTATTCTCGCATCTTTTATCTCATGATTAAACTTATCTACAGCAGCCTGTTCTTTTGCAGCCTGTTCTTTTGCAGCCAGCTTTGCAGCAGCCTGTTCTTTAGCAACTTGCTTTGCAGCAGCTTTTTGTTCAGCGGCTTGCTTTGCAGCGGCTTGCTCATTAACTAAGTTATCTTTAACTTCATTAAATTGGGCTAGTCTGTTCGGGTCCTCGTTAATTAATTCTGAAAAGGACCTCCAGTTATTTTCTCTAGATTCAGTTACTCTAGTTGTGTCGCTAATATCTTTTTTTAAATAAAAATTTAATAATAGATCAAAAATAACTGGCCCAGCGGGTTCTTCAGTTCTTTCATCAATATAAAAATAAAGTGATTCCTCAGTTTCCATAGTAAATTAATAAGTTCAATTAGTGTATTAAATATGAATATAAAGTTACTCTAACCTCAATAGTAACAGGACCAAGAACCTCACCATCAGTCTTGAATTGGTCAGAATAGTAATACCTAATCACATCTCTAATATACCAAAATTTACTTTTTTGAGCTAGTAAAAACAAAACAACGTAACCGCTCAAAACTTTTTCAGAAGCGGATATCACATCACTCTCTACGTAAAAGCTCCTTTCTTTTATAAAATATCTTAATACGAGACCTGAAATTAAAGATAAGAAATTTAAAAGAAAGACGAAGTCCATCTTGATTTTCTCAAATGAAAGTCCTGCAAAATTCAAGACGGACTAAATGCCGATCAAGTCGGAATATCTGATAATAAAAAACAGATACTTCAAACAGTTTAATCGCGGCATTTGTTTATAATTTTTTATTTTGTTTCTCTACTTTGTCAGAAATAACTGGAAGTAAGGGAATGTCGTAATCAGCATCTTTGTTATTGGCGTAGATATCAAAATCTAAGCCATACTTATCTAAATACTTACTAGGCTCTAGTTGCTTATCTAAGCCATCCTCAACCTTACAAACGTAGTCCACCAGTTTCTCTTGATCCTGTACCCAAATGTAATGCGTGTTTTGTTTGTTATAATGAATGAGCAAAAAATATTTTCTTTCATACTCATACATTAATTTTTTTAACACATTATAAATTTTCTGTTTCCTTTTTAAATATTTTCTGAATTGAAGAAGTAGGTGGATGTGTCCCCCTGATCGGTACTCATGTAAATAGGCATAAAGAAGTTGGTCTCCTTTAAGATTTAATTTTGCTCTCAATCGCTGAATAAATAATTCTGTAACCTTCTTTCTTCGAAGGCTTCCGTTCACTCCCCTATCAGCGAAAGTTACATCTTCGTTATATCCTTGGCGAATGATAACATGAATGTGCCAATGAAATTTACTTAGATATTCTTTACTGTCTTTAAGATTATCTTTGTACTTTTGGAACTCTTTTTCTTCAGGATATAGATTCAATTCTTGCATAGTCATCACGGCAATCAGACAAAAAAAAACGAATACCACTCACACCTACAAAGATTGATAAGAATGAAAGCTACTAGTTAATGTTTTGAGTATGTATGAAGTACTTATCTCCCTTTAATGTGTGGATTCATTCTTCGTAAATGAGCGCGAACTCATTATCATGGAATCCAAAATCCAATACTCACATTAACTGAAGCAGTAGCTCCATAAGGCTTTACACAAGGATTCTAAAAATTGACGGAAACTTTTCTAAATTAATTAAGAATAATTCTGATTTTTTTGTGTAAACACTTATATGAGTAACAAAAATACTAATAATAAGTCAGGCGGAAGACCTCATGGTTCAGTAACTTGCCGCAGAGTTAAATTCTCAGAGCTTCAAAAACATCTTGGCAATGAGGCAACAGTTTTGGCCTCACAGTCATGGTTGCAGTTAAATGGAATAGCTTACGAGGAAGATAAAGATAATTAGAGCGTTCACCACCTAACCAAGTAAAACAAAACTTTTGATTATCTAGATATCCTCAAAAAACCCATCCCCAAATGAGAACAAACATCCTTGGCATCTCAGACCCTTTCACAGATCTTCGCACATTGATGGGTAGAGATCATCCTATGTTTCTAATACAAGAGAATAAAAAGAAATTAGATGCACCTCTTAAAATAGAAACCATTGAAATAAAAAAGAGATTAAAAACTCCCATTAAAGGTTTCAAGTTCTCCGAAGCGGTTGGAATCGGTAACGGATACAGCGGCGAGATCACAGACAAAAGGTTATACTACGGAAAGCAAGAGTTACCACTCCTATGCTTAGAGAATGACAATGATAACTTCAAAGCTGTCTTCAGCGCACAAGAACAATTCGGTGAGATAATCTTAATTCAACAGGGCGCTAAATCTGTATCAAAACTAAAACAAAATATAAGATCACTACACA
Organism: Verrucomicrobiales bacterium; assembly: GCA_028033615.1. Lineage (GTDB taxonomy): Bacteria > Verrucomicrobiota > Verrucomicrobiia > Verrucomicrobiales > DEV007 > EC70. The sequence goes on along the minus strand of JAOFDG010000014.1, from coordinate 11,875 downwards.
AAGTTGTCTTCAAGGAGATGGGTGTCATGGTAGCCGTCGCTAGGGGTGCGCCACCACTTAATGATATAGGGACATGGGGCGATGACCGACGAGAGGAAAAAGTGCTTTGGTCTGATAAAAATAAGATATGGATTCCACGGCTATGTTTGTTCTGGTGTCATGTAATTGAGAATATGATTCCAGAGGTTCTTGTTGGTAAAAATTCTCCATCGGATCACCTGCTTTGGCTTGGATCAAAAGAGAGCAGGATAGAACTACCAGAGAATACGTTAGAGGAAATAAATGAGCAAATGAATGAGCGAATAAAATGGAGGCTAAAATATGCCTAGACCAGAAATAGAAATAATCTCATTCTCATCTCAACAACCATTCAATTCCGAAATCTATCTAACCGCAGTAATAAATAAATTAGAAGCAACCGACATTCTAAACACAGAATATCTTTTGTATGTCTACGGCAGTGATGGTGATGAAAGAGGCTTATACTCTTTTGATTCTTTTCCAGAAGCCGTGAGAAAAGCCTACGAGGAGTTTGGTAATCTCATGGTCTACGCTTGGGATGATTGTGATTGTTATCTTTCATAGCCTCAAAGAGCCTTGATCAATATCCGTTGAATCAGTAAGATCTAAACATGAAGTATAAATGCCGATATGAGTATGGGCCTCACAACGATTACATCTTGAAAATTGATGCTATAACCCCTGAACAAGCTGCAGAAGGTCATGACAACCAGATGATGAATAACAATGTGGATGCTGACAAATATATAGTTGTTGAGTGGGGAGGTGGGCTATCAGGAAAAGCGAAAGGTTCTAAAAAAGTTATATCCAATAGATGGCTTGCCAAAGAGCAGAAGAAATTAGAAAGCAATTTAAATCACTACAAATCTTTCACCAATAAAATACAAGAAGTTGAAGGAGTTTCTTTTTTTGAAATGCCTATCGATGATAGAGATGAATGTTATACAATTGTGAATTACTTGGCTGAACGGTTAGAGATACGACCACTATATCAGGAAGAAATAGAATTTCTTAAAGCATGGCATCAACTCAAAGACAGGGAACTAGGCGAAGCACTGTTAACCAAAAACGAGATGTCTAAACCTAAAAGCGAACAAGGAAAATCGGCATTTAGTAAAACAGCATGGGCTGCTGGTTTTGCTATGCAGGGAATGGCTACACAAAACGCTTTAAATGATATAGCCGAAGATGTGAGCGACATCAGTGATGGCGGTGGTGGTTTTGATTGATTCTATAAACTAAAAACAATATAGTGAAAAAATGAGGTTCTTAAGTGTAATCTTTATATTCTTAATTTGTTTTTTCTTAACTGGGTGTGTTTTAGGTAGTGATGATATCTGGTCACGACCAAGTGTCTTCGGTTTACCACTTGGTGTAGTTCTGATGATTTTTTTAGCTATTAGATGGCTTAATATTAACAATGATGAAAATACGGAAAGATTAATTAATCAGAACAATAAAAAATCAGGCAAATCTACTAAAAAGCGAGAAGATTTCCGCTCGGTATATTGTAGATTTTGTGGATTATTGACCCTAAGCAAATATAGGAAATGTTCACGCTGCGGAAAGGCTAATTTCAAGCCAGTAAAACCATTAGGAGCTAGTAAGGCTGCCGCACAGGAAAAATATAAAAAACACAACGAAGCGGAAAGAAAGAAACAGCAACAAAAGCTACAGAAAAATAATCCAAATTTAATCCTGTGTAGCGTGTGTGCAAAAGACGTAAGTATAAATGCTAATGCTTGTCCACATTGTGGGGAGCCTAATTTTAAAACCGCTGTTGAGAAACCTGCTAAACCGACTCCTAACATTATAACTTCAGAGTCAGATAAATCACAAAATCCCTCTGTATTTTACTACCATGATGTTGCGAGTAATGAGGTTAAAGGTCCATATTATGCAAAAGAACTTCATGATTTGTTGATAAAAAAAACGATAAATGAATATACCCTTGTTTGCAGGGAAGGGTCAGACAAATGGTGTGAATACACTTCATTGTTAACCTACCCCAAAAGTGAAGATCGTCCTAGCAGCTGGCTTCCATAGATTCCACTGCCTTTGTTATCCATTCGTGGGATAGGTTTGACCAGTAGATAAATAATTCTATAATAAGAGCGTGAGACTTTTGCTAATAGCTCTAATAACTGTTTTTTTGGTTGGTTGTGGAAAATACAGCAAAGTTAAAGAGGGCGATAGAGTCATTTATAGTTATTCACTAGACGATCTTAATTCTGTTAGTGGCGATCAAGGAGTTAATGAAAAAAGATGGATTGTTGAAAAAAAACGTAATGTTTTTGTGGTAAGAAAACCAAATAATGATCCGAAGATTCCCTATGATTATTGCGATTTTCTTTTAGTGAAAAAACATATTGAATGGATTTCTAGGCACAAAAATCAGATTCAAATACCAACATTTAGTGATTCAAGAATTAGGACGATTGAGCTACGCAAGCTGGAAGCTAAAAATAAATTCATGAATAAGGTTATAGAACAAAATACTGAAACCCTCAGGGAAAAACTCAGGGAACTTGAAGCTCAACAAATCGACCCTGAGAAATTTATTGAGAACATGAAAGAACATAGAAATAAAGATCCAAAAGATTATACTGACGCTGAGCGTGAAGCTGCTGAGGAAGCACGGAGAGCATATGGTCTAGATTAAAATTAGTAATATACTAAAGAATTTGATATGAGAAAGATACTACTACCAGTTTTTCCAGCTTTGTTTTTTATCGCTAGTTGTGGAAAGGATGAAACAATACCAGATGAAACAATACCAGATGAAATCCCAGTATCTCTAGATGATTTACAGGATCGAGGAGTTAATGGATTTTGGAATAAAGATACCCAAACCCCCTATACAGGTGAAGTTGTTAGTTCCTACTTGAGAGGCAATAATTATATGTATAAGGGTAACCTCAAAGAGGGTTTTAAAGAGGGTGCTTGGATTGAATGGTATGCAGATGGGATGAAAAAAAGAGAAGCAAATTATGTTGACGGAAAGCTAGAAGAACTTGTTGTCGATTACTGGGTGAATGGAAACAAGAAAGAGGAAGCAGAATATTTTAATGATAGTTTAGATGGATCTTTCAAGAGTTGGTTTGAAAGCGGGATAATGAAATCAAAAGGAATGTATAAAGGAGGAAAAAAAGATGGATTGCATGAAGAATGGTATACTGATGGGCAGAAAGATGGTGAAATAAGCTTTGTTGATGGAGAGAGAGATGGCCCTAGAATAAAATGGTTTGAAGACGGAAAGAAAAACATAGAAACCAATTGGAAGAAGGGAGAATTAGATGGACTAGCGATTGTTTGGCATGAAAATGGAAACAAGTGGGAAGAAACTCAATTTTCGAATGGTCTTAAACATGGATGGAGAAAAATCTGGCATGATAATAAAGTTCCAAGAGTAGTGGAATTTTATGAAGAGGGTTTACTGAATACAAAAAAACATAAACCTCAATATTGGAAAAGTGATGGCACTACAGCCTTAGCAGAAGGGTTTACAGATTTATAAATACTTTATGATAACATCATGAAACTTTTCTTAATCCTATTGATAACTTTTTTCATCACATCCTGTGACTGAACATGACGGGGTAGTAAGAAGCTTACAGTTGTAAGCGAAAATAAAGCGGATACAGAACAAGTAGTACCAAATAAATAATTATCCTAGGAGTACTCCTAATTTATAAATAATTAGAGAATAGGTAGCCCCTAATCATAGATAAACCGAAGTTTCAAAAGGTGGTAATGGATTGAATTTAAATTAATTAAAATTCAAAAGTGATAGTTGTTTTTAATAAGACAATAAAAGTAATTAAGCAGTTTGATGTACCTATAATCTAATTGATAAGGAAATAATAACTTACAACAAAGAATATATAATTATAAACGCCTTTAGAATTATAAGGTCGCGGATTTTTTTTCAAAACGCGGTTTACTTCTTGAAGAAACGGGCCATCCGCCGTGGTAATGGGGTATGCCCACAATGGTTTTTTAGTATTAGGTGGCAAAAGTTTCAGAAAAAAAATTCAACTTTTTTTTACAAACACACCTTCATTTAACACTGCTATAATAGGATATAATATAACCGACGAATTATAATTGTTCGGTTATAGGAGTGTTAGGTTTTTTTTCTTGCAGAGTTTTTTTTAGAGGTTACAGCTTGAACAAATGGAAGAAGCAAACAGCGAACTTGCTGGAGATTGTTTCAATTAATAAGCAACCAAGACCTCATTCATGGGGCAATAAATCTCATTATGAAAATTAATAATGAAAAACTTAGTTGTAAGGCTAGCGAATGGTTAGAATCTGAAGACGCAGATAGTCTTTTTAACCATTATGGAATAAAAAACATAGAGGAACTAGTTCAAAAACAGAACGCGATCATTGAATGTATCATCGGAAACTTTGAACAGGAAATGCAGAATTGGGCTGATGCAATAACTGTCGATTCTTTTGATAGTGAAGAGGAGCTGGATAAGGAATGTAGAGAAGTCGCGAAAATTGCATGGGCTGATGCCAACAAAGGTCATGCTCTCTATGGCCTACCTTTTGATAAGTTTCCTATCATGGAATCTGAAACGCATTGGTGGTTCAGTGACTATACAGGTTCATATAGAAGTGGAGCGCTGTATAATCATCACCGTCATTTTATGCGTGATGTAATTAATAAAATAGAGACTCTAAGAAATGATAAATCTGATTCTTGGACTCAAGTAAGCCATCATTCATTCTCATTAGTTGACTTTGATCTCAAAAAACACCTCAACTACTGTTTAGGCATCTGGGGTGAAAAGTTAGACAAATATGAGAGTCTTGTTTCAATGGCAAGAAAAAGTGATGGAGATTGCAAGCATCCAAATGTTGCTCGCCAGATGGAAGAGACTGAAGCTTTATATCCTGATGATGTTGCGCGTTTGTGTTGTCCTGAGGAAGGTGATTGGGCGCATGGTTTCAATAGCGGATGTTTAGCGGCTTATCGGCACGTCTTACACTGTCTTAATGCGATCGGAGGAATCCAATGTGCTGAAGATGAGTTCCCAGAACTATACACTTAGAAAGGAGATTAATATGACTGAGGAAAACTTTAATCAAATTCTAGAGGAAGCAGGTTATGCCGCTATAGGTAAAGACACATTAGAATGTGTTGTTAAGACTTGCGAGGGCGGCGGAGCTTTACTTTATCAGCTATGGGAGAATTCAAATCAAGGCGATCACTATGTTGATATATCTCCAGAGGCAATTGTTAGTAAGTACAAAAACTGTCCGACCAAATACGCAAAGTTTAAACTATCTGAACTTAAGAAACAGGAAGTTTCTAATACTGATGATCTCTTATAAGATAAATAAAGATAATAAGTTTGTAGCTCGTTTTATCAGAACTGAAGAAATTGAAGCTTCAAACATTAACTATCTTCAACAAGAGATGATTCCTGAGGGGGAAGAACTCCTTGATGCCATAGAAATAAAAAACGACAAGGAGGTGGGTTACTACTTAAATGAGGAATTCCTTAAGGAGCTAGCACAAAAAGCTGAGGGAGATCAGCTATAAGAGTAATTAAGACGCTTACAGAGGCGGCTCACTGTAGTGTTATGCCATTTCTTAGACTTGAATGGTTTTACATCTTCAGAGTTCAATGTCTCTGTAAGCTTCTTGATAGTTACTTTTCCCTCTTTACGAGAACGAATCCGTTCTCCAATTCTATCAAGGTGTGGCCTCATTGATTCTGCAAACTCATCAGCTCGCTTCTTGTTCTGTTTTGCTCTATCTTTACCTGTAACTCCATTTTTAAGGCCACGAGCGGCACGAGCGGCAAGAGCTTTTTTAACCCTTAAGCTAATCTGTCTAGATTCTTCCTCTGCTACGCAAGCCATAATCTGTATAGTAAACCGATTGGCATGAGGCATATCCAAAAAGACAATCTCCACACCACTTTCCAAGATGCCAGTCAAAAAATGTACATTCCTCGCAAGTCTAGATGCATTAGCAACTAATAATGTTGCCTTATGCTTCTTGGCTAGCTTCAGAGCTTTAGCCAACTCAGGTCTAGTCTTTTTGCGCCCTGACTCAATCTCCTCCAAGATCCCAACGATCTCATGTTCTTTATCGGCTAAATAATCACGAACAGTTTTCTCCTGCCCTTCTAACCCCAAACGAGATAAGCCCTGCCTAGCTGTTGAGACTCTCTTGTAAATCACGTACTTCATTAGAATGTCCGATCTTCTTTAATTGCGGAAATTATGCCTATCAGGAAGCCAAGTATAACCCATCCCTCTACTGGCATATCGCTGAATCCAATTCCTCTAATTTTTTGATTACATAACGAGATCTCTCCTTTACCGACAGAGATGAAGTATAAGCCCAGTCAAGGTCTCGCTTGATTGCTTTAAAATGATCGGCTGTTCCGATGTAATAACTTGTTTTCTTTCTTTTCATAACACAAGTGTAACAAACTCCACGTGTGTTACAAGCATTACTTGCAAAAACTTGCAAAAAACTTAAAGAAAAATATGCGTATAAATACAATAAATACAGTGTTTGTTTCTTATGATACTTACAAAAAGCGCTGATCAAGGCTTTATGAGTCCCCTGCTCTAACCACTGAGCTACAGGCCCTTAAAACAAGATAAATACTCCTTTAAAATGAAAAAGGGATTGAATGCTAAACCCAACATTCAACTGTCGCAAGCTTTAAGGTAGCCAAGAAAACTGAAAGAGTAGTTTAGCAATAACAAATTTTAATATCTTAAAGGTTATTTTTTATTTTAAATCTCGCAACGTAAGCGAAAGCAGTCACGTAAAGGTATTTCTGGTTTTCGTCAAAACAGCAATTCGTTACAGAGTCTGGAAGTTTAATGGTAGCGATCTTTTTCCCTTCAGGAGAGATGACGAGTACCCCCCCGGGACCAGTTGCAAATATATTTCCGCTCATATGCATCTTCATTCCATCAAACCAGCCGGCATCACCCTCGTTATACGGTCCATCAAAGAATACTTTTCCTTCACAATCTTCAGATGAAAATCTCCATATCTTAGGATCTTTCATATCAGACCTTGCTACATAAATCCATTTTTGATCAGGTGAAAGAGCTATACCATTGGGCAATTCCATTTTGTCACTAATTAAAGAGACATTGCCTGTAGCTGCCTCATAACGTTATATCCCACAAAATGGTATTTCTTGGAGATCTTTGACGAAAATCATTTCTGCCTTTGAAGGGTCACTGTTGGCGATATCACAAAATCCGTATGGAGGATCTGTGAAATAGATATCTCCATTAGGAGCAACCGTAAGATCATTGGGACTATTAAACCTCTTACCTTTAAATTTTTCGATTATGGCGGAAACTCCTTCTTGTGAAACATTATCGAATGATAGCTTTGCTAATCTTCTGTCTCCGTGTTGGCAAATTATAAGGTTACCATCTAGATCAAGAGCGAGGCCATTTGAACCTAATACTCCTCCTTCAAAATAAGGGACTATTTTTGTGTGTCCGCTAGGAGATAGGAAAGTATTGAGGCCAGCTTCCTCAGTCCAAGAATAAATTTCATTCCCTTTCACATCAGAAAAAAGAAGCATTTTTTTTGACGCAACCCATAAAGGACCCTCTGCAATTTCAAAACCTTGGGCTAAAACTTCAAGGTCAATAGAATCATCAATGATATTTCCAGCATTTTTCATCATAAAAAACCACCTCACACTTTTGATTTTTTGGAACATCTAAGATTTTAGATGCAACAGGAGAAACCTCCTCTTTGGTACATGATGATAACAAAGTGATGATAAAAATTGATATGATGGAGACGATCACTTCTTTTAGAAAAAAATTTTTAATGTCTAGATTCATATTTTTAAAATTACAAAAAATTAGTTTTAAAAGTAAAAATATACTTACAAAGAAATATCAGAATTCATTCAAGAACCTCAGCCACTTATGGTCTAATCACTCCTTAAAGTTCTCAGAACTTTCTTCTATTTAAAACCGTTTAAAAATGAATTTTGAGCTCAAGAGTTTTTTATTAATAACATTTTGGCAAATAATAAGTTAGATCTAGTTCCAACCCATGAGCATGAAACAACCAGGTATAAAAATTGAGGCCATCGGCGGTAATATTTTTCTACCTGAACTAAATTTATGGTTAGATCCAAAAAGTGGGAAAAAAAATGCCTACATATCTCATGCTCATGCCGATCATTTCTCTAGATCAGAGAACATCATTAGCTCATCAGAAACCGCACATCTACTAAGGTCTCGTTTCGGAGTTAGATCATCATCGTTATCACCCGTTCAAATAGGAAAACCATTCCGACTTGATCACTTTGACATTCAATTATTATCAGCTGGACATATTGTCGGTTCGTCAATGATTCTCATCAGAAACTGCAAGACATCGGCAACATTATTATACACAGGAGACTTCAAAGTTGATTCCTCAAGGACTTGTAAATCGGCATCTGATTGTAATGCTGACACCCTTATAATGGAGACAACTTTTGGTCACCCTAAATATAATTTCCCAACTAGGAAAGATACGGAAAAAGCAATGTTAAGTTTTGTAAACGGTGCACTAAAGGATAACCAAATTCCCATAATTTATTGTTACTCATTGGGTAAGGCACAAGAAGTTTCATGTATCATAGGTGAAAAAAATATTCCTATATTTACCCACAAATCTATTTTCGATATGAATGAAGCTTGCCGTGAAATGGGAATCGTAATACCTGATTCTCTCAAACTTTCTACATCCAGCTCATTATCAGAACACGTAGTTATATGCCCTCCTAGTGCCGGTAAGTTAAAGTTTCTTAGTCAGTTAAAAAATAAAAGAACGGCCATGATAAGTGGCTGGGGCATTGATGAAAGTGCGAAGTATCGTTACAAGGTTGATGACGTCTTTCCCTTATCTGATCATGCTGACTATCAACAACTCATCAACTTTGTAGAAAAAGTTAACCCAAAAACTGTTTATACTGTGCATGGTTTCACTGAGCGATTTGCCGCTGACTTGAGGAGAGCAGGAAGGACTGCTTGGTCACTTTTTAAATCAGATCAGCTCGATTTGTTTGATAAAAGAATAAAGGATTAACATCTATCTTTAGATGACTGAAGGTAGACCTCTTCCTCAAATGTTCTGTAAATTTCATAAGCCTCTTGATCATCAAAGGGAAGGAATTGACTAAAATAAAGAACTATTAATCCATTTTCCCGATCTAATGTGAAATATGTATTAAAGATACCGGCCCAGTAAGCCGTTCCTGCCGACCTCACTCCCATTGTTTTTTCAGATTCAAGGCCCCAACCTAAGCCCCATTGATCCCCAATCATATCCTGGCAGAATTCTCCATTATTTGACCAGCTATGTTCCTCCGGAGCATCAGTCATCCCTATGTAAATACTATCTGGTAACTGGTCCTGAAACATCAGGTCCACAGTATCGTTGTTAAGTATCCTCACTTCACCCATTTGGCCTCCATTGTATAAGCACTTCAAAAGTGTCATGTAATCTTTTGCAGAACTAAACAGCCCTCCACCACCTCCATGAAATTCAGTCGGCTCTGGAACCCTTGGACCTGCTATTTGGAATTCATCGCCATCACGAACATAATAATCGACAATCTTATCATGAACTTCTTCGGGAGGATTAAACCAGGTTGAATTCATTCCCAAAGGTCCTGTAATCTTCTCACGAAAATAATCTTCTAGACTCTTCCCAGAGACTTTCTCAATAACTTTCCCAACCCAATCAATTCCAGTACCATAGCAAAAACCTTGATCCGCCTCAAAAACTCTAGGCCAGACTAGAAACTCTCGAGGGTTTGCTGGACCACGAGGCCTATCTAAAAAATGGTCGAGCTTATCACTAGTAAATGGATAAGCGAAACCAGAAGTATGCGTCAAAAGATGTTTTAAAGTAATCCCTGAATCTGAGCCTTGCGGCTTTCCATTTTCATCGAGGACTGCAATCTTAGCAATATCTGGAAGAATTTGATGGAGAGGCTTATCCAAACTCAATTTACTTTTTTCAACGAGCTGCAGTGAAGCAATTGTTGTTATGACCTTCGTCATAGAAGCTATCCTGAAAATTTCATCATCGCTTTGAGAATAATTAAATGATAATTTCCATTCGTCACCATTCTTAAGATTAGCTCCCCATAGTTTTGCTGCGTGCACATTACTTTTTTCAAATAATTTTTTTATCTGTTCCATGTCCTTGAATATTTATGCTAGGGAAATTGAATTCTTCATATGTTTTGATCATCATTCCCCTTCTTTTAATTAGTTATACAATAAATAAAAAAAACTTTTTTTATAATCGATAAATTACCTGATCAATATTGATAGAATCGATGTTGAATCACAAAACCAGAAAAAAAGAAATTACTAACTTCTTGGATTTTTAGATTATTAAAATTATCAATCTATTTTTGGCGTAGTGCCCGAGATCTGATACCAAGCTTCTACAGGAAGACCACTTGCGACAAACCATTCTTGAGTGGCTACACTGTCCTGTTTGTAATATTGTTTTGCAGCACGAACCATGGCTGACTCTCTCATTCCTGGCATATTAATCTCAGCCGCCCACGCCACTGCCGCCTCTCCATCCTGCCCAGCAAGCCCACTAATAAAACCATTCAATGCATAATCTTTGTCAGCTGACTGAGGCATCAGTTGAATTTCTTGAAGTGCTTTTTCAGGAGTTTCGGCACCTTTAAATCCATAAACAGCACTGATTGCATCTCTTTGCCCCTGGCCAGGCTCCAGGGAATCAACCCAAGCAGAGGCTGCCTCTTGGTCACCCCACTCTCTGACGATTTCACCAAACATTCTTGAATTCTGATCACTATCAATGAATTGCTCAGCCCATTTAGCCGCCTGCTCAGGCTGATCGTTAGCATATTCGTTTGCGACACCCCTCAAAGCCGCTGCCTGTAAAGCCCCTTCTTCAAGACCCTCAACCCAATCAAGCCCACCTTCTAACCCAGTGGTTTCCAAAACTTCTTTGGCAAGCCTATTCATATGTTGAGTAATGTTAGGATCTCCGTTTTTAGCCATTTTCATTACATAGTCAGTGGCAAAATTAACATCATAATCCGCTAACCCCTCAATCAATCGACCTGTCATCTGCTTTCGCATTTCTCCGTCCATAGCCTCAACGATTCCAATCGCTGTCTTTGGCTCAACGCTTGCAAGGCCAGGAAGCATGTTACTCGTAAATCCGCGGCGGTATTGCTCTGGAATATTATCAATTTCAGCAACCGCTGATGCCGGATCATTAGCTCCCCAAGCATAATCAAAAGTTTTCCATTGCTCACCATTAGCACCTCCATGGTGCATAGCCGAACGAATATTCATGGCTTGCTCATAGGTGAATGATTCTGATGTAATCTCCTCAAGAATTCTATCGAAGGCTTTTCTTTTTTCGATAGGATCAGAGGATTTGACGGCTAACTCAACGAGTGATTTAATCTCTGCCTTAGTAAGAGGGACTCTATTCTCAGGACTCTCATACATGGATATTTTTCCACCCGAAGAAGACGAGCTCTCCACTCTGCCTGCTAGCCCCTTAGAAATGACTTCTAATTGATTGGTCTTAGCAGTAATAGATTTTTCGCCCTGAGGTGAATTTATTCCAGTTCTTGTTAACGATAATGATAAACCATTTGTCTTATTAGGGGCTTCATTAATCTGATTGGAAGACTCAACGAAATTCTCTAAGAAAGGAGAAAAACCAAACTGTGCGCCAAGCCAAAAGGCAACAACCGTATTTAAAACCCAAAAGGCATGTACAAGAAATTTCCTATATTTCCCCATGACTACACTATTTACCTTCAGGAATGACACCAGG
>JAOFDG010000013.1 GCA_028033615.1 Verrucomicrobiales bacterium | reverse complement strand
TTGTGTCTGCTTGTAATGTTTATTTTTTGTATAAAGATCAAATTGTGATGGGCTCCACCTACCTGAATCTACATCACGTCTATAATCTCCCCATCTTGCAGATTCAGCGATTATAGCCATTTCAAGTGAGTCGGATCTTTTTTTCCAAATTGTTTTTGCTCCCTCAGGGCTGAGTGGTCCACCATTAAATAAATGTTTTCTGATGTGATCTGCAAACATAAGTCTATACCAATTATTATTTTTGAGTTTTTGATGAATTCCAGTAGGTCGTTGATTACCATTTTTATTAGTCACATCAGTCAGTAGTGCATTACTAATTGGGTTTGGACTTTGAATTGCTCCTGAATTATTTGGAGAAAGAGCAAATTCACTATCCCATGGGAAAAAACGAAAAGGTTCCCCGCTAGGGCCATTGCCTGCGGCTCTCCAATTATGCCCATCCCAATCGCGGTTACCAATATAAAAATTTAGAAGCATGTAATCAATGAATGACTTAATGTGAAGATGATTTTTCAAATTGTCATACTCTTGGGGCGAGGAAACCAAGTTTGATGAAATGGTTACCATCTTGTTATAAGCTGCAATACTACCATTCGCTGCAGAGCTTGAATTGATAGCATCGTAGAATAATTCTTTTTCACCAAAATAGGCATTCATGAAGTCAGCATCTGGTCTCTCATGAACATGGTAAATCCCCCAATACAGACCATTTATATAGAGATGGGTCCAACGTCCATGGATTCCAGAATTTCCCATTGCAAGAAAAAGATCATTCGCAAATTGATCTCGATTATACTGAGCATGTTTTGATTGATAATAATGTCTGTGGGTCCAACCAAAATTGAAGCCTCCCCTTAACTGCAAATAATCAAATTTCTGAACCGCAGTCTCTCCATAGGGTGAATTTTTGAAAAGTGGGTAATTTAATTTTCCGGATCCATATTCTTTTCTGAATCTTAAACTGAAACTATGCTTAGGAATGTCTGTATTCCGGCTACTACCACCTTGTATTCGTATACCTGAGTCGATTTGAAAGCCTTTTTCAGTTCCGTCTTTTGTTAATAGCTCAATAGAGATCGCTCTCTCCCATCTTTCACCCTCGCTTTTTGGATTTTGATAAATACCCGAGGCACCATAAAAGTCGTCAGGGTTGATGGCTATCGATAAGCTAGGTAAAGCCTCTAATGAAGGTATTATCAATTCAGAATAATCAGAATCATTTACGATTTCAGGATCCATCTCATAGTCTGCTGGTTTACCTCCCCAAGTTCTTGGGAGTTTTGGGTTTGTTCCTTTTTGTTTAATTACGGACGCAGGAAAAATATAACTATGGGTATCAACATTAGTCTGTAAGAAATCTTTTTTGGATGCAATTGCTCTTATAATTTTCGTGCTATCAATTAAGATCGGGTCCTTGTAAATAAGACTACTTTCAGGTTCTGGTATGGTACCATCTTCCGTGTAATAGATGGTGCTATTTTCAGTTTCACTTTTTATTTTAAGGCTAAACGGTTCGAAATATATCCCTCGGTCGTGACTAAATTTTGTGTCTTCAACGAAACCTTTGACTGTAGCGCCAGCGTTTGTAGCTCCTGGTGTGGGTTCTAAGAAAAAACCTGATGTCCCATAAGATATATCTTTAGGCATTGAGGCATAAGAGGGATTGAACTCTTGAATGATGCTTTGACCGTCGGGATTAATTAGAGCTAGATATTCCCCAGTATTATCAATTGCAAAATTCGTATGGATATTACCATCCGGATCAATGTGTTCAGGCTCAGCTTTGGCTGATGCAAAAATTAGAAGATAAGATTTACTTTTAATTATAGTTTGGTTTGGGAATTTCCATTTCTGAAGATTTGAAGGATCATCTGTCAGAAAAAAATTTGATAAGTCAGAGTCTATGGATTCTAGATTTCTAAACTCTATCCAATCAGATGTTTCTCCATATCCATCTTGAACTGAATTTTCATTGTTCGCCATGAATTCAGACATGATTACTTTCTCCGCTTGAAGCAAATTAATGGAGAAAAAAAACCAAGAGCTAATTGCTAAGAGTAATCTGAATTTCAGCAAGGATAAGAATTTTCTAAGCACTTCTTACAATACTTTAGTTTGATTAAATTTGCAGAATAAATTCTACTTAATCTTGGTCACTCAGGAAGATCCCATTCGACTTCTGCAGTCTGAATGTTCCCAAACTTATCATCATATTTTATGTAGCCATTTTTTGCACCAAATTCATGCACAAGTTTTGTTACTTTAACATCGTAACAACAATATTCTGCGACCTCTCTATATTTACCTTCACGCCACCAACGAATTGCGTCTAATCCTTGGGCTGTTTTTCCGGCGCCCAAAGTCGCAGAAGCTACTGATTCGAGTTTAATTCGATGACCTATTTTTTCTTCGATACTAACCATTAGATCAAGGCTTATACATTTATCAGCCAATGAAAATAGGTGGTAGCCCTCTAGGACTGGATAATCAAAACTGATGTGATTGTAACCAATTACGAGATCGGCTGAAGCAAGCTGCTTTACAAGGTCTTCAACTTTTTTCTCTGGATACGCTATATATTCATTCGACTTCGAACTGTATGTGACACCGACTGACATTCTCATGTCACCTTTGTTATTCCAACCTCCAACATCATTAGCAGAATGTATAGTTTCTAAGTCGAAGTAAACGTAGTCTTTTGTCATCTTTCGAGTTCTATTGATTGATTTGTTCGGTCTGCCCCAGTGATAATAATAGTCCAAGAAGATTATGAGTTACAAAAAGCGCAAAAATTCCAGCCAATATTCTCAATCCGGTTAATTCCTTGTGAGTTACTTGCAATTTCAACCAACGATCCCATTGGGTGGATTTTTTCTTTATTAGTGAGATGTAAGAAATTACAGGACAAATAAATAGAAACGGAAAAACCCATAGGCCAAAGCCAAAAACTAATACATAAAAAGATCTAATTAGAGCTGTTAGTGGGTCTATTCTTTTTCCATTTAATTTTAATGTTTCAATGTTTAAAATCCATTTTCCAAGAGTTGTAGTGAAGCAGGCTAGAAAAATTCCTTCTGTGATTACCCAAGAAATAATCATAGTAATAGTAATTAGGGTAAGTGTTTCTAACTCTGGTTGAGTATTCGCTTCATTTTTTAATAGGCTCTCTAATGCCTCAGGCCCCATGATTGATTTAATTGTTTCTTCTCCTAAATAGAGTTTAAGAAATAAAAATCCCAGAAAAGTATGAATTGGGAAATCTATTAATTTGGACCAAAGTCTGATCCAAGGCCTTGGTTTCGATAATGTTTTAGTTGATTCTTTGATGTAATCTCGTTCTTCATTGGTGACGACGATTTCATCAAATCCAGTTTCCGCTATCTCAATATCAATACTATTTTTTAGAGGTGGGCATTCTCTTAATGGTTCCCATTTTTTCATGCCCTTGGTCCAAGCCAAAGTTGAAGTATTGATCTTATCTTTACGAAGCAGATCTCTTACTTCATAAATGGACATTGGCCCGGTCTTTACTCCATTAGTTACTAGGAAAATTTCCATTGATATACTTTTATAAGTAATACAAAAAAGATATTAAAACATCAATAAAAGGCCGAAAACCTGTTTCTTTATTTCTATTAACAATTAATTACGTGCTTATAAAAAAACCTTTTGCAATTTGCATTCTTATGATTTATTGAGAACTATTCTCAATAAATTGCCTCCAATAACATGAAATTTTTTTTCAATTCATTTAATCCTATTATTAAGCTTTCTGCTGCTGCATTAGCCTTTAGTTTCTTACCAGTAAATGCTCAAGAGGTGACTCTTTATTCGCACAGGCATTATGAAGCTGATGATAAGCTTTATGAAAAGTTTACTAAGGCTACTGGGATAAAAGTTAATGTTGTTAAGGCTTCAGCTGATGCCCTTATTGAAAGAATTAAAGCTGAGGGTAAGGAATCCCCTGCAGATTTACTTATAGCTGCCGACGCAGGGCGACTTGTTAGAGCCCAAGATGCTGGCATTTTACAATCTGCAACAAGTTCAAAGCTTGATAAACAAGTTCCAAAAAATATGAGAGATGAGGCAGGTCATTGGTATGGATTTACAGTGAGGTCTCGAGTTCTTATATATTCCAAAGATCGAATCAAACCTTCACAGCTGAGCACCTATGAAGATTTGGCAGACACAAAGTGGAAAGGAAAGCTTTTAGCCCGCTCTTCATCAAATATTTATAATCAGTCTTTGCTTGCATCTATTATTGCTAATAATGGTAAGCAAGCTGCGGCCAAGTGGGCTTCTGCAGTCCGAAAGAATATGGCGAGACCACCTGAAGGTAGTGACCGTGATCAGATGAGAGCCGTTGCAGCAGGAATTGGTGATGTTGCAATTGCCAACACATATTACGTCGGATTGCTTGTGAATTCATCTAACCCTAAAGATCGTGAAGTTGCAGAGAAAGTGGGAGTCTTTTTTCCAAACCAGAAAGGAAGAGGAGCACATGTTAATGTCAGCGGTGGAGGTGTGGTAAAATGGTCTAAAAATAAAGCTAACGCAATTAAGTTACTCGAGTTTTTAACTGGATCAGAAGCTCAAAATCAATTTCCTGTTACTACTTATGAGTTTCCTTTGGAAGTTTCCTCAACAGATTCTCCTTTATTGAAATCTTGGGGTAGATTTAAGGCAGACTCATTGTCGCTTTCGGAGTTAGGTAAACTAAATTCTGACGCTGTAAAAATATTTGCTTTAGCTAATTGGAAATAGTTTTTTCCAATCGTTAAAAGGTAATTAGCTCGTTGCTCTGCACCGATATATGGTTGATGGTATTAACCTTGTCGACTGCTTATGCCCAAGGGCCTGCCAAATATAAATAATCAGCGTTTTTCATCATTCTGGTGGTGGTTTTCGGCTGCTTTTATAGCAGTTGTACTTTTTTCGCCCTTAACTGTAGTACTATCTTCATTATTTAAGTCGCCTGGCGAAGGTTGGGAGCTCATATCTGAGTATTTATTAGTCGATTATATTTCAGGAACTCTGATTATGACTTTCGGAGTAGGGCTCACTGTTCTTTTCTTAGGTGTTGGTTCGGCGTGGATAATTACTGTTTGGGATTTTCCTTTTAAAAGATTCTTTTCCTTGGCTCTTATGATGCCGATGGCGATACCAACTTATGTAATGGCGTTTGGTTACTCATTTGTAAAATATGATATTCGAGATCCTCTGATGTTGTTTATTAAGAGCCATTGGGGGGCTGTGATCATGTCCCAATGTACTGAAATATTTAACTATGGATTGGCTATTCTAATTTTATCTTTTGCGTTGTATCCTTATGTTTATATCGCTGCGAGGGTAGGATTCTCAGAAATTTCTGGGACATATATAGAAAATTCAAGATTATTAGGCCGTGGTCTATTCCGAAGTATGTTTAGTGTAGGTTTACCCTTGGCTAGGCCAGCAATCGTAGGTGGATTACTATTAGCCGTTCTTGAGGTTATGAACGAATACGGGGCTATGACCTACTACGGAATAGAAACTCTAACTACGGGTATCTTTGTTAGCTGGACTGATTTAGGTGACAAAGACTCTGCGATACGTCTAGCTGCAGTAGCTATGATTTTTGTTTTAACAATTATTGTAATAGAAAGGTTGCTTAGAGGTAGAGCAAAATTTCATGCCCACAGATCCTCTAGTAATAATTTGTCTGGACCTACTCGAACGGTTGCAGGATCTACCATAGCATTTTTTTCCTGCTTCATTCTTTTTATAGTTTCTTTTGCATTACCCATAATCAATTTAAGTATTGATACCTTCCGTGGATGGGAAAAAAGTAAATTAACCAATCTTATACAGGGGCCTTTAATAGATAGCTTTATTGTCTCTTCTATTGGGTGTATTGGGATAGTGATTGCTGCTTTGGTTATATCTTATGCAGCTAGGTTATTCCCTACAATTTTTATGAAGTTCATAACAAAGCTATGCATGTTAGGTTATGCCGTTCCTGGTGCTGTCGTAGCTATTTCAATTCTTGTTTATTTTTCAGGTATGGGAAGTTTTTTAAGTGAGGTTCTTGGTTTTAGATCATTGACTTCCCTTCTTTTTACGCTTACCCCAGCAGGATTAATTATAGCTTATTTCGTCAGGTTTATGACCCCTGCCCTTGCTCCCATAGAGGCAGGAATGATAAGAATCAATTCAAGTATGGATGAAGCTTCATCAATGCTTGGTCGTTCGAGTTGGGGGTCTTTCTTCAATGTCCATTTACCGTTACTTAGATTCCCTTTATTTGGAGCTATGATCGTTCTATTTGTAGATATTTTAAAAGAATTACCGCTTACGCTTGTTCTAAGGCCTCCTAATATTGAAACGCTTGCTACAACATCTTATGGTTTAATTCAAAAAGAAGAGAGAATAGCAGATGGTTCATTTCCTGCGCTAATTCTTGTCTTAACTGGAACATTGGCTGTCTTGGCTTTACATGTTCTAATTCGTAAGCGATCAGTTTATAAATAGTCAAATGGCGAGATCTCTTCGAGTACAGGATATTACTAAGGTTTTCCCTAGATCTAATCGGCCTGCTTTAGAAAAAGTATCTATAGCGTTATCAGATGGAGAAATAATGGCGTTAGTGGGTGAAAGCGGTAGCGGTAAGACAACTTTACTAAGGATTATTGCAGGCTTAGCAAATCCTGATAGCGGAGTCGTTGAAATTAATAATGAAGTTGTTTGGAGTTTAGGGACCAAGACTAAGTTGCCAGAAGATAGAAATATAGGCTTTGTTTTTCAAGACTATGCTCTTTTTCCTCACTTGAATGTGAAAAATAATATTCTCTATGGCTTGCATAAAATGCATCCAAAAAGTGAACGAGTTAAACGGTTAATAGAAATAATTAAATTAACAGGGCTCGAAAACCTTGAAGAAAGATTTCCTCATGAGCTTTCTGGTGGTCAACAACAGCGTGTGGCTTTAGCGAGAGCCCTTGCTCCAAAGCCTAATTTTATTTTACTTGATGAGCCTTTTAGTAACCTTGACCCAGTGCGTAAGGATTCGCTTCGTGATGAACTTAGATCCGTTGTTAAAGAGAGTGGCGTTTCTGCATTAATTGTTACTCATGACACTCGTGACGCTTTGTCTGTGGCGGACACTTTGGCAGTTTTAAAGGAAGGTAAGCTAGAACAGGTAGGAAGTCCGGAGAGGGTTTATTTCCATTCTACAAGTGAATATACAGCTAGCCTTTTTGGTAAAGTGAATCGTATTCCTTGCCAGTTATTTAAGGGTGAAGGAGCTCCTAGTGAATCTACTGATATTTTAGTCAGGCCTGCTGATCTTGAAATTACAAAAGATCCATCCAGCGATGTTCACATAGTAGGTAAGGTGATATCTACTAATTTCCGAGGGGACTTTCATGAAGTCACTTTAGAATGTAAAGAAGGATTGCCAGAATCTGAAAGTGTTACTCATGTTAGTATATATGTAGGGCCTGAGAGAAATCTTAAGCTTGGTGACACTGTAACTGTTAGAAGGTTGAGGCGTTGATTCCCTCTCCTTTAAAAACATTAGATAAAATTGGGTCAGCCTTTGACAATTTAGCGTTAGCTACTTTTTGGTTTATGCATTTCAATTATGAATAGCTTGCAAATGAATTTCTCACTGGGAAATGGGAAATTTCAAACAAGAGTAAAATTAGAGCCCGTTAGTTTAAAGTAGCGGTTATTCTTCGGGTTTCTGGGGAAGTGGTTATTAGTTAGTGCAAAGTAGCCGCTTCCCCTATTTACTTAATTAAGTCTATTATAAAGTTCCCTGATTCTTTCAATCCTAATCCCATCAGGTTTCGTCTTCATAAGCCACTCCAAATCTTTTTTTGCCTTTTCAGATTCTTCCAGCTGAATAAAAAGGATAGACCTACTTAATCTTTCTTGAGGGTTTTCGGGGTCCAAAGCGATGAGTAGATCAACATAGCTTAACGCTTTACTAAAATCTTTTGTGTCGATTGCAATACTCTTTAGATTATAAATCATTCGCTGTATTATTGATATGTTGTCTGACGCTAAATAATCCTTTGAATTCTTTGTGCTATCATAGTCTTTAACCATATTGTCAGCCTCTGTATCAGTGATTGGGTTTCCACTATTAAAAGGATCAATAATTTTCCGATCACCATTTTTCATATAAAAAACAGCAAAATGTCCAGGCAAGCCTAGCCCATTTATTTTAATGCCTATTCTTGAAGCTAATTCAATATATATAATAGAAAGAGTAATAGGAATTCCTTCTCTATCGTCGAGCACCTCATTGAGGTAACTGTTTGATTGGTTGTAATAATCGTTTCTGCTTCCATGGTATCCATTTTCTTCGAATAAGTACTTACTTATTAAAGAAACTTTTAATTCCACATCGGATTCTGCATCAATTTTTTTTCTAAGCTCCTCCGCCATCCTTCCTATTTCATCTTGATAAGCCTGGATATCAATTTCATGATTATCATACTTAGCAAATAATAGGGCGCATAGAGCGAGGTTCGAATCATCTCCCTTTTTCAATTCAGCTACCAGTTTTTTTGATATGTCTTGTTTGTGTAAATTGCTATTTAATTCTCTCAAAGTAGCTATGGAATTTTCTAGGTTCTTAATTTTTTTATTTATCAGTTCTTGACTGAATTTCATTTGTCCTTGGAGGTTGTCTCGCGCTGAAGGGTTTTCGAAATCCTTAATCAAAGAGTTGATGTTATTATTTAAATTTTGAATGGTTTCTCTGGGGATAGTTTTAGGTGCAAGGTTTTTTCCTAAATCGAAATTTTTGAATTGAGCTTCAGTTTCTCTGAATTTTGAAAGTCCGACTTTTCCTCCTCTGAGTATATCATCCTTAATTTCAAATAATCTTTCGCCATTTAAAAATGTGATTAATTTTTCTTTTTCTACCCTAACTCTAATATTGTTCCATTCTCCTAATTCGTAGTAGTTGGATTGGGTTTCATTTAATATTGACCACGAAAGAACATCAGGTCCTTCGAATCTTGTTAACCGCATTTTTCCTCCACTTGGATAAAACCCATAATGTTTGTCACCACCATCGGATTCAAATATTAATCCAGCTGCGCCACTTTCATCATTTAATTTTACATCAACCTTTACCTCATAAGGAAGCTCGGGTATTTTTTTTTCATAAAGGCATAACGCGCGGCCTCCAAATCCGTGCCCTTTTTCTGTGACTGTTATTCTTCCTGCCCTTTGTCGCCAATCTGCTCCCATTGTTGGTTGCCATAGATTAGAATTTAGTTTTCCTATAGTTAGCCAATTTTCTATAGCAACTGGATTTGGGTCATTTTTTATTTTTATTAAATTTTCAATAGGAATAGCAAATCCAAGGTTTTCAGTAATTGCTGACTTCATATTTAAAATGCCACAGACTTTTCCATTTGTAGTCATGAGTGGCCCTCCACTATTTCCTGGTTCGATAGGAATCGCGATTTGTATTAATGATTGATTGTCAATTTCTCTAATGCCCGAAATGATTCCTCGGACAATACTAAATTCAAGGCCTTGCGGGTTGCCAATGGCAATAACTTCTTCTCCCTGATCGGGAACCTTATCATCTTTAATTTTCAGAGGGGTTAAGCCTTTCGCGTTTATTTTTAAAATTGCCAGGTCCAGATTGCGATCAGAAGCGAAAATTTCTTGGACTCGATATTCTTTACCATTATCAAACCTAACTTTGATAGGTCTAGATTCACCAATGACATGAGCACAGGTAGCAATTAAACCATTTTCGCTGATAATAAATCCAGTTCCAGTTCCGACAACTTGCCCGGCTCTCCCCTCCTGAGTGATTACTACAATTGAAGGGCGAGTTTTTTTTGCAAGTGATGGTATGCTCTCATCGCCTCTAGTGCTGCAGATTAGTGTAATAAGAATCAGTGAAGTGCTAATAATATAATCTAGCAAATTTCTCATACATGTATGATATACTATCTGATCATCCAGTGCTAGAAGATTACAATAATGCTCATCTAGAGTGGTTCAGCTGCAATAAGCATCAAATATTCGATTGTTTTCCATTCAATAGATTTGTAAGTAAAGGATTGGCCTTAGCTTAGTGGATCCAATTGCTAGTGAAGTTAGTTTCAGATTAAACGCTTCGTTTAAATCTAAAACTTTAGAGTTAAAGTATTTATGAAATTGAATGGTGGACCAGAAAGAAGCTGAATAGAACTGGAAGGTATCAACCCAAAGTAGAGACAGCGACTGGTTGTTCTTTTACAGGATCTTTTTCTATAGGAATTGCTTTAGGAGCTGGTTCTATATCATTTGATTCTTCTGTATTGTCTTGAAGTAATCTATCTGAGGAATTTTCTTTATTCTCATTTATAGAATTAGAATCAGGTGCGTTTAGCTCTGCTATAGATTCTATGCTTTCTTTGTTGTTTTCTAGAGGGGTATAGAGTTCAGGGCTAATATCTGAACTTTCTGCAGGCTTATACTTGTTGAGAAAGATGATTGAAGGTACGCCAATCATTAGAATGGTAATTGCTACTGCTAGGCTGACTGGTGAAGCAGATTTAGATTTTTCTTCTTCAAAATTTTTAAACTCTACGCTTACTGCGGCGCCTTCAAGATATATAGCCCTATAGCTATTGCTGCTCAAAGAACCCCTTAGTTCATTTATTAAGATTTTCGAATCGATTTTAAGGAACTTACAATAAAGTTTCAAAAAGCTTTCTGCATAAATAGAATTTGGAAAATTTTCGAAACTATTGGTTTCCAGGTTCTCAATTGCCTCAGGAGGAATTCGGGTAATAATGGACATTTCCTCGATACTAAGTTCGAGGCATTCACGAGCTTCTCTCAGCTTTATGCCGATCGTGTTTTCCATGGTTCCTTTTTATTGGAGCCATTTGTTTCACTTAATTGTGGGGGGATAAATAACTCCAGGATAGAAGTTTAAACGATTTAGTTTGCTAAATCGACTAAAATTTCTCTTGGTTTTGCACCTTCTCCAGGGCCAATAATTCCCCTCATTTCAAGTATATCCATCATTCTTGCTGCTCTAGTATATCCTAATCTGAGCCGCCTTTGGAGTAACGAGGTTGATGCACGTCTTTCAACTTGAATAACTTCTAAACATTTTTCGATGATTTCTTCATCTTCGTCAGAGATTTCTTCACTTTCATTGGCATCGCCATTAATTTTTTCATCAATTTCTTGTGCAAAAATTGGAGTTGCCTGATTCGAACAAAAATCTACCACGGAAACACATTCTTCATCGGTAACCAAAGCTCCTTGAGCTCTGCTCAATTGAGCGCTACCAGGTGGCAGGTAAAGCATATCTCCTTTTCCTACGAGCTTTTCAGCTCCCTTATTATCTAAGATAACCCTGCTATCGAGTGATGAAGAAACTTGGAATGCAATCCGTGAAGGAATATTTGCTTTTATTATTCCTGTCACAACATCTGCTCTTGGCGTTTGAGTTGCGATGATGAGATGAATTCCAGCAGCCCTTGCTTTTTGTGCGATTCTAGCAATCGCTTGCTCAACATCGGCAGGAGCGGTTTGCATCAGATCGGCTAACTCATCAATAATGACGACAATATATGGAAGTCTCTCAGGTATTTTTTCTTCATCTTCCACTGAAGAATCTATAGATTCTTCAATCTCTTTTTTCCTTTGAGCTTCTTCGTTGCTATAATTAGATGCGGGTTCTGGGGCATTAAGTATGTCTTCGCTGTGTGTTTTAGTTTTAATATCTTCATCCTCAGTATTACTTACTTCATTCCATTCACCATCATTTTCACCTTCCTCGTATTCGACTTCCACTTCTACCTCTTCGTACTCATATTCCCACGAATTATCATTTTCAGTTTCACTATTTTCTGGATTTTTTTTGTTTTCGAAGTCTAGTTCAGCTTGCCCAGCTTGATCGAAAAATTCGTCAGATTGCGCTTCTTGGTCATCCAATTGTTGGCGGTCATTAAATGCATCAAAATTTCGAATGTTAAGTTTTGCAAAGAGTTGATAGCGTCGCTCCATTTCATTGACAACCCATCTTAGAGCAAGAATAACTTTCTTTGAGTCTGTAACTACAGGAACAATCTGATGTGGTAGACTATTATATACCTGCATTTCAACAACTTTAGGATCAATCATTATGAAGCGGAGCTCATCAGGTGTGAATCTATATAGCATGCTTGCAATAATCCCATTAATGCATACTGATTTTCCTGCTCCAGTTGCTCCTGCTACTAAGAGGTGAGGCATTTTCGCCAAGTCTCCAATGACGGCCTTTCCATAAACATCTTTTCCAAGCGCGATTGGAATTTTATGTTTTGGATCCATGAAATCTGGATCATCAAAAAGTTCTCTTAATGGGACGATAACTTTTTCATTGTTAGCTATTTCAATGCCAACTGTATCTTTGCCAGGGATTGGAGCTAAAATGTTTATTCTTTCAGCTTTTGTTGCTCTAGCTATATCAGCTTCAAGTGCAGTTATCCTGTTTACTCTAAGTCCTTTACTAGGATATATTTCGTATCTTGTAATAGTAGGCCCTCTCGTAATGTCACCAGCAGAGACACTAACGTTAAAGTGATCTAGAGTTTCAACAATTGTCTTTTGAGTTTGAATTAGTAGGTTCTTATCTGTTGGTTTCCTATCAGTCTGAGCGTCATAATTTAATAGTTCTATGTCTGGTAATTGATATCCAGGAAATTGAATCTCTTTTGGAGTACTAAAATCATTTCCGCTTTTATTGTTTTGAGATTTTTTATTTGCTGCTAATACTTCTGCAATTGATGGTTTTTTCTGCAACGAATCTTCTGGAGATCTAAAAGAAGCATCAAATATTTTTGGTTCCGATAGTTCAGTATTATCCTCTTCGATTTTAATATTTTCCTCTAATATTTTTTTGGTGTTAATATCTGGATCTGCAACTATTTCTTCAATTTGGTTGTTTTTCTTTGATTGAACGTCAGTGACTGTTTGCTCTTCAAGTAAAGTCTTATCAATTTTCTTTTCTATTCGACGTTGTTCTTTATCTAGTTTTTTCTTTTGAATTAACAATTTTTTTGTCTCATCAGCCTTTGAGAAAATTCTATCTTCACGCCATGTATTAAATGATTTTAATGAGTTAATGCCCACTTTAACGATCTGCGACGGATGAACTCTTGTAATCAGCATACCACCAGAGCAATAAGCCGTGAGCATTATTATGGATGAACCAACATTGCCTGTCATGCCAGTCAGTTTCTCACCAATAAATTCTCCAATGATTCCACCTGTTCCTGATATATTAAAGTGTCCGGATTGCAGGAACCAGCTTTGATAGTGAAGTAGGCAGGATCCGGATACTAGAAATAATCCAAATCCAACTATTTCAAATTTCGATAAATTTTCTAACTTGAATAATCTTTTAGAGCCTAACCAAATTAACATTACCGGAATCAAGTAACTTGTTATACCAAATGTATAAAATGAGATACCGGCCCAAACGGCTCCAGGAGGCCCAATAAAGTTAGTTGCCGGTCTCGTTGGATTTGTAGTATGACTAAAAGGGACCCACGTGGGTAAATCATTAAGAGAAAACGAAATTAATGATAGTAAGTAAATTACACCCAACCCAATAAGCCCAATACTGATTAAGTGAGAGTTAGAGATTTCAAATTCCTTTTTTCGTTTACGTCTAGCGTTAGCCATAAGAATATAAAAATTTATAAATAACCTGCATTCAGAGGATAATTTTTTAAAATTTAAGCGAAAATTAGTTAATAATCAAAAAATATCTTATATTTATAATAATTAACATTACTTACATAATTGACTGACTTACTTGTTATTTTTCTCAAATGGCCAGAACCAGGTAAGGTGAAAACTCGCCTTGGGAAAGACTTGGGGTATCAAAAATCTGCAGAAATCTATAAATTTCTAGTTTCTACTGTAATAAAGAGGATTTCACCAATGATGGATGATTCAAATACTATTTGTTGGTGCTTTGACCCAAATTATAGAGAAATGGAGATCAAGAACTGGATCCAATGCGAGTTGGATCTTTTAAATATTAATAATATTAAAGATCAGATATTTTGGCCCCAAAGTTCAGGTAATCTTGGAGAAAGGCTGAAATCTGTATTTAATAAATTTTTTGAGGAAGGCTTTCAAAAGATCATAGCAATTGGAACCGATTGTATATTAATAAATGATATTCTTATAAAGGGTGCTTTTGAATTGCTAGATCTAGACAATGATATTGTCTTTGGACCTTGTTTAGATGGTGGATATTACCTGATAGGAATTAAAAATTTTAAAAGTTGTGTTGTTTTTGAAGAAATTCCATGGAGTACGGATAGGGTTCTGAATAGTAGTTTAGGGAAGGCAGAAAAATATAATTTAAGGTATATGCTTCTAAAAGAACTTTTTGATGTGGATAGTATAAAAGATTTTAATAAGTTGGGTATAGAGATCAGTGATTTTGAATCTTGAGATTGTTATTAAGATCGTTCATGGTTAGCTATTAATTTTATAATTTATTTTTAAATGATGAATAGACGATTAAGCCAATCCAGAAGAAAATTTATCAAAACCTCAGCGATTGGGGCTTTTACCTTTCAGGTTGTTCCAAGTCGTGTTTTTGGGGCTAATGCTCGTGTTGCCTTAGCCGGAATTGGTGCGGGAGGTAAGGGTTCGAGCGATATAGCTGGCGCCCATGCTGCGGGTGCTGATATCGTTGGTCTTTGTGATGTTGATTCAGGGCGATTAAATCAAGCAGTTAAAAAGTACCCTGGATCAAAGGGTTATACAGACTATAGAAAGTTATTCGATGATTTAGGTAAGAGTATTGATGCTGTTACTGTTTCCACTCCAGATCATATGCATTTTCATGCCGCACTGCGTGCAATTCAAATGGGGAAGCATGCTTATGTACAAAAGCCGTTAAGCCATTCTATATGGGAAGCCAGAAAATTAACTGCCGAGGCTAAAAAGAATAAAGTGATAACCCAGATGGGAAATCAGGCTCATGCTGGTGAACCCATTCGACGAGCAGTTGAATTAATTCGTTCGGGTGTAATTGGTAAAGTAAAGGAAGTTCATGCATGGACGAATAGACCAATTTGGCCACAAGGTGTAAAGAAAGCCTTGCCTGCACAGGAAGTTCCAAAGAACATGAATTGGGATCAATGGATTGGTCCTGCGCCAATGAGGCCATACAATTCTGCTTATGCACCTTTTAAGTGGAGAGGTTGGTGGGATTTTGGGACTGGTGCCTTAGGAGACATGGGGTGTCATATTATGGATATGCCTTTTTGGGCTTTAAATTTAAAGTATCCCACGGCAGTTGAGTCTAGACAAAGTGGCAATTCCGTTGAGTCAGGGCCTAATAAGTCAGTGGTAACTTATACTTTTCCTGAAGGGCAATATAATCATAAAATGCCGTATGTTTGGTATGATGGAGGTCATATGCCTGAGCAATCTGTGTTTGAGGGAACAATAGTTAATTCCCAGAATGCTAAGAAATTTGACCTGATTCTAATAGGAGAAAAAGGGAAGTTTCTTTTTAATAGGAATAGTACAAAATGGAAAACAACGCCCGAAGGTTTATTGGATGATGTGAATCCAGATAAGACAATTCCAAGAGTTAAAAATGAAGATCAAGAATGGATTGACGCTATAAGAGGGGAAGGTTCTGATCCACTTTCAGGTTTTGCTTATTCTGGTCCTTTCACAGAAACTGTTCTTTTAGGTAACCTTGCAGTTCGACTAGGGAAGAGAATCGATTGGGATGGAGTTAACATTAAAGCAACTAATGCACCGGAAGCCTCAGAGTTGATACGTAGACCTTATCGTAAAGGATGGGAATTGTAATTAGGCTCAACTTTGATTTTATAGAAGAATGAAATCAATATTCAAATATTTTATAGTGTGCTTCGTTTTGTTTCTAACGTCCTCTTGTAAGTCGAACAAAATGGCATACGAATTTCCGAGTGAGAACAAAAAAAAAGGATTGCGTGGAATTTCAGATAAGTATTCCGAGAAGTGGAATCGAACTAGGCTAAGGTGGGCAGAAAGAGAAGAAGAAAAGTTCAATCAAATGTTTGAAAGGATGAAAGGTTCCAGGTGACCGGTTTCTTCTTTTAGATAATTTCTATTGCTTTGTGGGCGACGCCGATGGCTGCCGCATAGTCTCCACCAATCGCCCAATCAAATCTAGTGGTGACTCCATGAGGAGGGATTGGGGAATTAACATAAAATGCTGGCGCTCTTTCTTCAAATCCTGCTCGAACATGATCTAGGTACCAGTCTCTAAAATTCGTCTCGGCTAGACCGCCTCCTATAACTATTAAACCAGGGTCTAGCTCGCTTGCTTGATCTCCCATTGCCCACCCCAATATGTGTGCTTGTTGTTCAAAAATTGAGCGAGCCAAAGGATCCTCGTTCTCACAGTAATCTCTTAATTGGAAGGCTTTTTCTAGGATAGATATTTCAGATTTGGCAAGAGGATGTTCTTTGTTTTCATCTTTAGATAATTCCAATTCTAACCTCCTTCTAAGAGCGACCAGTGAAACCCATGCTTCTAGTGAACCTGGTCCCTTGCCTGAGCATTCTGGTAAGCTTCCATCCTCTTCTCTGAATGGAACGGATATAGCACCTAGTTCCATTGCTAATCCATTACAACCCTCATATAATTGTCCTTTACCAAGAACAAAGCCTCCACCGAGTCCTGTGCCTGGGGCAACAAATAATAAAGGGCCGTCGTGGCCAGGCCGTAAAATCCATTCCCCATATGCTGCAGCATTTCCATCATTTGTCATATAACATGGTCGGTGTATCTCTTTTGAGAATTCATCTCTTATATTTGTTCCGACCCAGTCCTCATTAAGATTTGCTTGCCCCCAAATGACTCCATTAGATGATGGGGCAGGAACATCTATTCCTACGGCTGCTATGGTTGAGAGTTCTACCGAATTGTTAGAACAAATTGTCTCAAGTGCCAGATGTAACTGCTTGAAAGTTGCTTTGTAGCCATCACTGCCATGTGAGCGTAATTCAACACCTTCACCGATTTGTCTACCTATACCATTAAGTAGAGCTGCTTTTACAGTGGTTCCGCCAATATCAAGTCCGGCGAAATGTGCCGATTCATCCATCACTTCCTTTTTCTATCAATTTAAAATTGAGAGATAATGGTTTTATCAACTGACAACAGGTCATCGCATGCTTTACCTACTCTCTCAGACATTGATTGCTCGCCTGCCTTAAGGTAGGAGCGAGGGTCATAAACTTTTTTGTTTCCTATCTCTCCATCAACTTTGATGACTCCATCGTAGTTCTGGAGCATGTGTCCTGCTATAGGTCTAGTAAATGAATACTGAGTGTCTGTATCAACATTCATTTTTACAACTCCATAATCTAGTGTTTCTCTTATTTCAGATAAAAGGCTTCCTGATCCACCATGAAAAACAAGATCAAATTCTGAATCTTGCCCATATTTTTCTTGTACAGCGGCTTGACCCTTTTTAAGGATTTCGGGTTCAAGTTTTACAGCGCCCGGTTTGTAGTGGCCATGCACATTCCCAAAAGTAGCTGCGAATGTAAACCTGCCGAGCTCTGCTAATGCCTCGTGAACAGCAACCATATCTTCGGGTGTTGTGTAAAGGTCCTCATCTGGAGTGTCTTCAGATCCTGCTGCACCGTCTTCTTCACCTCCTACTACTCCGGCTTCAACTTCAAGTATGATATCATGCTCTGCACACTTTTTGAGATAAGTTTGAGAAATTGCCATATTCTCAGCTAATGGAAGAATGGAGGCATCTAGCATGTGGTTTTGAAATAGGTTGTTTTCACCCTTTGCACGCCTAGCAGCGGTAGCTTCGATAAGTGGGTCTAGGAAAGCTTCTGCGTTTTCAGGTTGGCAATGATCTGTATTGAGGCCTATTAAGACTTCATATTGTTCTGCAAGTGCATGAGCAGCTTCAGCCAATATAATCGTACCTTTGGTAGAATCTTTGTGGTTGAGCCCAGATGCGAACTGGCCTGCACCAGTGGAGAACTGAATAATGCCATCTGACTTATTATCGGCAAATCCCTTCATTGCTGCATTAAGAGTAGGAATGCTTGAACAATTAATAGCAGGATAGGCGTATCCACCCTCTTGGGCGGAGTCTAGCATGGCGGCGAATTGAGATGGTGTAGCTATAGGCATATCGGCCGCGAACTTAGAGTTTGGAAGCGCTTCAGTCAAGGAGAGGAAAATTCATAAACTTGCGCCAAGCAAAAAGAGCGCTAATCTGGACTTCTTTTTGGAGATACTTTTTAGGGAATTTAACAAAAGAAATTAATAAACATGTCTAAAAAAATAGCTTTTTTAACTGCTGGTGGTATCGCGCCTTGTCTTTCTTCATCTATTGGAGCGTTAATAGAATGTTATAATGAGCTAATGCCAGATGCTGAATTGAGTGGATACCTGAATGGTTATCAAGGCCTTCTGAAAGGGGATTCTATTGCCTTAGGTGATGAGGTGAAAAAGAATTATAAAGTTCTCTTTGGGTTTGGAGGTAGTGCCATTGGAAATAGCAGGGTTAAACTTACAAACGTTGAAGACTGTACTAAGCGCGGCTTAGTGAATGAGGGTGAGGACCCTCTCAAAGTCGCGGCCGAACAACTTAAAGCTGATGATATTGATATTCTTCACACGATCGGTGGGGATGATACCAATACAACGGCTGCGGATCTTGCCAGGTATTTAGAAGAAAATGGATATGGTCTCACTGTTGTTGGTCTTCCTAAGACTGTGGATAATGATGTTTTTCCAATCTCTCAAACCTTAGGAGCGTGGACTGCTGCAGAGCAAAGCGCATTATTCTTTGAGAACGTGGCTAATGAAAATACAACTAGCACAAGGCAGCTTATTATACATGAAGTTATGGGTAGGCATTGTGGGTGGCTGACTGCTGCCGCGGCTAATGATTATAGAAAATCTTTAGACGATTATGAGTGGCTTCCGGAAATTAATGTTACACGTGAGCGTTGGGATGTTCATGCAGTATGGATTCCGGAGATGGAATTGGATTTGGAATCAGAATTAAAAAGGTTATCCGAGCTGATGGAGAAAAATGATTGCGTAAATTTATTCCTTAGCGAAGGCGCAGGTACGGATGCAATAATTAAAGAAAAAGAATCTGCTGGAGAGGAGCTTAGGAGAGATGCTTTTGGGCACGTCAGGTTAGATGAATTAAATCCTGGAAAATGGTTTGCCCAAAAGCTTAAAGATTCTCTTTCAGCAGATAAGGTACTAGTACAGAAAAGTGGGTATTTTGCACGTTCTGCAAAACCAAATGATAGAGATTTGGAATTAATTAAAAGAAGCGCAGCATGCGCTGCTCAGGCTGCTCTTAATGGAAAAAGTGGAGTCGCAGGCTTGGATGATGATAATGCTAACGAGATGTCTGTTATAGATTTTTCCAGAATAGCGGGAGGGAAGCCATTCGATATTGATGAGTCATGGTTTGAAGAACTGCTATCCTCAATTGGTCAGCCGAAGACTACTAAGGTTTCTAATCACTAGATAGAGTCTAACATTTTAGTCTAGGGTTTTATACCATTCCCAATGTTCTTCTTTGAGTTCTTCAATTGTTGGGATTGGGTAAAATAGCATCTCTTTATGATGAGCTATCCAGAATCCTGTACGATGTTGAGAAAATGGGATTCTTCCAAAAGCGGCGTCAAGACTAATACCTTTCAGACCTTTTTCGGGTTTTGATTTCGCTTCTAAAATCTGTTCCTTAAGCTTGTGAGGATGAACATTAGGGATTGGAGATTTGTGGAAAGGATCAGATTCTAGTTTTGTTAAAAAATCATCAATATCAAAGTCTATTTGGTTGAATAGTACTTTAGGTGCTGACTTTGGTTGATCAGGATCAGTGATGAGTTCCCCAAAATCAGGTGGAGTCATCCAGGAGAGAACAATTGCTCTCATTGGAGCGAGCTCTTGGAAGGTTCTTAGATAACCTTTATCATGATCTTTTTCATAGGGTGCGCTTCTAAGAGTTAAAACTTTACCTATTGTTGAAGTGATGTGGAGTTCCCTGAAAGCTGAAAGCTCAATGTGCTCAAGAACTCGATATGTGGCTATAAATTTAGTGCGCTTTGGGGCTCCTGATGCATCTGGTTTTACTTCTCCAATATATTTATCAATGTTTAAAAATTCATTTCTATAATTCTTATCAATTTCAGCAAATACAACCTGGCCGTGAAAGTAGCGAGAGCTTCCGAGAGTGTAATGCTTTCCAAATTCATCAGGAGCTAAATTTGATGCAACTAAGGCGTAATTCGGCCACATGATTACGTACAAGTGTACTTCAATATTGTTTTCCATGATAAGTTATTCTGTCAGTTGAGCTTGTTAATTATTATTACAATATTCAGTTATACCATCAGTAATTTCTTGAGCTAGTATTTCTTTGTACCAGCTTGATGCGCACCGGTTTCCTTCCCAGCGATTACTAATAAAGCCACATTCTACCAAGGCAGCTACTCCTTTAGTTTTCCTTAGAACTGCGTAATGATATTTTTTGCTTCCTCTATTCCTAGTGTTAATTCTTCGTGCAAGGCGGCTTTGTATACTGCTAGCTAGCTTTTTCCCTTTAGAGCTTAAATAGAAAGTTTCTATGCCTTTTACAGAAGAATTAGTATGAGCGTTAAAGTGAATACTTACAAATATGGCATTAGAGTGTTTGTTTGCCATAGATGCCCGATCTTGAATGGAGACATAATGATCTGATTTTCGAGTCATTAATACTTTGATTCCTTTACTCCTTAATAGAGATTCGACTTTTTTTGCAACATCTAAAGTCAATGTCTTTTCAGATATACCATACCAATATGCTCCTTTGTCTTTGCCTCCATGACCAGGGTCAATAATGACAGTTTTAGACAGTAAAACCTCGGATGTTATTAAGAAAATAACAGAAAGTGTTAAAAGGAAACTTCCCTGAATATTTTTGTAATTCAAAATTAGTTAATTAAAGTATAATTAATAATTAAGATAGCCTAAATATCTAAACCGGCAAGAATCATATCTCTGCCCCCGAACGAAGTGCAAAGGTTTTGTAAGTCCTCATTGAAAAAAAGTGGTTATGAGCTAACTAAACAATGTAAAATAATAATTAAATGTCTTTAGAGTTAGCCAGTTTTTTAAGTTCATCTGGAATT
Organism: Verrucomicrobiales bacterium; assembly: GCA_028033615.1. GTDB lineage: Bacteria > Verrucomicrobiota > Verrucomicrobiia > Verrucomicrobiales > DEV007 > EC70. The sequence goes on along the minus strand of JAOFDG010000013.1, from coordinate 20,793 downwards.
ACCTTATCTCTTTTTATGGGAGCAGTGGGGTTAATAGTAGCAATTTTCCTAATCAGAAATGTAATCAAGCAACCGGTAGGCACCGAATTAATGAAGAAGGTTTCTGGTGCGATTCAGGATGGTGCAAAAGCTTATCTCAATCGCCAAGTCAGAACAATTAGCATTATATCAATCGGTCTTGCTCTGGTTCTTTATTTAATGTCTCTTGCAGACAAAGTGCACGCTTCAATGCCAATTGGATTTTTAATCGGTGCGGTTTGCTCTCTAATTGCAGGATACATAGGGATGAAAATTGCAGTCTTGGCTAATGTTCGTACCACTCAGGCTGCTGTAGAAAGTGAACGTAAAGCTCTCAATGTTGCTTTTAATGGTGGTGCTGTGACAGGTCTTCTGGTGGTTGGTTTGGCGCTTTTATCAGTGGGTTTATTTTATTTTGTAATGGAAGTTATTGTTCCAAAGGGTGATCCTGAGCAAGGGAAAATTGTGGTCGATAGCCTTGTTGGTTTGGCACTTGGAGCAAGCCTAATAAGTGTTTTTGCTCGTCTGGGGGGTGGTATTTATACCAAGGCTGCAGATGTAGGTGCCGATCTTGTCGGAAAAATAGAGCAGGGGCTCGATGAAGATGATCCAAGGAATCCTGCAACCATCGCTGACAATGTTGGTGATAATGTTGGTGATTGTGCTGGGATGGCTGCTGATGTGTTTGAGACTTATGCGGTAAGTCTTATTGGTGCCCTTCTTCTGGGAACTTTGAGCACCGATACTAATGACACCATGAGAGAAGTTGCATTAGCTTTACCATTTCTCTTGGGGGGTGTTGCAATAATTGGTTCTATTCTTGGAATTTTATGGGTTAATTTTCGTAAAGGAGGTGCTTCCCAATTATTAATGGAAGGAGTCCTAGTAGCATCACTTTTTTCAGCTGTCGTTTATTGGCCTTTATGTCAATCGATTATCCCTGAAGGTGGGCTCAAAATGTCTAGTGGTACCTACTCAGGAACTGATCTTTTCTGGTGCTCTTTAGTCGGTATCGTGATGACTTTTGCAATTGTTCTTATTACTAATTACTACACCGCCACTAAATATCCACCTGTTAATAAAATAGCTAAAGCTTCGCAAACTGGCCATGCTACTAACATTATAGCTGGTCTAGGAGTTGGTAATATGGCTACTGCGTTGCCGGTCGCTTTGATATGTGCAGCTATTTGGATTAGCAACTCTCTCGCTGGTTTATATGGTATCTCTATTGCAGTAATGGCAATGTTAGCATTGGCTGGAATTATAGTTTCATTAGATGCTTTTGGACCTATCACGGATAATGCTGGTGGAATTGCAGTGATGGCTGACTTGCCATCCTTGGTTCGTGAGAGAACTGATGCTTTAGATGCAGTTGGTAATACAATGAAGGCGGTGACTAAAGGTTATGCGATCGCTTCTGCCGGAGTCGCGGCATTAGTTTTATTTGGTTCCTATTTTCTTGAGCTTCAAGTTCATTTAGGCGTTGATGACGTGGCGTTTTCACTTAAAGATCCGCGAGTCATTATAGGAATGTTTATTGGTGGAATGTTACCATTTATTTTCACTGCTCTCAGTATGGATGCTGTTGGTCGTGCTGCTGGAGCAGTCGTCTCAGAAGTTAGGCGTCAGATTAGTGAGAGGCCAGGCATCATGGAAGGTACAGATGAGCCAGAATATGCCAGATGCGTTGATATCGTAACGAAGTCAGCTCTTCGTGAAATGATCATCCCAGCAATACTTCCCGTAATCACTGTTGTAGTGGTTTCAGCAATACCTGCGCTAGGTTACACCGCTCTCGGTGGGGTTTTGGTTGGAACAATTGTAACAGGCTTGTTTATTGGATTATCAATGACCGCTGCAGGTGGAGCGTGGGATAATGCTAAAAAAATGATTGAGGATGGCTTCTACGGAGGAAAAGGCTCGGAAGCACATGCAGCTTCGATTACTGGAGATACCGTTGGTGACCCTTATAAAGACACCTCAGGTCCAGCAATTAATCCAATGATAAAGGTAACTAATATTGTGGCAATTCTGGCGATTAAGGTCTTTTTCTAATTAACCGCCAAAACCTCTGCGTCCCCAAGGTCCTCGGCCGCGACCACCTCTTCCATATCCACCATTATCTATCTTGTCGTTGTATTTTTCTAATTGCTCGGTATTCAGTATAGAGCGAATCGCATCCTCTTTAGTGACATCATTCGATCTAGCAGCTTCTGGTAGTTCTGATGATATACCCTCAATCTCCATTGATTCCTCAAATTGTGATGATTTTTGGACAAGGATACCAAAGACTTGGTCTTCTTGCTCCTCTGAAAGGCCTAATGAGTCCATTCGTTCGAGTTCCCAATTTGCACGTTTTTGAATATTTTCTGTTTTTTCTACTAGTTGATTTCTCTCATATTTTGCATACTGCTCGTCGTTAAGTTCTTCCTTAAGGAGCGCATTGATTTGAGGTTCATTTTTTTCCCAAAACTCTCCTTGCGACTGCATTATTTCGCCGAAAGACTTGCTATCGTCATCAAGTTCACTTTGAAATTTTTTGGTTTCTTTCTCTATCATAGAAACCATCTTGCCTTTAATTGAGTCAACCTGTTCATCCGATAGTCCGAGTTTCTCTTTTTGGCTTTCCATCTCACCAGCAATCATTCTGTCTGCTCCACGACTCATAGCACCAGCGAAACCTTTCATTAAACTTCTTGCTTCAGGGCTATTTAACAATGTTGCAAAAGCTTCTTCAGGGCCTGCTGGTTCATCACTTTCAATCTTTGTTTCGAGCTGATTAATCTTGGGAGTTTTAGTTTTTGATGAGATTGGATTTTTTGTATTAAGACTAGTCGAAATGTTATTTTCTCTAATGGTATCCTTTCTTTCGCTTAAGTTTTGAGAGGGTTTAAGTGCAGTTTTATTTGAAGATTCTTTGTTTGATTGGAAAACGCTCATTACTCCGATACCAAGTGCAAAGGATAAGCCCATGAATATTGCTAATTGTGAAAATTTCATTTCTTAAATTATTCTATTAATTAAATCAGAGTTTTGAGATTTATTATAAATCTGTAATAATAATATCATCGATTTTTTTTGTTCATCAATAATAGATCTTAAAATGTTCATTTTATAAGATTAAACTTCGATGGCGCTTTAATAATTGTCTTAGATTGTCTAGTTATACTCAAATATTAGGATATCCATAACAAAATCATATAATTAGGCGATCACTTAAGCTTGTAATTGTTAGTTTTTTATATTATCCATCGCGTCCATGAAAATTGACACTCTTTGCCTCCACGGTGGACATACTCCTGATCCGACAACTAAAGCCCGCGCAGTTTCGATTCACAGAACTTCTTCATTTGTTTTTGATTCAACAGAACATGCTGCAAATTTATTTGCTCTAAAGGAGTTGGGGAATATTTACACCCGCCTAATGAATCCGACTACAGACGTCCTAGAAAAGAGAGTTGCTTTATTAGAGGGTGCCCATGAAATGGCGGGTCTGGGATTGGCCTCAGGAACAAGCGGAGTCTTTTACTCTATTATTAACTTAGCCTCTGCTGGAGATAATATAGTGTCTGCAAGAAACCTTTATGGCGGATCTTACACACAATTTAATGATATTCTTCCTGCGCTGGGAATTGAAGTGCGCTTCGTTGATTCTCAAGATCCAGCAAATTTTGCTGCCGCCGCAGATGACAAAACTCGTGCTTTCTTTACCGAGAGCGTTTCAAATCCGGCCCTTGAAATTGCAGACCTAGAAGCCATATCTGGGCACGCAAAAGAGTGCGGAGTTCCACTTATAGTTGATTCAACTTTTTCAACTCCTTACTTAACAAATCCTTTAGCTCATGGAGCTGATATCGTTGTTCACTCTCTCACAAAATGGTTTGGTGGTCATGGAGCAGGAATTGGAGGTATAGTTGTTGATAGTGGGCGTTTTGATTGGTCCGCTGGTAAACATCCATTATTCGATGAACCTGATACATCATATCATGGTCTTAGATGGGGGCATGATTTGCCTGATATGTTAGCCCCTCTAGCATACATTCTTAGAATGAGAACAGTTCCTCTAAGAAATCTTGGCGCTTGTATTTCACCTGATAACTCTTGGTTGTTCTTACAAGGTATAGAAACGTTGCCATTAAGAATGGAGCGTCATTGTAGTAATTCTAAGTTAGTCGCCGAACATTTGTCTGCACATGATTCTGTCGAATGGGTGAGATTCCCTGGTCTAGAATCTGACCCTGAATTTGATAAGAACAATAAGTATTTAAAGGGGAAGGGCGGTTCCATGGTTGTGTTTGGCATTAAAGGAGGTGCTGCTGCTGGTCAAAAATTCATCGAGAGTTGTGAGCTCTTCTCTCATCTTGCAAATGTTGGTGATGCAAAAAGTCTTGCTATTCATCCTGCAACCACTACTCATTCTCAGTTGAACGAGGAACAACAAGCAGCCGGTGGCATTACTCCTGAGTTAATTAGGTTGTCTGTAGGTATAGAGCATATCGATGACATCATAGGAGATCTTGATAAAGCTTTAGCAGTAGCGACTTCCTAAGATTATTCTCAACTTTAATCATTCGTATAATTGAATATTATTAGATTGTATTTCTGTAATAAGCTTTGATTTGGATTTAAGTTAGTGGTCTTGCCTTTGATGGATTCGTAATTGTATTTTAATGTTCGATAATTAGATCTAGTTTTCAATTTCCACTTATGATTATTGATGCACATATGCACATTTGGAATCGTGTGCGTGGTGCTATCAATGGAGAGTCTCTGGTTCGACCATTAGGTTCGGGGATGATTAGTATTGGTGGAAAAAAAATTCTTGGTATGCCTGCTGTATTGTCAGATTGCAAGGCTTTGGCGGAGCATGTTATAGGAGAATTTGATGCTTGTGGGGTCGAGGCTGGAGTTGTTGTACAGGAATATATGGATGGGCCTCAGAATGATTATTTATTATCAGTTTTAGCTGAACATGGTGATCGATTTTTCATGCATGGGCTCCCAAACTTTTTTAATCTTAATAACATTGTTTCTGAGGTTGACCATCTTTTGAATCAAGGTTTTAGAGGGTTAAAGGTATGCGGTGGTCATCTCTTAGGTAAAGTTCATTTGGATGACCCTTTATTATTTCCTATTTGGGAAAGAATGGATCATCAAGGGCATGTCCTAGCAGTAGATTTCTCTGAAGGTGAAATTCAAGTTCCTGAATTTGAAATTATTATGAAGAGGTTTCCTTCCCTAAAAGTTGCAATAGGACATTTTGGGATGCCAAACCGAAAAGGTTGGCCTGGTCAACTTAACTTGTGTAAATACGATAACGTTTACATTGAATGTGGAGGTATTATTTGGCTTTACAGGTCGGAAGGTTATCCTTTTCAAGGTGCCCTTGAAGTTATTAAAAGAGCAGCAGATAAAGTAGGCTATAACAAATTGATGTGGGGTTCGGATTGGCCTAGAACAATGGTAGACTTTACATACCGTCAGAGCCTTGAATTTATTAAGAATGAACCTTCGATTAGAGAAAAAGATAAGGGCTCTTTTTTAGGAGGAAATGCTGCCCGCCTTTATGGTTTTAATGAAACATATACCAAATCTTCCGTGCCCCTAATCACTGAGGGCTAGGTTGCTTAATTTCCAAGTTCTTGGGATCTTTTGGTTGCAGCTTGTACAGCTTCTATAAGAGTGGATCTCAATTTTCCTGATTCTAGAGCTGCTAGACCGGCTATGGTTGTTCCTCCTGGGCTAGAGACTTGATCACGTAATTTTGCAGGGTGTTCTTTGGAATTAATAATCATCTCGGCTGCACCTGAGACTGTTTGTGCTGCAAGCATTAATGCTTGGTCTTTTGGAAGCCCAACAAGCACGCCGCCGTCTGCCATTGCTTCTATGACAGTGTAGATATACGCTGGGCCACTCCCACTTAATCCAGTCACTGCATCAAGTTGTTTTTCAGGTACCTCTAATGTAACGCCTACTGCGTTAAGTAAGTTAGCTACAAATTGAGTATCAGATTCAGTTGCGTTAATACCTCTCGATTGGGCTGAAGCGCCTTTACCGATCATTGCAGGCGTGTTGGGCATAACTCGAATGACTCTATCTTCTTTTAGTAAGGACTTTTCAAGATCATGAATCTTAACCCCTGCTGCAATTGAAATGAATAGGATTCCATCTCGATCTCGGTCCAGAGAGCTAGTGAGAGAGATGATATCTTGTGGTTTAACACATAGAAGAACAGCTTCAGAATTTCTGACTAAATTATTGCTGCTATTAGCAATTTGGGCGCCGACCTGCTTTGAAAGGACTTCAGCAGATTCTCGAAAGGTATCAAATACCATCACTTCATCACCTTGAATAGCACCTTTAATAACTGCCCCTTTTATAAGAGCTGATCCCATTTTGCCGCATCCTATGACACCTAATCTCATAATAGTAATATAATGTATTTGAATCCAGAGTCGAACGATCAGCGTTAATTTAATTATTATTTAGAATAGTTCTTGATAAAAATAAGCATCAAGCTACCTGTCATCAGGACATGTCACAAAACAGTACTGGAAATATTAAACAATTTAATCTTGGAGAAGGTCATAGAATGACACCTCAAAGGCGTTTTGTTTACGAGGTTTTGATGAATAGTAAGGATCATCCAACTGCTACCGAGGTCTTTATGAGAGTAAAGAACAAGATGGATTCCATTTCATTGGCTACTGTATACAATTGTTTAGATGCATTAGTTGGGGTGGGTGTGGTTAGGCAAGTTAATGTTGATAGAGAGCCTTCTAGATACTGTGGAAATTTGGAACCTCATGCTCATTTTCACTGTGAAAATTGTGCTTCTGTAGAGGATATCAGTTTGAAGGATGGTGCAAAACCCTCGAATTCTCTCAAATTACCGCGTGGTGCAAAAGTCGAGAAGTTTGAAGTTGTAGTTAGGGGTTTATGTCCTGAATGCGCACTTTCAATAAAAACTAAAAAACAATTAAATTAATCAGTCTTAGAATCATTCACATAATGTCTAGCCTTGAAATAGTAAACCTTCACGCGAATATCAATGGAACTGAAATACTTAAAGGATTAAACCTGAATGTTCCTCAAGGTGAGGTCCATGCAATTATGGGACCTAATGGATCTGGCAAGAGCACGTTAGCGAAGGTTATGGCTGGTCATGAAGACTACGAAGTTACGGGAGGCGATGTCCTCTTGAATGGTAAAAGTCTTCTTGAAATGGAGGTTGATGAACGTTCTAAAGCAGGATTATTTCTTGCTTTTCAGTATCCTGCTGAAATTCCTGGAGTGAGTAATGCAAATTTTCTTAGAGCCGCCAGGCAGGCAAGATTACCAGAAGGTGAAGAAATAGATGCTGTCGCTTTTTATAAAGAAATTTATGATAAGATGGATCAATTAGGTATGGATAGGAAATTCACAGGTAGGTCTGTGAATGAGGGTTTTTCTGGAGGTGAAAAGAAAAGAAACGAAGTTCTTCAAATGATGATGTTAGAGCCAGCTTATGCTGTTCTTGATGAGACTGATAGTGGATTAGACATCGATGCACTAAAAATAGTGGCAGAGGGAGTTAATGCCATGAGATCACAAGATCGTGGATTTCTTGTAATCACTCACTACCAACGCCTTCTCGATTATATAGTACCCGATCATGTACATGTGCTTAATGACGGTCAGATTATTCGTAGTGGATCAAAAGATCTTGCGTTAGAGCTCGAAGAAAAAGGCTATGATTGGCTAAAAGAAGAGAATTTGGTGAAAAGTTAAATTTCGGATATATGAAAACAGAGACGAAAACAGATAAGAGCATCGAAATTGATAGAGAAGAGTCTAATTTTCATTTTGATGTCGATTATAAGCATGATGCAGGTAGGGGGTTAGACGAAGAAACTATCGATTTCATTTCCAACGTTAAGAAAGAGGATCAGTGGATCAGGGAATTCAGACAAAGGGCATTAAAAGTTTTTAACAAGAAAGAGATGCCAACCCATTGGGCTAGCAAAGATCTGAATTCTATAAACTTTGATGAAATTAGATATTACCTCTCTGCAGGAGAGGCCCCGAAGAGGAGCTGGGAAGATGTTCCAGATGAAATGAAAGAAACTTTTGAGCGCCTCGGTATACCAGAAAAAGAGCGTAAATTCTTGGCTGGGGTTGAAGCTCAATTTGATAGCGAGGCTGCGTACTCAAATGTTAAAGATGCAGTTTCTGAGCAAGGTGTTATTTTTGTTAATAGCTCTGAAGGTTTGGCTGAGCATGCAGATATTTTTAAGAAATGGTTTGGTAAAGTAATTCCAACTGGAGATAATAAATTTTCAGCTCTTAACTCAGCTGTTTTTTCTGGAGGCAGCTTTATATATGTGCCACCTGGAGTTAAAGTAAAACATCCTTTACAGGCTTACTTTAGAATAAATGCTGAACAGTTTGGTCAATTTGAAAGAACCTTAATCATTGTCGATGAAGGCGCCGAGCTCACCTACATGGAAGGTTGCACGGCTCCAAAGTTTGAAACGAATACGCTTCACAGCGCAGTGGTTGAATTGGTAGCAATGAAAAATGCAAAAATTCAATATATTACTGTTCAAAATTGGAGCGCTAATGTTTTTAATTTAGTAACTAAACGAGGTCTTGCACATGAAGGAGCAGAAGTCCGATGGATTGACTGTAATATCGGCAGCCGTTTAACAATGAAGTATCCTGGAGTTATTATGAAAGGCGAGGGAGCTCGTGGTGAAGTTATATCTATTGCTTTGGCTAATGATGGTCAGCATCAAGACACTGGTGCTAAAATGATTCACGCTGCTGATAATACATCATCGAACGTTGTTTCTAAGTCTATCAGCGTTGGTGAGGGTAGATCCACTTACCGTGGCCATGTTCATATTCCAAAGCATCTTAAGGGTTGTAAGAATAATACTGAATGTGACGCATTACTGATTAATTCTAAAAGCAGAACAGATACATATCCTGCGGTAACAGTTAGAGGTAACCAACATTCGACTCAGCACGAAGCTAGCGTAAGTCAGGTAAGTGAGGAGCAAATTTTTTATATGAAGCAAAGAGGCCTGAGTGAAGCGGAGGCGATGAGTTTGAGCGTTAATGGGTTTGTGAATGATCTAGTACGCGAATTTCCGATGGAATATTCAGTTGAACTTAAAAGGTTAATTGATCTCGAGATGGAAGGGTCAGTCGGGTAATTGAATTTTCATACTAATTCAATTTTTATAGAACAAAGACTGTGTCATTATCATTATCAGATTTGCCAAACCCTGTGAATGAAGATTCACCAAAATGGTATATAGATTCAAGACAATTAGCTTGGCAAAAATTTCTAGAATCCCCATGGCCAAGTCGCAAAGACGAAGATTGGAGGTTTGCAAACCTCAAAAAGCTATCATACGAAAATGTCCGTGATTCTGAACAGATAGTTAATTTTGATTACAATAAGTATGTTTCAAATTCCATTTCCTTGAATAATGGCAACGACAGATTGGTTTTCAATAATGATAAACTTCTCTTTCAGTCAAACCTAGACGATGAATTATTGAGCAAAGGTTTGATCTTTAAGCCTCTTTCGAGAGCATTGGCTGAGGATGCTGATTTACTCAAAAATTACTTTATGAAAGAAGACCCTAAGCTTGGGTCGGAAAAGTTATTTAATTTACATCAAGCTCGGCAGAGGGAGGGTTATTTTATTTATGTTCCTGAAGGCCTAGTTCTGAAAAGCCCCTTAGAAGTTTTCCATTGGGTTTCTGGGGAAGATGCTGTGATTTTTCCTTACACCCTCATTGTTACCGCTGCGGGTTCTAGTGTGACAGTTGCCGAGTATCTGGCATCTTCGGATGATGAATTTGGATTAACTTGTGGAGTCTCAGATCTTATCGCAGAAGAAGATTCTGAATTGACATATGTCAGAACTCAAAATTTGAGTGAAAAAGCGCACTCTTTTCATATTTCTAATGTCTCGGCTCACTCAAATTCTAATATCAAAAATTTTTCTCTAAATCTAGGATGCGATTGGCTGAGGCAAGAATCTGTCAGTAGACTTTTAGGTGAAAAGGCTCATAGCGAAATGATTTCGGTGAATGTTCCAGAAAACAATCAAGAATTTGATATGCGTACTATGCAGCTTCACGAGCACGCCAACACTTCAAGTGATCTGTTATATAAGAATGCACTTTATGACAAATCTAAAACCACATTTGCGGGAATGATTAAAGTTGAGAATGAAGCTCACTTCACTGACGCTTATCAAACTTGCCGTAATTTATTAATGAGTGATGAATGCGAAGCTAATTCATTACCAGGTTTAGAAATCAAGGCAGATCAGGTTAAGTGCAGTCATGGTTCGACATCCAATCCGGTTGCTGAAGAGGAACTGTTTTATTTAATGTCTAGAGGCATTGAAGAGGCGGTTTCCAGACAGTTGGTTACTTTTGGATTTGTTAAGGATGCAGTTGATCGTCTAAAGAATCCTCAGCTAGAAGAAGTTGTCTTGGGTAAGCTTGAGAGACGATTTAAAAAAATAGGACTCAGATAAATTAAATTTATTAATAAGAGAAAAAAATTCTGGAAATCTCCAAAATATTATGTATTTCTTAAATTTTAAGTTATCTGTGGCATATGACTTGCTTTCATGTTAATCAATTACCTTGAAATAAGGTTAAGATACTGAAAATGAATAGATTTAGATCAAATTCGAGAAGAATTATTGCTGTTTTGGCTTTTGCCTTACTATCCTTAAATTTCGTCTCTTGCAAATCGACCAAGCAAGCTTCGATGAGTCAAAAAGGAAACATTGGCTTTTTTAGGCAGTTATTAATCTTACCATTTGGTATATTTGGGTTGAAAGATAGAGATTTGGCAAGTGCTCGCCCCACTGAGTATTTAACTGGTTTTTTATGGTCAGTTAAGGAAGAGGATTTAGACCCGGGATTTATAAAAAATGGTATCGATAACACTCTAATTGCAGAGTCTGTTTTAGGTGCTCCAGGTTTGGTGTATTCCCCTCACGTAGAAGGCAAATTGGTTGATGTAAATAAATTCACTCCAGGCGATGAAGTAGTTTGCCCCCATTCTGGACTTCCATTTATAGTCCCAAACAACGCAGATTTCACTTTTAATAAAGAGGATGAAATTCCTGCAGTAGCTGTAGATAATGCGGAAATTCCAAATAATGTGGAATCAAACAAGGATGAATTGAAAATTGAGCTTGCTGAAAAGGAAGTACTAGAGGGGCAGGTCGCTAAGAACGTTGCCGGCAAAGATAATTTAGTTTTTAGCCCCTTCACTAAAGGCAGTTATATAGTTGATATTACTGGATTAAAGCCTGGTGATAAGGCGCGTTGTCCATATACGGGTAAAATTTTCATAATTCCTCCAATAAATTTAGATTCTAACTCAGAAAAATCTGATCAACGAAACATTGTTGAGGAGGCTATCGCATCTATATCAAAAAACGTCGATTTTAAAGTATTTGAAAGAAAAGTTGATAAAAAAATGCAAGGAATTGGGACGAGTGATAACCCTACGGTTCCATTTGCAAGGTGGTCAAAAAGAGTGGGTTATGTTATAAGTCCTTTTGGTGGTCAGCTAATAGATGTTCAGGGTAAGGCATCAGGTTCAGTTTTAAGGTGTCCTTTTTCTGGAGAATTATTCAAATTGCCTCCAGTAGAGGATTAATCCTTAAGACTCATAGTGATTAGTTTCTTTGGTTTTTAAGAGGCTAATTATCAGTTCCTAGAGTGAATTTTACTCTAAATTGTAAGTCTATATTTATGAATAGCTCAGTAATTAGAGGATAATTGTGTAGTGCTTTTTTAAAAAGATTACGCAAAGATTATTAATTAATGCAAAAATCGAAGCTTTGATGCTTTTATTGATGCGATTTTTCAGAAATTGTGGCACATTTACCCCCCCTCTGAATTGAATAATTAATACTGTAATGCTCTAGGAGCACGGTGGTATTTTAGATTGTTTGTTTGGTTGTGGATTAGAAACAAATGAATAAAATTTTTTTAAATACCGCTAAGAAGCTTCAAAGTGCAGATGAGAGTGATCTTCAAAAAGCAATCGAAGAAGCGATGTCTGGTCAGCGTCCCGTAATTGAAGAGTTACTTAATCGAGAGCTGGTTCCAGAAGAGGATTTTCTCAAGGGTCTTGCTGAGGAGCTTCATTTAGGCTGGGAGGATTCTCTTGATCCAATAAATAAACGAAAGCTTAAAGAAGTTTGTTCAGCAAAAATTGCACTCAAACACAGGTTGCTGCCCCTTTCTTTTGGAGATGGGTCTGAGTTAATAAAAGAAGATGATCCAAACGATGCTAGCAATGATCTTCCTGAACAACCAATTGAGGAAGAAAAATCAGAAAAGAAAGAATTGAGCGACGGGCAAATGCGTTTGCGAATTGCGACATATGATCCTTTTAATTATTTGGCTCGGCAAGCTGCTAGCCAGGCAATTGATTTTCCGATCGAATGGTCGATGTCTTCTCGTACCAAAATTCTTCAGGGTATTCAGGAACTTTATGGTGTAGGAGCTGACACTTTTGAGCAGATCCTTGCTGGTCGAGAACTTGATATGGATTCCTTGGAAGTAGACCAGGACGAAGCTAATGTTTTGGATGAAGATGAAGATGAAGAGGCTTCAGTCGTAAAGTTTGTTAATCAGATTCTTCGCGAAGCGCTAGACCAGAGAGCCACTGATATACATGTTGAACCATTACATTCTGATCTACGAATTAGATACAGAATTGATGGGATGCTTCATGACGTGGCAGTTCCTGAAAACATTAACGCGCTTCAAAGCTCTGTAATAGCTCGTTTAAAAATCATGTCCAAGTTGGATATCGCCGAGAGACGATTGCCTCAGGACGGTAGAATAAATCTTTCACTCGAAGATCAACAAATTGACGTTCGAGTTGCTACTATACCTACAGTTGAGGGCGAAAGTGTAAGTTTGAGACTTTTAAACCAGGAGAAGTTTAATCTTAATAGGCTAGGAATGATTGACCATACTAGATCGAGAATTGACCAGCTTCTTTCCATGTCTAATGGAATTATTCTCATTACAGGTCCTACTGGTTCGGGTAAATCGACTACCCTATACACTTTTCTTTCTGAGTTGAATAAATCTGAGACTCGAATAGTTACTATTGAGGATCCCGTAGAGAATAAACTTGATGGAGTGATGCAGATTGCTGTGAAGCCCGAGATCGATCTGACTTTTGCACGTGGGCTACGTAGTATTCTTAGAGGAGATCCAAATATCGTAATGATTGGTGAGATGCGAGATTTGGAAACTGCTGAGATTGCAGTCAGAGCTTCATTGACGGGTCACCTTGTCTTCAGCACCTTACATACAAATGATGCTATTGGCGGCATTTCAAGACTGACAGATATGGGAGTTGAGCCGTTCTTAGTTTCTGCTTCAGTTCGTGCATTTTTGGCCCAAAGACTGGTTAGAAGATTGTGTCCCTCATGCAAAGTAACACAGGATTATACTGCCGAGCATCTTGAGAGTGTCGGCTTCCCGGATGGCTATAATGGTGATTTTTATGTGGCCGCTGAAGAGGGCTGTGATCGTTGTCGAAACAGTGGTTACCTCGGCAGGTTGGCAATCTATGAAGTTTGTTTGGTAACTCCCGGGATTGAGGAACTTATTGTTAGAGGAGCTTCAACAGCTGAGATTAAAACTAAGGCGCTCGAGGAAGGTTTTGTTCCCATGCGTGATTATGGATGGCATAAGGTTATGAGTGGCGATACCACTCTAGAAGAGGTCCTAGCGGCTACTACGGTCGAGCTGAGAGTAGACGTTTGATACTAAATAGAATTTAAAATACTAACTAACCAAAATAATATTTGCCTACTTTTGCTTACACAGCCCTTAAAGGGGATGGGAATCGAGTCACAGGAGAACTAGACGCTGGAGACAGGGGCGCGGCTATGGATCTTTTAGATCGTGGAGGTTTGCAACCCATGAAGCTGGACTTAAAAGATGATTCTGGAAAAAATAAGTCTGCTGATTCTAAGTCCAAGGTAAAAAGTGATGAACCTATAGCTACTGGGCCAATAAAGCTTAAGAAACACGAGATTGTACTATTCACTGAAGAGCTCTCAGAGCTTCTTGGAGCTGGCTTACAACTTGAGCCAGCATTAAGAGTAATGGAAAACCGGGAAGAGTTGGGTAAGCTAAAAAGTCTAACTACAAGAATAAGAATTGAAGTACGTGACGGGATGTCTTTTTCTGATGCGCTTAAGAAGACTTCGCCTAGTTTTGGAGACTTGTATTGTAGTCTCGCAAGGGCAGGTGAAGTTAGTGGAGCTCTTTCCACCATATTAAAAAGGCAAGCGTCTTATCTGACTGCAATTCAAGACCTTCAGGGAAAGGTTAAAATGGCCTTGATTTACCCGTCATTTCTCATTGCCTCCGGTATAGCCGTTGTAGTTTTGTTTATTACATTTTTAATACCTCAATTAATGGGATTGCTAGATAATACGAACTCGGAAATGCCGCCCATTGGTCAGTTTATGATTAACGTTAGTGAATTTATAACATCTTGGTGGTGGTTAATTTTGTTACTCCTTACTATTATTGTGGTTTCTTTCGTTCGTTATATTAAAGACCCCAAGAACCACGAATGGTGGGATGAAACGAAGTTAAAAATCCCGCTCTTCGGAAAGGTTCTAAAAACGAGGTTCTTTGTGCAGTTCTTGGAAACACTCGCAAACTTGGTAGGTAATGGGTTACCGCTTCTTAGAGCCCTTGAATTAGGTAGAGAGGCAACGCCAAATCTTTTCCTTAAAAAAATAATTGCTAAGATTATTGAATACGTGGGGGATGGAGCATCTCTCTCCCGAACCATGAAACGAGTGGGATTTTTCCCACCGCTCCTCCTTGATATGGTTGCCGTTGGTGAGCAAACGGGTCAAATTGGAGAAAGCCTTGAGAGAGCGGCTGCAAGGTACGATAAGGAGTTAGAAAAAGATATTGCGAAGATAAGCGCTTTAATTCAGCCAGTCATTGTTGTCACCATGGCTTTGCTCGTTGGAGTAATGGCATACATGATGATTTCAGTTATATTTGAAACAATTTCAGGTCTGAATGCTTAGTCCGAATATGATCACATCAATAATAAATCTCATAAATTAAATAAAAATGAAAACTAACATTAATTCAAAAAGTAGAAAATCTGTAGTTGGGTTTACCTTGATTGAAATCATGCTTGTGCTTGCGATAATCGCATTGCTTGCTGGAACGGCTATATTCAAACTCGGCGGAGTTTTAAGCACTGGTGAAAAATCCAGAGTTAAAGCAGATCTTAATGCTCTGCAAATTTCATTATTAAATTATAAAATAGCCGCGGGTAATTATCCTACAACTGAACAAGGTTTACAGGCTTTGCTTACAAAGCCTGCAGAAGTGCGTGGTTGGGAAGGTCCCTATTTTGACGAGGCAATTACTGACCCTTGGGCTAATGAATATGGATACAGATTTCCTTCTCAAAAAGGTCAAAAAAAGCCAGATATTTTTTCTAAAGGACCTGACGCGCAAGAAAACACCGAAGACGACATTGGAAATTGGCCTTCTGAATAAAATTTTCAGGTAAAAAGACATATCTACTAACCAGCAAGAATGAAAAATTTAGCAAATTCACGAGAAAGGGCATTTACCCTGATCGAGATTATGCTGGTTTTTTGCCTCTTAATTTTAATCATTGGTATCGGGGCTCTTTCCATGGGGGCTCAGAGTTCAAAGAAGAAAGTCGTTGAACCCGCAATAGAGTTCAAGAGTCTTGCACGCCGAGGAATGACAATGGCGATCACTAATCGTAGACCTTATGTCTTGGCTATTGGTGAGAATTCAGTGGCTCTACAAAACGCTAACGTAAGATCTAATTCTTTCGGTTCTTTTTCTGATGATTTCTCTGATGAATCAAAATCTATTCAAAAATTCGAATTGCCAGAAGGTATGCGTTTTTTAGTTAGAGGTTGGGAAGATAAGTTTTTCCGAGTTCCCGAGGAAGTTCGCGATGATGGTGAAGAGACCTATTTCTGGGTCTTCGAGTCTAGTGGAATATGCGAGCCGATTGGAGTGAAACTAATTAGCGAAGTTCAAGGACTTGAAGGTATGGTGACGATGAATTTCAATCCCCTCACCGCGCAAACTCAAGAGCCTTTGAGTAAAACAACTGTTTTGGGGGCTGATAACATTGACGAGTTAGAATGAAGTCAACTATACAAAAAGAATCAGCCGTTCGTGCTTTTGTTTTGCTTGAGGTAATTCTTGCCCTAGCTATTTTTTCTACGATCTCTGTTGGTATAGCTGGTGCATTAAAGCAGATTGGAGAATCTGCATTCAGGTCTGGTGAAGAGCTTAGGGTTCAGCGTAAGCTAGAAAGTTGGCTAACGCGGTATAGCAAAGCAGATTTTAATGACCAAGAATTCAGAGATGCGCTTCCAATTGAGGAGGTTGCTGGAGAAATTTTTGGAGAGGTGTCAGAGCCAGATGAGATGGGCGTTAATTATTACGCCATCGTCGAAGAGCTTGAGGAAATGTATACGGTTAGAGACACCGAGGACGAGCAGGCAGAAATCAAACTTACTAATATGTATAGAGTTCGAATCGAAGCGATCTGGGGAGACCGCGATCAGCCGAGAGAAAGAATAGCAGAAACCATAAGATATGCGTCACTATATCAAAACCGCTAAAAGTCTAAGAAAAGCTAATAGAGGATTTACTCTACTCGAGTTGATCGTGGCTATCGGGCTGATTGGTGTAGTTCTTACTGGAGTATATAAGGTGGCCTCAAAATCTATAGAGCTTAGCGATAACGTTTTGATTCGTCAGCACGAGAATATGCATATGCATAGTTTCATGGGATTACTGAAGAGAAACATTGAGGACATTCCAGGAAATGCGCAAATCAATATGGAGCCAGCTCAAATGCAGTCTGGTGTTGCTAGATCTGAAATTGCACTTGTCGATTACCCCCTTGCTTTCTCGTGGGCTGGCGTTTCTGCAGGATCTAAAATTGTTTTTATAGTAACTGGTCCTGATAAGAGTCTCCAAGGTGCCTCTCAAATAGAGATTCGATATTTGAATCAGGAAGAGGCTGAAGTTTATGAAGAGCGGCAATCATTATCTGATGATCTTGGTATGGGCATTGTTCTTATGAATGGTCTGAAGAATGTTACTTGGAACTTCTATGATCAAAGAAATAAGGAGTGGGTAGATAATTGGAGTGTTGAAGAGTATCCGAACCAGAGACCCTCAATGGTTTACATGGAAATTAGTTTTTTAGATGATTCTGAGCCAATTCAAAGCTACTACTGGATTCCCACTGTGGAGGACCCTGCTTCTATTGCTCGAGCCACTCAGTCAGGTAATTCTGGCGGCAATAGAGCCTCATCAGGAAGAGGATCAAATGATAGGAGAGGAGTTGTGCGACCAGATGGATCGCGATCCCGAGGAGATCAGGGGCGAAATGAATCACGTGGACGAACCTCAGGAGGCAGAGGTCCATCCAGACCACCAACATCGGCTAACGGACGTTCACCCTCGAGTTCGGCTGGAATACCTGGTGGGTCTGGACAAAAAAGAAAATGAAGTACAAATACACAATATCCAATAAACGGTCCAATGAGGTGGCTTCAGTGCTCATTGCTGTTTTTTGGTTAATGGTAGCGATGGGTATAACCATCTTTGGTGCTATGGTTGTTCTAAAAGCTGATTTGGAGGTCGTGGGTACGGAAAAGGCTTCTTTTCGAGCGTTACAGCTTGCTGAAATGGGCATTGCGGTTGCAGCACATAATGGTATTGAGAAGTACGACAATATTCTTACCCAACCTCCAGGTAGAGAGAAGGATCCGGCAATTTCTGATTTTTTTGAATTTGAATTAGATGAGGGTTTTGAAGTTGAAATTAGAAAGGAAGCTAGTCTTATCAATCCTAATTACTATTTACTAAGGCCTACCCCTGAGAATCTAAAAGCTATGGCTGACGTTTTTCAGTCTTGGGGAATGGAGCTGTCAGAAGCTCAGGAAGTTGTCCATTGTCTCTTAGATTGGGTAGATGCTGATGAAATTACAACTGCTGCACCAGAGGGAGCAGAGTTAGAATGGTATGAAAAAGAAGGATTAGGTGGTGGAAATTATCCTTTTAATAGGGCTTTTTATGATGTTGATGAAATGCAATTTGTTAAAGGCATGGATCTTGTGGCCGGCTACAAACCTAATTGGCGTGATTATTTCACTGTTAAAAGCCAAGGCCCAGTAGACGTTAATGATGCACCAGCCAATGTAATAGCCGTTGCCGCGGGGCTCTTAGAAATGGAAGACATTGGAGGCAGTGATTATTCTGAGAAGGTCCTTGAGATCCAAGAGTTTCTGGAAGGTCCGAGCGGACGGAATGGTGAGGATGGGGTCAAGGACACTGAAGATGACGTCAGTATTGATGCAGGGCTACTTGTTCAGGAATTAATTCGTCTTGATCCTCCATCTCCTGAGCAATTATCATCGAGGTTTACTTCTAATGGAAATACTTTAAGAATCATTAGCACTGGAATAAAAGGAGATTATCGTCGACAAATAGCTGTTGTTTTGCGTAATCGTGGCAATAGGCCTACAATTATCTCCCGTGAAGAAATTTTCGTAAAATGAACAAAATTAGAGGATAAAACTTAGTTAATGGCAAAAAAGAACATAGAAAATTCGATTTGTTTTCCAGGTGAAGATGCTTGGGAGCTTTGGGTTTCAAAAGAAAATCGATTTGGAAGTTCTGATTATGAGTTAGCTGAAACCAAGGAAGTTGACGATTCAGGATCTTGCGAGCCTTTTAAAGTAGCCACTCATTATGCATTTCCATTGAATTCCGTTTTTGCTGTTCCAGTTTGGGTTAGCACTGATAATGAAGATGACATTGAAAGCCTTGTAGAGTTACATCTTGAAAGAACAGGCCTTAAGCCAACTGATGGCGAAGGTAAGCTTCTTGATTACAGCATAGTCTCCGTGATTGAGGTTGAGCCCACTGAAGGGAGTGAAGAGCCGAACGCAAAGAAAAATCTAGTCCTTGCTACGGTACTTAATCCTGAATACAGGCACCCTCTGCCAAAAGGAGGATCTAAAGAGTTTGATATTAGTGGCCGGTTTCTAAAATTGCCAGGAGATCATATTATTGTCTGGAAGGAATTAGGGCGATTAGTAATGGCTGTTACTCATGAAGGTAGGGTTGAATATTTTGAGGGTTTAACCAGTAAAGAATTTAATTCATCTGCGGTGAATGAAATTCTTTGCATTATACTTGGTCTTGATGGAGCTGGACCACTTAGTGGCGAATTCAATAAAGGTATAGCTGATGAGCTTTCTGGTGCATACGTTTGGCTTGAAGATGTTAGTGATAGTGTTGTAAGTGAATTTAAAGAAGTTTTAGGATTGGATGTTTCCGTTGGCTCTAGGCCTGACCCTACTCTTCCGGTTGAGACTTCAAAGTTAGTACCAGTTCAAGTTGCTCAACTTAGACAAAAACAAAAAAAGTTAGAGAAATTAAAGTATGTGGTTCTCTCTTGCGCTGCGGTTTATATTCTTGCCGTAGCTTTTTTATCAATAGGTTACTTTTCTATTAAATCTGAGGCCGACGATACATCGGCTAAAGTGGAAGAAATAAAAGCTAGTGTTGATTGGATACCTAATTTTGAAAATAAATGGAATGCATTAAAACCAACGCTGGATTCTAATGTCTTCCCTGCCCAGTTATTACATCTCGCAACTAATGCAATGCCTCCTGAGGATCTTAGATTTACTGGGTTTAGAGTTAATAATGGAGTCATGACTATCGAAGGTCAAAGTAAGGATACTAATGCAGCTTATGCTTTTTATAAGACTCTTAGTGAGGCTCAGGGACTCAAAGAAAACTATAAATGGGCATGGATTAAAAGACCTCAAGTTGATCCTAGGAAAAAAGATCGAACCGCAACCTTTCAGATTCAGTCTGAATCGAAATATATAAATTAAACGTTTAACTAAAGTTCTGATGGCACTACAGCAAAGCGAAAAAAGATTGATGGCAATTCTTGGAATTGCTCTGTTTGCTGTAGTCAATTTTGTTGGTTATTCGACACTCAAGGGTAAAAAGACTGGGTTGATTGAAGATAAAGAGAAATTAGAATATCAATTAAAGGAGTTCCAAGCCCTAGAAACAACAAAACCAAAATGGGAAGACCGCCGAACTTTTCTAATCGATCAATGTCCACAACCTACATTCGTTAGTGAAGAAGCTGCTGCTGTTGAAATTGAAGCTCATTTAAAAGCTTGTGCGCTTGTGGCCGGAGTTTCAGAGACTAGCCTTGTCATCAAGCCAACAGAAATGATGGCAACTGCCAATTACAATCAGGTTGCTCTAAACGTAAACGCTTCAGGTTCCGCAATGTCTATCATGAAGTTAGTGTCACTTATTCAGGCAGCTAATCATTCAAATGAGAATAATGGCACTATTAAGCATGGTTATTATGCAATTCCTAATATTCAATTCGAAGCCGACAGGAAGGATCCGACTATGCTTAAATGTGCATTTATTCTTGCTCGATGGTATTCCACAGAAGTGAACTCTGGTAATACTGTTAGTGTTCCATTGTCTAATGACATTGGGATCTTGGGGGGCTATCTAAATAACGCTAAACTTACAGCTGCAAAATGATTGGTAATTTATTCAATAAAAAAACAAAGTATTTGGTGTATGGGATTATTTGTCTTTTTCCTATTGTTCTGAATTCTCAAGG
>JAOFDG010000012.1 GCA_028033615.1 Verrucomicrobiales bacterium | reverse complement strand
TTCAATTAAGTGAAGGTTGCTCAATTATTTTAGAAATGCTGGGAGCTTTACATAACTTTCTCAGGGCGCTCATCGCTTTGGTTCTTTGTTTGTCTATTCTTCACGCAGACACACTTCCTCATGCCGAACCTGAAGCAGTAGGAATGTCGGCTGAAAAGCTTCAAAAGGTTGATCATGTCATTGAAGGCTATATTGAAAATAAAGAGTTGGCTGGTGCCGTCACTATTATAGCGAGGAAGGGTAAGGTAGTTCATTTCTCTGCCAAAGGAATGCAGGACATTGCATCAGCCAAAGTCATGGAGAAGGATGCAATATTCAGAATATACTCAATGACCAAGGCCGTAGTCAGCGCCGCTGCTATGGTTCTTGTAGAGAGAGGAAAGCTCAATCTAGATATTCCTGTTTCAAATTATATTCCTTCGATTGGGAAGATGAAGTATAAAGGGTCAGTTCCTGAGAGAGCTATGACGTTGAGGGACCTTTTAAGGCACAGTGCAGGATTGCCTAATAATGTTAGTACTGATCGGGCGCTTATAAAAGCTGGGCACCCGTCACTGGCAGATAGCAGCCTTGAAGAAATGATGAGCCGATTAGATTCTGTTCCTTTAGTTTACGAACCTGGAAAAGATTGGTATTATAGTTTTGCTGCAGATGTCGTCGGAAGGTTGGTTGAAATTGGTTCGGGGCTACAACTGGACAAGGCTCTAAGAGATTTAATTTTTGACCCTCTTGGAATGAAGGATACAGGGTTTTATGTTCCTAAAGAAAAATGGGACCGGTTTGTTACCCCTTATGGAAATGGATTAAAGGAAATTACTGCGCCGCAGCCAGGAACGAGTGGGCCATTTACTTTTGAAAAGGCTCCAAAGTTTTTATCCGGTGGCGGAGGACTCGTGTCAACGGCATCAGATTACATGCGATTTTGTCTAATGCTGACGGGTCAGGGTAAGTTTAAGGATGATCGATTACTCACTGAGAAAACAGTTAGTGAAATGTTCAGAGATCAGCTGCCAGAAGGTGTAGGGGAAATTACTAGAAATCCTAAGGGAAGAGGTTTTGGCCTAGGTTTTGCCGTGCGAACCAGAAAAATAGATTCATCTCCTATCGGTGAATGTGAGTGGCTTGGAGGGCTAGGAACTGAATTTTTTATATCTCCAAAAGATGAGCTCGCAGTCATCACCCTTTCTAATCAGTCGCCGATGAAGCAAATTAAAAGCAAAGTTCGACCTCTTGTTTATTCGTCGATTGTTAGAAATAAAGAGCAGGTAAATGAAACACGTAAAGAACGAGAAAAATACCTCGTCCTAGATTCGAGAATTATTGAGTCCACAAAGAATGCCAAACTTACTCTTGGTGAGTTGCGAAAAGAAAAATCAAATCCACTGTTCGTGGAGGATCGGCCTTGGGAGCCAAGATACGATAATATGTATCCTAACGTCATTTATGATGAAGAGGAAAATCTTTATAAGTGTTGGTATTGTCCTTTCGTGGTTGATCAAAGAACGACAGCGACAGCCTCTCACTTAAGAAACCCCTCAGATACTTCATATATGGAGGCCAGGCCTGCTGGTCGTGAAGAGGCGATGCTTTATGCAACTTCGGTTGACGGTATTAATTGGACTAAACCTAATCTTGGAATCGTAAATTTTAACGGAAATTCAAATAATAATATTGTCTCCAGAGGCCTCTCTGGTGCGGGTGTCATCAAAGATGAACTCGAAAAGCTTCCAGGTCGTCGTTATAAAGCCTTCTATTGTTCTAATTCAGGGTACAAGATGAGGTACTCTTCTGACGGTTTAAATTGGGGTGACGAAGTGTCTTTGCCTGGAGTGGGGGAGAGTGATTGTCATGCCAATATGATTTGGTCGCCTGAATTAAAAAAGTATGTGGGTATTCTTCGTCATTATGATCCAATTCCAGTGACCGGTAATAGGAAGATCGCCCGTACTGAAAGCATTGATTCAGTGACTTGGACAAAATCAGAAACTATTATTGAAGGGACTCCTCAAGATCAACTTCACGACATGGTCATATTTAGAGATGGAGGTGTGTATCTTGGATTGTTGGGTTGTATGAATTACCCCTCAAAAGAAACAAGAAACGGAGTCAGGCAACATATAGAATTGGCATGGAGTCCTGATTCCTACAAATGGCACCGTATTAATCCTGGAACTCCATTCATTTCGAATTCCAAATCAAATAATAATGAGTATGGGAAGATGCCTTATGACTGGGGTTGTGTTTTTCCTTCGGCTCCAGTTTTTGTTGATGATGAGATTCGTATTTATTACGGTGCCTCGGATTGGTATTTCTTTGACTGGAGGAAAGGGGGTCTGGCCTTAGCAACTTTAGATAAGAATAGATGGGCAGGCTATGAGGCTGTTGATAATGATAGCAAAGCTACCGTCACGACCACCCCATTAAAGTTAGATAACCATATTCATATTACCGCTGATGTTGGGAAAGGAGGGCTCATCGTGGTCAATGTTCTGAATCAAAAAGGAGAAATATTGGTTTCTTCACAAGGTATCAAAAATTCATGCACTGAATTTAAACTCAATTTTAATCCTCAATATTCAAATTTAGTGGGTAAGATTTTTAGAATTCAGTTCATTCTCCAAAAATCTAAAATTTACTCTCTAAATTTAAGGTAGTGTTTCCTAATCTTTAGATCACATGTCCAATTCTGTACTGTAGTTGACGAGGTTACTTAATCCTAAACTGGTGATACTTAGGTTATTAATGTGAGGGGGTAAACGCTAATAAGGTTTGATTGTTATTTTGTTTACGATTTAGAGAATTCAAATATAATCCCGAAGTCTTATGAGAGTTTTCTTCAATCTTTTATTATTCCAAATTATCTTAATTGCTTCGCTAAGCGCTTTTCCCTATAAATATGAGGTTGATGGAAATTCGATAACCATCACTGATTGTGATCGCAAATTTTCTGGTGAAGTGGTAATTCCGGACACCATCGAAGGTAAACCTGTCACTAGTATTTACTTTAGCGCATTTAATGCAGTTACAGGCCTGACGGCTGTTACGATTCCTGCTAGCGTCACCCGCTTAGGAGATGGTTGCTTCTTCCAATGCAGTAGTCTTAAGAGTATTACTTTCCTTGGAGAAGCGCCAAGCCTTGGTTATAGGGTATTCTATCTTGTACCCGTTAGTGCAAAAGTTTTTTACCCCTTCGGAGCCACAGGGTTTGGAAATGCTTTTGGTGGAGTTACAACGGAACAGGGAGATGATCCAAATGGAGGTGGAGTTGATAAAGTTGTATTTTTCGAGGAAAATTTTGATAGTTTGGAGCTAAGGCGCTTTGAGTCTGAAAGTGAATCTGATGGTAATGGAATGGACTGGACCGATGAATTGTTGTCTGGTTGGAAAATGATTAAAGGGCCGAATCATGGTCCAACTAATGGAGGAGTTGCAGTGAAAGAATTTGATGGGTGGACATTTATGAATCCAGATTCATGGTATGATACAGCCTCACAAAGTAGAGATTTATTTACTAATGGAGGAGGAGTTATTGCTGTAGCTGATTCTGATGAATACGATGATCAAGCTGATGCATCACTTGATGCGTCTTTGATCACGCCTGTCATCGATGTTAGTGAAGCTTCAGAAAATTCACTTATACTCAAATTTGACTCGAGTTGGAGAAAGGAGCCGCACACGGGTTATGTGAGTGTTCAATATGATGGAGGGGATGAGAAAGTGATTCTTTCCAGAGACGGAAGTACTCCTGACGCGTTGAGCGAAACAATTGAATTGTCAATTAACAATCCTGAAGGAGCTAAGAGTCTTGTAATTAAGTGGAATTATAAGGGATACAATAACTGGTGGTGGGCTATTGATAATATTGAACTGACTGGAGATGAGCTCTCCAAGGATACGGATGGTGACGGAGTGGCTGATCTTTTAGATGCGTTTCCTGAGGATCCGAATGAAGTTGCTGATACGGATGGAGACGGAGTAGGAGATAATGGAGATGCGTTTCCTGAGGATCCGAATGAAGTTGCTGATACGGATGGAGATGGGGTTGGTGATGTCAATGATAAGATCGCAAACTTTGATGATAATTTAATAACCTATACTGATGATGGTAAATCGATCACGATAACGGACTGTGCGACCTCGGCGTCCGGAGATTTGACCATACCCGACACCATTGAAGGTAAACCTATTACCAGTATCGGGGCTCAGGCCTTCAAGGAATGCAGTGGTCTGACGAGTATAAAGATTCCTGATGGAGTCACCAGCATCGGGAGAGAGGTATTCCGAGGCTGTACCAGTCTGAACAGTATCACGATTCCTGATAGTCTCACCAGCATTGGGGATTATGCCTTCAAGGAATGCAGTGGTCTGACGAGTATAAAGATTCCTGATGGAGTTACCAGCATCGGGAGAGAGGTATTCCGAGACTGTACCAGTCTGAACAGTATCACGATTCCTGATAGTCTCACCAGCATTGGGGATTATGCCTTCCAAAGCTGCACTGGCCTGACGAGTATCACGATACCTGATAGTGTTACCAATATCGGAGATGGAGCCTTCTATAGGACTAGTCTGACAAGTGTCACGATTCCTGACGGAGTCACCAGCATCGGGGCTCTGGCCTTCCAGCAATGCACCAGTCTGAAGAATATAACGATTCCTGATGGAGTCACCAGTATCGGGAATCAGGCATTCAATAGTTGCAGCAGTCTGATGAGTATCACGATTCCTGATAGCGTCACCAGGATCGGATCAAGGGCCTTCTTTGGATGCACTAGCCTAACTAGCGTTAATCTTGGCAATGGAATAACCAGCATAGATGCTCTGAGTTTTTATGGTTGTACTAGTCTGACAAGTATCACGATCCCTGATAGCGTCACCAGTATGGGCCTTATGGTATTCAGTGATAGCCCCAGTCTCGCAAGTATTACTTTCTTCGGAACAGCACCAACCGTGGGCAGAGATGTTTTTTCAAATGTATCTGCTAACGCAAAGGTATTTTACCTTCCCGGAGCTACAGGATTTGGAAATACTTTTGGTGGAGTTACAACAGAACAGATAGCTCTTCCCTTTGAATATACGGTTAATGGGGATTCGATCACATTAACGAGTTGGAAGGATAAAAATAATCAGAATATCACGGAGGCGGTCATTCCTGATAAGTTAGGAGGTAAGCCGATAACAGTGATTGGAGAGAAAGCCTTTTATGGTGCTAGGTATTTAAAGAATATCACGATACCTGATAGCGTTAAAAAGATTGATGATTACGCCTTTAGAGATTGCCAACAGATCACAAATTTAAAGTTAGGGGAAGGCTTGGAGAGTATTGGTGAATATGCTTTTTTGTATTGCAGAAGTTTAAAGGAAGTTACGATACCTGATAACGTGATCAATATCGGGAGTGGAGCTTTCCAAGAATGCTATAACTTGGAAAGTTTTCACCTTGGCGAGAACGTTGCTGAGATTAATGTTCATCATATTTTCAATGAGAATGACCCCAGAGGGGGTGGACGTCCAGGTAGTATGGAAAACTTAGAGACATTTACGGTGTCGGAAGACAATAATCATTTTTCAAGTCAGGAAAATGTTCTTTTTAATAAAGATAAAACAACTTTGTTGGTTGCCGTTTATAATAAGAGTGAAGATTACGTGATTCCTAATAGTGTTACCAATATTGGGGATAGAGCGTTTTTAAATCATCGATACTTAAAGAATGTCACGATTCCTGATAGCGTTACTTCAATTGGTAATGCTGCCTTCCAAAGTTGTACTGGCCTGACGAGTATTACGATTCCTGATAGTGTTAAGGAGATTAATGATTATGCATTTATGGATTGTAGAGAGATTAAGAGTTTAAATTTTGAGGGAAAGAGCAATCTCACCAGTATCGGGGAAAGGGCCTTCGATAACTGTAGAAAACTGACGAGTATTACAATTCCTGATAGTGTTAAAATTATTAAACGTTCGGCTTTCGAAAATTGCCGAGGCTTGACCAATGTTATTCTTGGTAATGGGCTCGAGACTATCGAAACGTTCACCTTTTCGTATATTAATAATCTAACTAGTATTACGATTCCTGCGAGTGTTACGACTATGGGGCAGGGCGTTTTTATGAGAACTACTTCTTCGCTAATGGAGGTGACCTTTTTGGGGAATGCGCCCGAGATTATTGATGCGGCTGACATTATAAACCTTTCAAATAATGTTCCTATTTTTTCGGAAACACCTGCAAAGGTATTTTACCTTCCCGGAGCTACAGGATTTGGAAATACTTTTGGTGGAGTTACAACAGAACAGATAGCTGATACGGATGGAGATGGAGTGGCCGATCTTTTTGATGCTTTTCCTAATGACGTCACTGAAGCGGTTGACACGGATGGTGACGGAGTAGGAGATAATGGAGATGCTTTTCCTAATGACGCCACTGAAACGGCTGACACGGATGGAGATGGGGTTGGTGATAATGCAGATCCTTTTCCAAATGGAGGAGGACTCAATAAAGTTGTATTTTTCGAGGAAAATTTTGATAGTTTGGAGCTAAGACCTTTTGAGTCTGCCAGTGAATCTAATGGTAATGGAAAGGACTGGACTGATGAATTGTTGTCTGGTTGGCAAATGATTAAAGGGCCGAATCATGGTCCAACGAATGGTGGAATTGCAGTGAAAGAATTTGATGGGTGGACATTTATGAATCCAGTTTCATGGAATGCGACAGCCTCACAAAGTAGAGATTTATTTACAAAGGGAGTAGGAGTCATTGCAGTAGCGGATTCTGATGAATACGATGATCAAGATAGGGCATCTATTGATGCGTCTTTAATCACACCTGTCATCGATATTAGTGAAGCTTCAGAAAATTCACTTATACTAAAATTTGACTCGAGTTGGAGAAATGAACCGCACACGGGTTATGTGAGTGTTCAATATGATGGAGGAGATGAGAGGGTGATTCTTTCCAGAGACGGAGGTGCTCCTGACGCGTTGAACGAAACAATTGAATTGCCAATTAATAATCCTGAAGGAGCTAAGAGTCTTGTAATTAAGTGGAATTACAAGGGATACAACAACTGGTGGTGGGCCATTGATAATATTATAATTAAAAGCAATGGGATTTTAAATAGTGCTCCGGTAGTCGCTGATCAGTCAGTAATTGTGGATGAGGGTGGGAGCGTTTCTTTTGTCTTAAATGGAAATGATCCAGACGAGGATGACCTTGATTATAATATTATGAGTTTCCCTAAAAATGGAACGCTCTCCGGGACTGTGCCTAATTTGACCTATGAGGCGAATGAGGGATTTTCTGGGACTGACACTTTTTCTTTTAAAGTTAATGATGGGCAAATTTCTTCGGATCTAGCGACCGTGAAAATTACAGTCGCTAGCGTAAACCCTTCCATAATTGCGAACAAAAATGTATATGAAATAGGAGAGCCCATAGGGGGGATCTATTCGAATGCTCCGGGCAATGCTAAGGACTGGATTGCTATTTATCGCGACGGTGATGAGCCTGGTAAGGCTACTTCTATTTTCTGGAAGTATACTAACGGAAGCCGTTCAGGAGAATGGAGCTTTGGCTCATTGCCGTCTGGAAGTTACCGTTTGTATTTATTGGTGAACAACGGCTACAAATACGTTGCTTCAAGTGCGTTCACTGTTGGTCAAGAAATTGATGGAAATATTCCTGTGGTTGGAGTTAAGAAAGGTACAGATAATGAACAATTTGAAGAATTTGTTCATTTTGATCCGTTCGTTTTGGAATTACTTGGCTTTTCTGATGAACCGCTGCAAAGAGATTCAAGAATTGTGCTTTTTGATGGTGCTGGAAATGAAATAAAAACAATTCAGTCTCTCTCTGGTAAGGTAGAAGAGAATTATAAAATCAAGTTCGGTGGGTCTGATGGTATTCCGATTTCTCCGGGTGACTATTATGTTGCAGTGAAAGAAGGTAAAGATTTCTTGGCTCAATCAGCAATTAGAATCAAAGATGCAACGAATAGTTCGATTGAAACGACTTGGACAATATTTGTATACGGACACGGTGATAGTAATATCAATGGAAAGTTTCTTCAGGACATTGAAGAAATGAGAAAGGCCAAAGGTAATGACAAATTTAGAATTGTATTGCAGGCCGACTATGATGGTAGTGACGAGGAAAAATTGGCAGAATTTGGTGTCCCTAAAGAGCTCTGGAACAAAGTATCGAGAATTGTATTTGATGGTTCAGGTGAGACAGTGGTTGATGTTCTTGATGAACAGGACATGGATGACCCTCAGGTGTTACACGGCTTCCTTAAATGGGGCATGAGTGAGTATAAAGCCGATAAGTATGGTCTAATTCTTTGGGATCATGGGGCTGGTTGGAAAGGTTTCGGTGGCGACTTGAACAACAATAATCAGAACAATGATGGCATAAATCTCCAAAACTTAGAGATAAGGCAAGCCATTAAGAATGTATTAAATAACAATCAAATATCCAAATTCGATTTTTTGAGTTTTGATGCCTGTCTGATGGGAGGAGTAGAGCAGCTAGTAGATATGCGAGATATATGTCGACTCTATATTGCGAACCCTGAGACTGATTATGGCCACGGATTAGATTATTCTAACTCCTTAGCGTACCTAAGAATGAATCCAGATATGAGTATGGCTGATTTTGCTAAGGCTGAGTCCCGGTTCTGGGATGCCCATCATGATGATGCTTTTGATGAAGGGTATAAGGCGCATTGCTCCTATGACATGACTTTCTTTGAAGACTACAATATAAAATTTAATGCGTTTTTGGGGGCGCTCCTCAAAGAGGCTAAGTCCGGTAATTCTCAATCGGCGAATCTTTTAGCAAAGCTCAGGCGCGAAGCTATTCACTATGATAATCAATCACCGAGATCTGGTGAGTCCGTAATAACTAATTTCATAGATGTGGGGTCATTTGCGTCAGCTGTTTCTAAAAATTTCGATGGTTCATTAAGTGTTGCTTCTCTAGATTTAGTTAACGCCATTGATAACTTGATAATCTCTAAGGTTGTTGGAAGTCAGAGACAGGACGCGTCAGGCCTTTCTATTTATTATCCGATTAATGGAAGCGTAGATGAAGGATATGGTCTTAAACTGGCATTCATTGAGGACTCTTTTGGTGGAGAGACTTGGATTGATTATTTGGCCGAGGTTCGTCAGGATAATCTAAATAATGATTTGCCTTTAACTGTTCAGAGCCCTAACCCCAATGCTAAATCAGGCAGGGTAGAGGGTTTTCTTTCGGATCAAATCGATTTATTTGATGTTCAAATCGCGAGCTATGCGGACCCTGCAATCATGTCTTTTGAGGTGACCGAGGGAGATGACGCTTACTCTGCTACCGCTTCCTTAGTGACAAACGAATTTACAGAAAATGTTAATGAATTTCTTTATTTGGGCGAAATCGGGAGTGGGATGCTTGACGGAGAAGGAGAATATGATCTGGAGTGGGATTCTACAATGCCGATACTGTCCTTGGCGGATTCAGAATTCTATGATCCTATTTACCTTGGAGGCTATGCAATAGAGCCTGGATCGAATATCCATGTTAGCTTTGCTGATTATCTTGCCCCTGGAACCGAGGAGTATGTACCGTTGATTCTTTACACGACTTTTGATGAGTTTGGGTATGGTTTTATCGATACGATCATGGAAGATACGATTCAAACCGACGGTTCTGACCAATTCTCACTTTCTCCGGTTGAATTTGATCAGGGGATTGAGCCCGGAGGAAGGCTTCTGCCTGTTTACTACATGGAGGAATTGGCAGAAGATGAATATTATTCTTATTTTGTATCTTTTGAGGATGTTTTCATAGATATACCTGAAAATGGTTTAGAAGGGATTGAAATTAGTTACCAGTCAGTCACTGAAGGAAATTACGCAGTCGAATTACAGATCTTTGATCACTTTGATAATGGGAGTGATATCCTTACTTATTTCTTGGAAGTTCCGGAAGAGGAAGATGAGGAAGAAGAAGAGGCTTTGCCCGAAGTATCGATTTACCTAGAGAATGGTCAGGTTGTTGTTTCATGGCCAATCACTGAGGAAATTTATCTATTGGAAAGGAGTAGTGAGCTTAGCCCAGATCAATGGGGTATTGTTCCAATTGAGGAACTTACTATAGAAGGAGAAGAATTCGTTTTGAGGACGGCTCCAGATGATAAAGCGCAATTCTATAGATTAACTGATTAGTGGTTTCTAAGTCGTTTGAAATTCAGTGCCTAAAAAATTGAGCGACCTTCCGTGATTTAAAAACTGAATTCTAGAGATGCGCCTAAAAAGTGTATGGAAAAATCTTCTCCCTTTGATTGATTGAATTCTGGATCAGTGAGCCATGAATAACGGTAACTCAGTCCAGTCTTAATATTCTTTGTGATCTTATAGTCAAGTTCAAGCTTGGTTTGTATTTCCCAAACATGAGAATCATCTTCTTCAAAAAAAAGAGCAAAGTCTCTTTCTGGTCGAGTTATGATTGCGGTGTAGCCTCCAGCAATTCCAAGGTTGAGACTGAGTTTATCTGAGAGAGATATTTCTTTACCAACAAAAGCCAAAATTGGCATGGTGAAAAAGTTTCCATCAATGCTGAAATTTTCATCTAAGTTCCATAGGTCAAGATTCGCTAGGCTTAAATCGAGTGGTGATCCAGAAATTGAAACCTCATTAATTGCCATTTTTTTGTAAGCACTCTGAAAGCCGACTGAGAGTCCCGAGTCATCTCGAATTCCGAGCTCGATTTCAAACGATTCACCGCTACTAAGATGAAAAGTGCCATCTTTAGCAGTATCTCCTAAATTATTGAAAACGCCCTCAAAGTTATCTGAGTAAGCCTTACCAAAAATAAAATCTATGAAGGGTTCGTAGGCCGAAGCATTTGAAATGAGTGCTGAAGCAATGAGAGTTTTTAGAAAGGTTTTCATAATGAGGTCAGGGAAAATCTCACAGCTAAATTTATTAGCAATTAAAACAATAAAAAAAGACCGCCATTTCTGACGGTCTTTTTTATAAGAAATTAAAAGTTATTAGAAATTAAGTCCGATAGAAGCTCCAATAAAATGGTGTCCTAAGTCTTCTGCTATGGCTTGACCAAATTCTGGTCCAGTCAGCCATGAGTAACTATAGTCAAGGCCAAGAGAGTATTTTTCAGACACTTGATAGTCTAGTCCTATCTTTGCCTGCAGCTCCCAGCTATTTCCATTACCTTGTCCAAATACTCCTGCTAAATCACCTCCAGGACGTGCTTCAACTGTTGTGTATCCGGCTGCGAGTCCGAGGTCAATGCTCAAAAGATCTGAAATCGGAATCTCTTTACCGACAAAGGCGAGCACTGGAATAGTGTAGACTTCTCCAGAAGCGTCAAATGGTACTGCAGGATTCCAAGCTCCAAGGCTTGCTAGGGCAAGACCGATTGGGTTACCAAGAATGCTGACATCTTCGATGTCCATTTGGTTGTATGCGGTTTGGATACCCACTGAAAGGCCAGAGTCATCTTTGAGTCCGATTTCTAGTTTGATGGATTCTTTTCCGTTTAGTTCAAAGGTTCCAGGAACTGCTGCAGCTCCAAATCCAGATACGCTAGCATCCAAATCATCAGGACTTACCGTTCCAATGGAGATGTTTGCAAATGGTTCGAAGGCGTGCGTATTCATTAGAGAAAAGCATGCTATTGTTAGTGCTGTGAAGTATTTCATGATAAGCAGGTTATATATTTTTCATATTTATTCAACAAAATTAAGAGGAATCTCATTTTGCAATACAATCACGAACGAATCCGACCCGAGTCGTTTTAAAGTATTTGAATGGAATGCCGGCCTCATTCCATGCATCCGTAAGAAAATTAAAGGTTTCATCTGAGAGGGTTCCATAGATTTCAACTTCTAGGCTTTCTGCAATTTCCATGTGCTTCTGCACATAATCTTGTACCGGTGGATTATTAAGATGATTGAGAAGCGCGGCATCGTTTCTGTACAACTCAGTCCAGGTGAACTTGTGTGAGTCTGAGGGATCAGCATCAAAGTTATGAAATAGCATATCAGGCTCGGTATCCTCAACGACTTTGTCGGTGGTTGCTGCTAAATCTAGGTACTCCTCAATCTTACCTGGGTTTACTGTCACTCTAGCAATTAACACGAAGGGTTTTTCTTCTGGGTTCATAATTGATTATTTTGTTATTAATTTAATCTTTTGATAAATTTTGATATCGTTTTATTGATCAATTAATGGGATTATTCAAGTTCAGAAGACAATCGTTAGCGGTTTTCTTAACGGTTGGTTTAGGTTTGGGAATTGCTTGGGGAACTTTATTTCCACTTAAAGAATTACCTCCTCCTCCTCCTGGCTCTGATAAATTGCATCACCTTCTGGCCTTTGGTGTCTTTGTATTACCAATAAGTATTTTAAGCCCTAAGTGGACTTGGTTAATTTTTTTGATAGGAGTTTTTTATGGAGGGATGATTGAAATTATTCAGCCTTATGTGAATAGGTACCGGGAAATAGGTGACTTTTGGGCAAATACCACTGGAGCAGTATTAGGTGTGTTGTTGGCAAGATTGGTCTTGTTACTAAATTCTAGAAAAAATCATTCTACTTAGTAGCCTTTAATTTAGTTTTTGGAATTACCTAATCTCGGTCCGGCAAGGTCTTCTCTGGTTATATGGTTTTGCTGTAAGAGTTTCCTACCCTATTTTAGGGGTTACTAGGTACTGATAGTATTATAATTCATTAATGATTAGTTCATTAGAATGATTTATATTCATTTTAACCACTTTCATGATAATTAATAAAATTAAGGGTATTCACTTTTTAGTCATTGGTCTTTTTAGTGTTTTTAAATTCTTACAATTTGAGGTGCAGGCAGACGAAGGGCCTACCATTGATGTTATTGATGTTATTGATGATTCAGAATTTCTTGGATTAAAAGTTACTGGAGATTCTCAAAAATCACAGAGGATCGAATATAAGAGTGGTTATGGTCCTTGGGCAATTTTGGCATCAGAGACTGGTAAAGCTGAGTGGGGTTTTCCTATTACGACTTCGGAAGGAAAAAGGATATATCGCGTCACTGAATCGGTCCGTCCTAGGATTTTTAATCATAGCTCTTGGAAGCCTAATATAGATTTTCCAGACGAGCCTTTCTTGTCTAAAAATTTAGGAGAATCCTTCGAAATTGTTAAGTGGGTCAAGTTTGCCATTTTAACTGACGACGCGAACCGAGTCTATTTTCAAGATTCTAATAAGTATTTATTTCATTATGATTTTGCCAAGATTCGGTTGTCACCCTTTAGAGGTATGAGTGCTCAAGAGTTTAATGACGTTACTCAATACCTTGGTAGTCAGAAGGCTATTCTAGGAGCTGTCTTGGTTGCTCCATATTCTAAGGAGTATGCAATACAGTTTATCGGTCAGGATCCTTATCCCAGAGAAATGATGAAGTTTCTTTATGAGACAGTAAATGATACAATTAGAGGTGTTGATGAATGGGATTCATACCTTATGCCAGTCGCATCGCATTCGGTCTCCGTTCAATCTGATTCTGATTATTATCAAGAAAATAATATTGCTCTAGCCAACTCGGACCGTTGGTCCGGTCAGGACGGGTGCTATGTTCCAGGCTGGGCTATGGGGCGACTCAAGTACATCGAGTCAGGTGAGATTAATAATGCCTATTTGAGCGGAGAGTTGTTACCAACTGATATTCTTCTGACTGATTTTGTTCCTTCGGAGCTTCCTTATGTTGCAGGAATCCTTTCTCTTGCACCGACAACACCAAATTCTCATGTTTCTATTTTAGCCCAATCTTATGGAATTCCTTTTGCTTACATTAAGGATCCCGTTGAGCGAGCAAAGGCGATGGGTTTAGTTGATTCATTGACTCTTCTAAGGACTTCAAGTGGTTATTGGGGTAGTTGCACCATAGAGACTTTAGATGCCTCTAGTGTGTCTAGTCAGTATCTTGGTGAGATCCTTGAACTCAAAAAGGCACCCGAAATTGAAGTGAATAGAAAATTGTCTAAAGGGTCTATTGTCATCAAAGATTTAACCCAAGTATGGCCACCTGATAGTCGCTACATAGGTGGTAAGGCGGCGAATTTTGGATTCTTAAGAAGAACGGTTCCTAATAATTCTCCCGAAGCCATTGCTTTTACTTTTGACCTTTGGGACGATTTTATGGATCAACCGATGGGTGATAAAACTCTCAGGGAAGAAATCAACTCTCGAATTGAACCTTTTAATACTTGGCCAACGGATATAGCAAGCCTTGATAGAGAACTTAGGAATATCAGAAATATAATTCGTAAGGCTGCTGATTTTTCTGAGAAAAAAAAGTCGGCTATTTTAAATGAACTTTCTGATTTTTCACCTAATGAAAAGCTTAGGTTTCGTAGTAGTACGAATGTTGAAGATACGAGGTATTTTGTAGGCGCTGGACTTTATGATAGTTACAGTGGCTGTGTTCTTGATGACACGGATAATAATGATACAGGGCCCTCTCATTGCGATCCGGATGAACCCGAGGAGAGGGGGGTCTTTCGAGCCATGCGTAAAGTCTATGCAAGTTTTTATAATCTGAATGCTTATCTTGAGCGCCTCAGACATGGGGTCAATGAATCTGAAGTTGGCATGGCGCTTTTGGTTCACCATTCATATCCAGATGATATTGAATTGGCCAATGGGGTTGCGACTCTAATTCGAAAGCCTAGTGGAAGAAGCACTCGAGTAGACATTAATATGGTTACACAACTAGGAGCCGTCTCAGTCGCAAACCCTGAGGGAGGTGCCATACCTGAAGTTGTTAGTGGTTATATGTATAGAGGAGCCTCTAATTATGAAGGAGTAAATTTGCAACAGAGATCTTCTCTCGTGCTCTTGGGCAAAGAAGCGGTAATGGATTGGGAGGAAGATTACCTTTGGTTGGTTGAAAACTTTTATCAAATTAGTCAGGCCTATATTAAACGTTTTCCTGAAAATCAGGAGCCTCATCTTGAGTTTGAGTATAAGAAGGTCCGTGATGGGGAGATTGTAATAAAACAAATTCGAGAAGTTCCAACAAACTCAAGTAGTGGCTCCGAGGATTTAGCAGTCATTGGGACGCCTTCTCAATTTAAGGTTTTTCAGGGTGAGTATGGAACAGTCATGGGTAATCATAGGCTCAAGTCGTTGTGGCAAATGGAAGGTGAAAACCGGTGGATAAATCCGCAAGCCGAGAGACGATCATTCATTGCGAATGCACAAGTTGACATTGCTCTTGACCGTGAAGCGATCAGTATGATTGGGAGTCCCTCAGAGTGGTCTAATCATCGGTTTAAAATTCGTCAATCTGGTAACCAAGGGTACGGTCGTGATTCTTGGAATTGGAATAGTGAGCATGGACTAACCAGCTATTGGATCGAGGGACAAATGCCTAGCGCTACAGCCTATGAAAAAGATCCTGTTCGAGGACTCTCTCAAATTAATTATTTCATGGGAGCGGATTACAGGAAATCAGTTCCGGTCTATAATTCTGGGTTTGGTGGTGTGAATGAAGGTACAACCAGAAACGATACGGTTAGGCTCGTTGTGGGTCACCCATCTGATCCTGCCCAAGAGGGAAGCCTAGTACAGACTCGATCATTTTCTGCAGGAGGTGTTTCAATTGAGAGTCAATTTTACTGGCCTCCTTTCCCTACAGGACCTACCGCTGGATACACGTCTCCACTAGAGAAATGGGTTCAGACTAAGATCACCGGATTGACTTCTGATCCTCTCATACTGAGGGGATATTTTTCACAAACTTACCGGCCAGGGCATCATAATTTCTGGGAGGATTTTGTCTTTGAGCCGAAACTAGATGAGGAATTAAGTTCGTCTCAAGCTAGTGAGTTAGAGGAGGAGAACGTTAGGCAGATTTTACTATTTACGGACCCATGGGGACAAGGTGGATCAATGAGTTTTATAGGTCTCGATGGAGCGTCTAGGAGTCCGGGGAAATAATTATTTTGTTACTAAAGGTTGAATGTTATTCAACTAATCGATAGTGATGGTGATATGCAAGTAATTGTCATATTAGTGTTGAGCCTTTTTATAACGTTCTTCGAAACAGTGAAAGCTGAGAAGGGTGTAGATAATTCAAGCCAGAAAGATAATGGTAATTTTAAGATAGGTCCTGAATATAAGTTTGATGATGATCTTAAGGATCAAGGAAACCCGAAGGGTAAGAGTTTTCAATTCTCAATGCTATTAAAAGAGAGTAAAATATTTCAAGGTAACGATAAAACTCTCGACTTAAAGAATAAAAAAGTGCGCAAGGAGCGCAAAATATTTGTTTATATTCCCAATTCTTATAACGATGGAGATAAGGCTCCTATTATGGTTATGCATGACGGGCCGAGTAGGCTTGATCTTGTAAAAAACGCTCTAGATAATCTAACAATATCAGAAAATAACGATCGAAAATTACCACCGTTCATTGCAATTTCTGTTCAGAATGGAGGCGATGACAGTAAAGGAAGTCAGAGAGGGCTTGAGTATGATACCATGTCAGAGAGGCTTGCCACTTTCATTGAGAGTGAGGTTTTACCAGCCGTCCTCTCAAATAAATCAATTCGAAAATCTTACCCAAATTTAGCTTTTACAAAGGATCCTTGGGGGCGAGCAGTGATGGGGTGCAGTTCGGGGGGTGCAGCTGCATTGACTATGGGTTGGTTTAGGCCCGATCTTTTTCGTCGTATCGTTACGTATTCAGGAACTTTTGTTGACCAACAGGATGATGATGCTGCAGAAGAAAAAATCTATCCTTTAGGAGCATGGGAATATCATTCTGGCCTTAAACTTATTGAAATCTCGAAAAAAAAACCTTTAAGGATTTTCACTCATGTCTCTGAGAGTGATAACGGATATAATAACCCTGAGAATTCGCATCATAATTGGGTGGTTGCTAACGAAAGGATGGCTGCAGTGCTCAAATCTAAAGGCTATGAGTATCGATATTTATTTTCACTGAATTCTAAGCATTGTGATCGAGGTGTTTATGGTCACACTCTTGCTGATACTTTGGTTTGGATATGGAGAGGATATAAGAAAGGATAAGTAAAAAATATTAATAGAGAGATGAGTTTTCATAATGTTATTTTAATTTTGTCGATTGTATTGGTTTCAATTGAAACGAATTATTCAAAAGAGACATCAAAAGTATTGCCGCTTGAGACAAAAACAAAGCCAACGTTTCACGTGGCGAAAGGTTTGAATAAGGACGGCTCTCTTCTCAAGTATTATAAGAGAGGCCTTGATTATGCGATTGACTACTTTGGGAATTACGGCCCTTACCATATTTATCTTTTTGGGCCTGAGGACGAAAAGAGCGTTCGTTCAATTTTTAGGGACAGAGCAAAGAGCAGAGTTGATCCTAATGCTAAAGAAACGGAAGATGAGCAGATTGAAGAATTTTTGAGTCGTTCTAATGTCGTTAAAGAAATCAAATCAATTTTGGCAGGAGAATCAGTTGGGGGTTTGACTTGGAAGTTGGGTCCGGTGCGACTTTATGAGGACGTCTCGACTAATGCCACTGGTCGCGCAAAGAGCCCCATTGAAAACACTTGGGGCGCGATGCATGAGTACCATCATGTTTTTCAGATCGCTCATTCAGCGGCAGAGGAAGAAAGAACCTCAGATAAGAATTCATGCTCTTGGATGAGGGAAGGTATGGCGACTTATAGTTCGGCCAAGTTCATGGAGAATTTGAAGTTTATCAATTTTAAGGATTATATGTTAGAACTTAGAAAGTTCGGAGCCAATATTAGTCGTCCGGGGATCAATGAGTTCATTGCCAAGAATCCGGACTACCATTTAAAAAATGAGAATTATTGGGATGATGGAGGGGCGCCACAGGTCTATTACATGATCGGCGCTTGGGCCACGGCCTATCTCATTCATGCGAAGGGGATCGATGAGAGGATAGTTTTGAGGGATTGGTGGTATGATATTGTTCCGATGGGTAAGGCCGCTGCTTTCAAGAAGCACATGAAAATATCTCTCAAAGATTTTTATGAGGAGTTTGATTCTTTTATAAGAAAGTCAGACGATGAAGTAATGAAGATCTTTAAATAGGATCATGATTTCTTCAGAATTTTAGTCGGTTTCTGAGCTGGGTAAATTAGGCCGCTTTTCAATTTGATTTATTTCAGGCAGAGTCTCGGTTGATGCGCTTTCCAGTGACTCAAATTTGCGAGCAGTCACCATGAGTCGACTGTCAACGGAGTTCATCGCTTTATTATAATTACCTACTGACTGGTCAATGCTTTTACCTAATTTTACGAAGTGCCCAATCACTACAGACAAACGGTCATAAATTTCTCTACCGAGAGCAGCGATTTCCTTTGCTTCTCGAGTTATTGCCTCTTGTTGCCAACCATAGGCAACGGCCTTGAGTAGTGCGATTAATGTGGTTGGAGTAGCAAGAATGACTTTGTTATCAACCCCAAGCTCAATGAGGCTAGGATCTTCTTCAAGAGCAGCACTAAAGATTGCTTCGTTGGGAATAAATAATACTACAAACTCAGGAGCGTTATCGAACTGACTCCAGTAGGCTTTAGTTGAGAGGTCTTTGATGTGGGTTCTTAAGTGCCTTGCATGAGCCTGCATTCTTTCACTTTGAGATTCAGGGCTATCGGTTTCAAGTGCGTCAAGATAAGCAGCAATTGGAACTTTAGAATCGACCACGACTTTACGTTCATTTGGAAGCCTAATAAGCATGTCTGGACGCTGACGTTGCCCTTCATCTGTTTCGACAGAACTTTGTTCTTCAAAGTCGCAGTAATTAATCATCCCTGCCATTTCGACTGTTCTTCTTAAATGCATTTCACCCCATTGGCCTCGGACCTGTGGAGCGCGTAGTGCCTTAACAAGGCTGTTAGTTGATTGATCTAATCTGAGATGCATTTCAGATAATTTTTCGAGTTCCTTTTTAATTCCTCCTTCACTCTCTATGCGTCTCTCCTCAATTTTGTTAACTCTTTCTGAAAATGTTTTAAGTGTCTGACTTACAGGCTCAACCGTTTTGCTTATGGCTTGTTGGCGTTTCTCAAGGTCATCTTTTGCACTCTGTTGATACTTCTTGAGATTTTCTTCTGCTAACTTTATGAAGGACTCGTTATTTTTTGAAAGTGCGTCAGCGGACAAAGCTTTAAAGCTATCTTTTAAATTATCCCTGGCCTCCTCGAGAAGTTTTAGTTTTTCATCTGCAGCCTTGAGCTCTGCCTCATATTTAGCTTCGACTCGAGCCAGTTTCTGTTTTGTTTTTCCATGAGCACTTGAAAGTAGGAAATAGGCAATTCCGAACCCAATAAGAATTCCTATAACCATGCCGATGAAAAGGTCCATAATGACTGTATGTTTATTTTTTAATAGATTTCAATGATGAATTAACGCTGTATATAAGTATCAGAGCCTTTAACCATGAAAAGATTCTACATTCTCATCTTCGTAATAGCTACTTTTCATAATTCTTTCTCTCAAGAAAAGAAAGCCAGTAAAGAAGTAGATTATCAATTTGATGGAATGATTTCTCGTGAAGTGCTTGAGAACTACTTGGCACGTAGTTCCACTTTTGGTTCACTCTTGCACCTGACCTTGGAGGATGATTTGCGAATGATTAAAAATACTGGGGTCAAGTTTGCGGGGCGCGCGATCTGGATGTGGGGAGGAGAGTCCAAAATTGATGAGCTGATCAAAAAAGGGCAACCATTTGCTAAAAAGATTCACGAAATTGATCCGAATATTATTCTTCAGGGAGCCATCTTTGAAGTGGTGACCAAAGATATCAATAATGTGGCGATACCGGAGTCGGTCTTTAAGGAGTTTGGAGTGCCCAAAGAACCAAGAAATTTTAGTTACAAGGCAATGTTATATCCTTTTGGCCATCGGCATAATCATTGGTCAAAGGGCTCCTCGGTCCCAGACATGAGCCGGCTAGAGACGAGGATGTGGTTCTTTTATGTGGCCAAGAGGTGGATAGACATGGGGATTGAGGCGATCCATTTTGGTCAGGTCGAGATCATGGATGATTGGGACCGAAGTCACCGTCACTGGAGAGATATCATGAAGAGGATTCGTGACTATGCGAAGGAGAATGCTCGGCGGCATATTGTTCTTTCTGATGCCCACGTGCCAAGTGGAGGAATTGTTCATGATGGAAATCTTATGTTCGATTTGCATTCATTTCCGTCACGACCAAAGTCAGTCAAAGGTAAACCCTACAAAGCCATTCTAGAAAAAGGTTTTAGTGATTCCATTTATGGGCGGAGTAAAGGAGGTGTTACGCCGAGCGGGTGGAAATGCGAGGCACTACCTTATATTGTCGAGATTGATAATTTTGGAGTGTCTGATCATCCGGGTCAGTATCGCGAAAGTGATAAGATTCATGTTTGGGGTTGGGATGAAATTAACTGGTTTATAAAACAGCCTGAGGGATACCGAAACGAGTGGCTTGAGTATGCTTATAATTGGGTCAGAAAAACGGATAAGAATGGTTATTTTCAGTTACCTCTTCGGAGGTTTGAGCATTATTCTGCGAGTATGAATCCTCCGAAAGGAATGCGTCAGGAGGAGGCTATTAAGAAGATCTGGGAGAGTATCGATAGACGCTAAGTTTTAAAGGTCTGGATTTCTTTTTCAGTGAGTTCATAATTGTTGAACTGCTATGAGAATTTCCCTATTTATATTCTTTTCCTTTATTGCCGTGAGATCCTTACTCTTTGCGGAATGGGTCCGTGCCGAAGTTCCGGATAACATGAAGACTGATAAACTCGCTGCCTGGTGCATTGTTCCGTTTGATGCGAAGAAGAGGGGCCCAGAGGCACGGGCCAAAATGCTTGCTCGTTTTGGAATCAAGAGGTGCGCCTATGATTGGCGTGGCGAGCACGTGAAAGAGTTTGAGGAAGAGATTATTCAATACAAGAAGCACGGCATTGAGCTCTTTGCATTCTGGGCCGGTCATGACGAGGCTTATAAACTTTTCCAAAAATATGACATTCATCCACAGGTCTGGCGTACACTCGGTTCACCGACCGAGGGATCTTATAAAGAAATGGTCTCGGCTGCTGCGGATTCGGTTTCGCTTCTCGCCAAGCGTCTCTACCAGATAGGCTGTGAGCTTGGACTTTATAATCATGGGGGATGGGGCGGTGAGCCTAAGAACTTGGTGGCAGTCTGTGAAGAGCTTCATGAGAGAGGGCACAAGAACGTCGGTATCGTCTATAATTGGCATCATGGTCATGGATACATAGAAGACTGGAAGGAATCACTAGAGCTTATGAAGCCTCATATCCTTTGCCTTAACCTGAATGGTATGAATGACGGGGCCAAGCCTAAGATCCTTGATCTGTCCCATGGTCAGCATGACCAGGCCATGTTGAAAGTTGTCATCGAGAGTGGTTATGAGGGACCCATTGGAATCCTCGACCACCGGACGGAACTTGATACGGAAGTCGCTTTGAGAGCTAATCTTGAGGGGCTCGACTGGCTCATCCGCGATTATAATGAGCCTGGATCAGCTGGTTCGAGACCGATTAAGGCTCCAGACAAACCGAAGGTGGAGGCGATGGCTTCTCGGAACATAAATGCTAAGCCGCTGGACTCTGAATCGAACCCTTATTGGGAAGCGAACGTAAACCGTCACCGTATCTTTGATTTTTATGCGAAGCAGGCCCTTGCTAGGGAGCAGGAACCCAAGGCTTTTCCAGGACTTGATGGTGCACACACTGGTCATTGGGGGAACCAGAACGATCAGGAGACTTGGAAAGATGGCAGAGTTAAGGACATGGACATTGGGTCCATGGTCAGTGGAGTGTTCCGTGGTCAGGGACTGACTATTCCCCGAGCAGTGAGCGTACGCCTTCCATCCGCGCCTGGTCAGAAAGAACCTCTGAACGTCGTCTTTGATACGGATAAGATGCGCTTTGTTGTTGCTTGGTCGGGTGATCTCGTGGCCTGGACTGATGTGCGGCGTGGTGTCATGGATGGAATTCCGATGGGAGGAAAGTCAGTCGAACTGGTTGATATTAAAGCTGAGTTCGAGGGAGCGAAGTTCCTTGGCATTTATCGTGACGGTGACCGAGTCATTTTCTCCTGGTATATACCTGCTACCGGTAAGGTTAATTACAGGACAGCTGTCGTCATTGATGGGAAGGTGCATGAGGTTGAAGCGAAGCTTCCCAAGGATCCGGCGCCTCAGTGGACAAAGAAAATTATAACGAAAGGAAAACTTGGAAATCAGGCTCCTTACGCAATTGATACACTTACCCTTCCATACAATAATCCATGGAAAGCTCTCATGTTTCCGGGAGGTCATGACTTTATATCGGAACGAAGGATAGCCGTTTGCACTATGCACGGTGATGTTTGGATCTGTGATGTTTCTGGACCTAGCCTCCATAAGCTTACCTGGAAGAGATACGCCGCCGGCCTCCATCAACCGCTAGGACTTAAAGTTGTTAATGGGGTTATTCACGTCATGTGCCGTGACCAGATTGTTGCGCTTCACGATCGTAACAATGATGAAGAAGCCGATTACTATGAACCAGTATCAAGAGTTCATCAGACCTCGGCGGGTGGGCATGATTTTATTACTGGTCTTGAAAGAGATCTTTCTGGACGGTGGTTCTTTGCTTCAGGTAATCAGGGGCTTTGCCGAGTCGATAAAGATAAGATTGAAGTCCTGGCGACTGGACTTCGTAACCCAAACGGGCTTGGTATTTCACCAGATGGTAATACTGTTCTTACTAGTGTTCAGGAAGGGAATTGGACCCCAGCCAGTGCCATCTGTGACGTGAGTTTTGGTGGTCACTTCGGTGCAGGTGGGCCACGAGAAGGTGAGCGGGGTTATGTTGCTCCGATGCTTTACCTTCCAAGAGGTGTTGATAATTCGAGTGGAGGACAGGTCTTTATTGACAGTGATGAGTGGGGACCTTTGAGCGGTCAGTGGGTTCATTTTTCTTCGGGATTTGCCAAGCACTTTATTCTTCTTAGAGAGCCGTTGAATAAATCTTCACAGGGAGCTGCAGTGGTTCTTCCGGGATCTTTTCTCGCCGGTTCGCACCGTGGCAGGTTTTCTCCACATGATGGTCAGCTCTATGTTGCCAGTTCTCAGGGATGGGGCAATTACGGCATCTCTGATGGGGCTTTACAGAGAGTCAGATACAATAATCAAACCGAATACTTTCCTTACCCCGTTGCCTTTGAGGCCCGAGAAAATGGTATATTGCTGACCTTTGCCAATGAGGAATCAGTTCCCAAGCCAGACCATAAAAAATGGTACGCTCAGCACTGGAATTACAGGTACGGGCCCAGCTACGGGTCCAAAGAATATTCGGTCTCGGACCCGAACAGGGTTGGCCATGACAGGCTCGAAATACTTTCCGTTCAGAGGGATGCAGACGCTCCAAAGCTTTTCATCGAGATCCCTCAGATTGAGCCGGTCCATCAGCTTCACCTTCATCTTGATAATGAGAAGAGGACCGAGATCTTTGCCACGATCCATGAGTTAGGGGAACCGTTTACCAATTACAAAAGCTATAAAAAAATTGAGAAGACTTTTGGTGTAGATCCTGTCATTGTCAGGTCTGATCTTAATGACCCTGAAGTTTTAGTAAGTGCATGCATAGCCTGTCATCAGCCGAAGGATCAGACTGTGGGACCCTCACTTGAATTTATACGTAGTCGTTATGCTGGGAACCCCAAAGGAATTGTTGAATGGGCCATGGACCCGAAAAAA
Organism: Verrucomicrobiales bacterium; assembly: GCA_028033615.1. GTDB lineage: Bacteria > Verrucomicrobiota > Verrucomicrobiia > Verrucomicrobiales > DEV007 > EC70. Next base: position 18,392 of record JAOFDG010000012.1, on the reverse strand, counting down.
AATAATCCTCAGCTAGCGCCGATGCCGTCCTTTAAGTTTCTCGGAAAGGAGAGGCTTCGCATCATTGCAGAGAAAATACTCGAGTGACCTGATTTTCTTTCAGGCCACTCGGTTAAATTTTCAGATAAGCTATACTAGGCGCAGGCCTTGACACCAATGTCAGCAGCCATCTTGGCTGCCTTGGTTGGGCCGATTTTTAGCACCGTAGAGTAGATAGCTTTTGCCTCGGATTTCTTTCCGTGATTAAGCATGTTCTCAGCGCATTGGAACATGGCGTCGCAGACAGCAATCTTATTTGCATCAGTTGCTTTTGCAGCTGCTAAAGCCTTGACCGCTTCTTCGGATCCGATTGCACCGAGCGCTAGTGCCCCAGCAGTAGAGATTTCAGCGTCCTTGTCCGCAAGAGCTTTCGCTAAAGGAGCAATAGGCACGCCTGTTCCTCGGGCACCAAGTGAAGAGATGATACCAATTTTGATTTTTTTAGGGGCTTTGCCCATTGCTCCAACTAGAGCCTTCACAGCTTCTGGAGCATCGTTAGTTTGAAGAGCATGACGAGCCATGTGTGAGAGTTCTTCGTCGTGTAATAACTTGGCTAGAGCTTCTACAGAGTGTGCTGTTCCGATCGTTTTAAGGAATCGACAAACACTATCTTTGGCGGCTCTTGGTGCGTCTGTAGCAAGTACAGCGGCAAGTTTTGATTCAAGGTCTTTTCGAGCTGCAGCATCTCCATGCGTTGCTACTATAGTATCTTGAATGGCTTTAATTGCTTTGGGGTCTACTCCCCATTTGTATGTTTTTAGGGCTTCGAAGGCTTGGTCTAACATAATTTTTTTCTAAGAAAGGTTTTAATATTTTTACTCAATTGCACTTAATTAAATTTGCCATGGTTCGCGGCGTGCACGGTTACGAAGACGATCTGCTTCGACATCATTTACAAATTGCTGTTTAGCAGAATCCCACTCCAGTGAACGATTTAGTCTGTACGCAATCGTTGCCAAGTGAGGTACTGCCATAGAGTTGATAGCGTAATCTATGTGACGGAAAGGTTTATTTCTAGTCTTTACGCAATCAATAAAGTCACCTGATATGCCACTGTTACCTGCATACTTTGGAACTTCTTTTCCTTCTCGTTGAACATTATCTCTACCAACATGCATTTGTCCGACTCCAGGTTTGTTGTGAGTGATCTCAATACCGTTAGAGTACTTAAGGCTGACGAATTTCTTACCATCTTTTTCATCAAGAATCACTTTATTAGGTTGGAGTTCACGGACGTCGACTGCAAACGTTGCTCCGCCAAAGTGGTGAGCGCCCCAATCCGTCATTCCTCCACCAGAATAATCAATGTATGACCTCCAGCTGTTACCACTAGTTGAATAACTTCCTGAACATCTTTTTGAATTGTAAGGTGCCCAAGGCGCGGGTCCTAGCCACATTTCCCAATCAATATCATCGGGTTGATTCTCAGGCGTTAAATTACATGGTTGGGACATTGGTCCGACGTTAACATTGATTGAGTTGATTTTTCCATAGCTTCCGTTCCAACATCTAAGCACGGTCCCTTTGTAATCTTGTAAAACTCTTTGGCTTCCTCCTGAGACGACTCTCCCATAACGCTTAGCAGTCTCAACCATGAGTGAGCCTTCTCCAAGAGTTAGAGACTCCGGCTTTTGACAAAAAACATCTTTACCATGCCTGCAAGAATCAATAATCATCTGAGCATGCCAATGGTCAGGTGTTGCAATATGAACGGCATCAATGTCATCACGAGAAAGAATGTCACGGTAATCGGCGTAAGTTTTACAATCCTTATTTCCATACTTGGCATCAGTTTTAGCCTTTGCCTGATTCATTGCACCTTTTCTTGCATCGCAAACAGCGACATACTGAACGTCGTTCTTTCCAAGAAAGGCTCCTTGGTCACCACGTCCCATACTGCCTATACCAATACCGCCCATGACGATACGGTTACTTGGGGCTGGCTTATCAGCATTGCCTAGTGCGGATGATGGAATGATTGAAGGAAATCCGACTGCAGCTGTGGCTGCACCCGATGACGATAAAAATTTACGACGAGTAGTTTTCATATTCATTAAATATATCAAATCTTGAGTTCGGGACGCAAGATCAAATATTTGGTAAAATGAGAGGTAAAACTAGGTGAACCAGCACAAATACCAGTGACCTCCGAGGCGGTCTGCTTTGTATAGAAGGCCACCAAAGATCATTCTTATATTACCGAGCTCAACATCATCTTTTGGACCCTTATCAGGAAATCTGGGGTCGGACTCATTGCAGCGCATTATTTTCCCGCTAGGATCGTAAACGATTCCATACCAGTTATCTGTAATTCCATCCCAAGAAAAAGAGACTCTAAAAATAGGATCAGTTTCTGACTTGTAGTTTATCCCAAGGTGAGTTCCTTCAAGAGGTATCGTTTCGGAATTTAAATTTTTAACAATTTCAGAGTATTTTGGTTTTAATCGGTGAAATCTTAGCTTGAGTCCCAGATCTTTAACGAAGTTCGTACTGTAGGAGACACTGCCGATAGCAATTAACGTACAGAGAAAAATACCTGCTAATTTGTTACTTTTTTTTCTTATAGTGCCGATTAGTTGAATGATGCTGATAATACTGAGAACGATAATGAGCGCATCAATTCCCCAGACTAATATCCATAAACTAATAATGAGTTCGTGATGGAATAGAAATCTTAGTAAAATAAAAAGGACGCAGGACGCAGGTAGAATAAAGAGATTCATCAATTGTAACTACTACAATGTAACGTCACGCCTTTGCGCGCTCTTTCAATTTATCTCATAAAAACTAACTCCTGTTTCGGGTCAACATAATCTGGTTACCTTCCGTGTCCTCACACATGGCAAGGTGAGGAGGTTCATCATCTTCAGGTTCGGGTTCGCGACTTAAATTTCCGCCAGAGGCAATTAATTCCTTAGCGCCTTCGACCACGTCAGGGACTTGAAAACTAATTCCAGTCCACGTCTTCTTTCCTTCGCCTCCGCTATGAATACCAATAAGAGAATTGCTTATTTCAAGTTCTGCAATGTGTTCGTTTTTCTTTATTAAATTGGCATTAAATAGAGTGGTATAAAAATTGATGCATCTTTCAATGTCTTTTGCCCATATGATATACTTTACTTGTTCTACTTTCATTAAATCTAATGCTTCAGGATTATATTTCGAGGATGTGGAGTATCATTTTAGATGATGTTTAAAAAAAAATAATCGATTATATAAAATTCTATTTTCCAAGGTACACTGTAAGCATAAACATTATAATGTTATCTGTAATTAGGTGAGTACGTTGAGAGATATCGTTGGCAGTGATGAGCCAACAACTGTAGAGAATATGTCAGCGGATAGGCCGTTAGTGGATCTTCTTTACACTCGAGGCGTTATTAGTAAGAAGGCTAAGCAGAGGGCTTTTAATACTCTTTACCCCAGAACGGCTACTAGAAAGCTTGTATTAAATTCTATTCTTGCTGTGGCGGCTGTGTTTTTTGCCTTTGGTTTCATTATGGTTATGGCTGCCAATTGGCAGGATTTGGGTAATTTAATGAGGTTATTGATACCTCAATTCATGATGGTGATATGTCTCGTCGGAATTTGGTGGAAGGGGATTTCAAGTCTTGCTGGAAAGTTATTTGCCTGTGGTGTGGTTTTAGGAATTGAGGGAATGCTTGTGATATTGACTCAGAATTATCAATTAGACGCAGACTCAGCTTGGTTCTTTAGGCGGCTTATATTTTTGCCTCTGCCGATAATTATTGTGGCGAGGTTCCTGCCTTTGTGGGCAATTTGGATTTTATTATTTCCTTTTTATTTAATATCAGAGATTTCTAATTTAGAAATTTCTTTTCGTCGTTATATCGAAGAGCCTTATTTGTTCTTTAGTGTCGTCTCTTTCATTGCGTTCATTTTTCTATTTGAGTTTGTTGGTCAAATTTCAAAGAGTAACTCTTCGTGGGATTGGATAAGATCTCGTTGGTTTCGGTTTCTTTTGGCTCTTTATGCGCTTTTCCCAACCATTGCGCATATTGTGGTGACTTACGCATCATTAATTGATGATGGGTTTGACCGAATTCACGTTTTAGATCTTATTTTAATGGGTTTTGGTTTTCTCTTTTTAATAGGGGGTATTTTCTATTTTTCGAAAGTAAAGACTGATCTTTGGTCATTGGCTCTCTTTGTTCTTGGTATTGATTTTCTTGTTCTTATCAATGCAATGATTACATTTGAAGAGATTGATGTCCCTGATGAAGTGTTGCCGGTTCTTGGGTTAATCTTTAGTATACTTATTTTTTGGGGAAGTTATGTTTTACTCAATAAATTCAGGATTAGTCTTAGAAATAATAATTCTAAAGAGGGAGAGGGGGTAGAAAATTCGTCATGAATAAAAGCTCTGAAGAAATAACAGCCTCAGAGCTGATAGGTTCTCTTTCTAATGATTTTGAAATCGATGAAGAGCTGGCACGTGAGGTTGCTGGTGAACGTATTCAAAAAAATCAGATGCCAATTTATCTAAGAGCTTTAATTGGTGTAGGCTCTTTTGTTACAGCTGGTTTTCTTATGGCTTTTGTAGGCGTTACTTTAGGGATTGATGAGAGCTTAATTTATGGAGTCGGGCTTGTTCATGTTATCTGTGCTATTTCTCTTTACCTTTATGGTCGCAAAATAGAACAAGACACGCCTCTCGAGGCTTTTTTAACATTTTTTTCTTTTGCGCTCATTCTCTCAGGAAAAATCATGTGTATTGCCGGATTTACTGCGGCTTTTGAGCCTGATGATGTGCTGGGCGCTTCACTAATGGTAAATATTATTTTTACCTGTGTAACATATCCTATTTACAGCTTGTACATGGATAGGTTTATTTCATTCACTTCATGTCTTGTGATGGCTTTACTCTGGTTTATAGAGCAAATGTCATGGTCTGAGGAAATAACCACAATGGCCTTCTTTTCCTTAGTTGCGCCCTTAGCATTTTTAATGATGATTCACCCTCAAGTGACTCGGACATTTAGACCGATAAGCACAGGGCTTCTTTCAACATCCATTGGACTTGCCGTTGCTATTACGGCCATTTCTCCTGGGATTCTTCAGATAGGTGATTTGTTGAAAGAATCAAAGATTTCGATTGAGGATCTTATAATGATATTTTCAGCTCCTGTCGTGATGTTCTTTGTTTCTGTTTTCGTTATAATTTGGTCATGCGGTGGAAAAATTGGGGAGAAGAAAAGAGTCGTAGTCGTTTCAATATTGGCTTTGTTTTTGTTGAGCTCTACGTTGATGACTGGTCCTGTTCTTGCGATTGCTATCATTGTTTTAGGATACGCTCAACATGACCGTATTATTTCTCTATTAGGTATTCTTCTTTTACCGATAGCTCTTTTTCAAATTACTCGCCGCCTTGATCTTGGGCTGATGGATACAGGTATAATACTGATGATAAAGTCGGCTCTAGTGTTGATCGTTTATTTTGTCTATAAGACTTGGGCCTTTGCACCTTCTGACAAGGACCAAACTCTCAAACAGAAAGCATGAAAAGAATATCAGAATTAATAATATCAATCCTTGTTATCGGAGTCATAATTTATGCATTTCAGGTAAAAGCTGATCGAGACCAATTGATTTTAACTGGAAAGGAAATATTACTTGAATTGGCCCCGGTTGATCCACTTTCACTATTGCAAGGGCAGTATATGATAATTAATTTTGCTCTGGAAAGAGAGAAAATTGAAGTGAAAGAGGAAGATATTAATTCTGGCAAAGTTTGGTTCTCCGGGAGAATTGTTCTTCGCTATAACGAATCAGGAGTTGCCAATTTCAATAGACTTGAGGATGATCAACTACTTGCGGCTAATGAAATACTGTTCAAAATAAAAGCAAGAAGGAGGCGTGAAAACGGGTCTGAATATTTTTACCGTATCGATGTAGAGCAAGAGAGTTTTCTTTTTAAAGAGAATACCGAAAAAAAATATGAAACAGCAAAGTATGGTGTTTTTAGGGTAAACCAAGATGGGGATTATGTTCTTGTGGATTTAGCTGATAAAGATCTTAAACGGCTCACAGTAATAGAAACATAGAGTTATTAGTATGAATAATTCATAAAAAGTGTTGGTTCTTTTTATGTGAATAGGTTCAATTGAGATAACAAAAGCTCAGTTGAATGTTCATTAGAATTCTTATAATCAATCTTTCGTTTTTAATTATTAATGGATCTTACCTCCTGTTTTCTGAAGAGAATGAAAATGCAGGTCAATTGTCCATTGATCGAATCTTTAAAGATAAAGAATTTTCCTCAAAAAGATTTTCTGCACGTTGGTCTGATGATGGAAAAGAGTACTTTTATCTTAAGGACGCTGAAGGAGAGAATAAAGGTAAAGAGATATGGGCCTACAATTTATCTGATGGTAAAGATAAACCCCTCGTCAAGGTTGCAAATTTAGTCCCATCAGGTTCTGATAAGCCAATTCCTATTGATGGATATTCTTTTTCAAAAGATAAAGCCTATGTTCTTATTTATACTAATTCAAAACGTGTCTGGAGGAGTAAAACAAGAGGGGATTACTGGGTACTAGACAGAGGGTCTAGTGAGATTCGAAAGCTTGGTGGTGATGCCCGCGCTTCAACACTTCAATTCGCTAAATTTTCTCCAGACTCAAATCAAGTTGCTTATGTAAGAGAGCGTAATATTTATGTTGAAGATCTACTCGATCATTCAATAAAACCAATAACGTCTGATCGTTCAAAAGGAATTATTAACGGCACTTCTGACTGGGTTTATGAGGAAGAGCTTGGCTTAAGAGATGGGTTTCGATGGAGTCCAGATAGTCAAGCCATAGCCTATTGGCAATTTGATGAGAGATCTGTACGAAAGCATGCCTTGGTTGATAATGTTTCGGGGCTTTATCCAAAATTAAATAGTTTTGCTTATCCAAAGGTTGGTCAACGCAATGCTATTTGTAGGGTGGGTGTTAGATATTTAAACTCAAAGGAAACGGTCTGGGTAAAATCGTCTGATGACTTACGAAACAATTATATAGCAAAAATGGAATGGGTGCAGGGAGCTGGAGGTCTAGTTATTCAGCAACTTAATCGGGCGCAGGATAAGAACACTCTACTTCGAGTTGATCCTGGTAGCGGTAAAGTGGACCCGATTTTAATAGAACAGGATGAGGCATGGGTGTATGCGAGTAACGAGATCTATTGGAAAGATAATTATAACAAATTTACGTGGATAAGTGACCGTGATGGATGGAGGCATGTCTATTCGTACTCATCTGATGGCAAAAACCTTAAGCTGATTACCCCTGGTGAATTCGATGTCATTAAGCTTCTGAGAATGGATAATAATGAAGAGCATTTTTATTATATTGCTTCACCTGAGAATCCTTCTCAACGTTACCTTTACCGTGTGGGTAAAGATGGCTCAGGGAATGAAAGGGTAACGCCTGATTCAGAAATCAAAGGGACTCATAATTATAATATTTCGCCAGATGGTAGCCATGCGATAGTAAGTTCTTCTAATGCAGAGAATCCACCTGTGACTAAGCTGGTTACTCTCCCGGATTATAAAGTGATTAAAGTCTTTGAAGATAACGAAAAACTAAAAAAGAAATTCAATAACCTTAAAAAAAGTCCTGTTGAATATTTTTATGTTGATATCGGAGATGGACACAGGCTGCATTCAAAGTGCATTAAGCCGCCTAATTTTGATCCCAACAAGAAATATCCATTACTTGTTTATGTTTATGGTGAGCCAGTGGGGCAAGTTGTTCGAGACAGCTGGGGAGGATCAAGTCATCTTTGGCACCTGATGCTTGCTCAGCACGGCTATATTATTATGAGTTTTGATAATAGAGGGTCCGCTTCTCCTCGGGGTCGTGATTGGAGGAAGGCTTCTAATGGTAAGATTGGTATCTTGCCGCCTAAGGATCAGGCTGCAGCTGTCAGTAAAGTTCTAGATGAGCGTCTCTATATTGATGCGAAAAGAGTAGGCTCATGGGGTTGGAGCGGAGGAGGCTCAATGAGTTTAAATGCAATATTCAAATATCCTGATTTATATAAGACTGCAATTGCTGTGGCTTCCGTTCCTAATCAAAGGCACTATGACACTATCTATCAGGAAAGATACATGGGGCTGCCTGGAGAAAATCAAAAGGCCTACAGAGAGGGTTCACCAATTAATTTTGCACACCAACTCAAAGGAGACTTGCTTATTGTACATGGTGCATTGGATGATAATTGCCATTATCAAACATTTGAAAAATTGGTCGATAGGTTAATTAGTCACAATAAAAAGTTTTCCATGATGACTTATCCGCGAGGAACGCACTCTATTAGGGAAGGAAAAAACACAACTATACACCTATATAATTTAATGACAGATTTCATAAAGAGTTCCCTTTGAGTTAATTTCTTATTTTAACAATATCTTCACGTTAAATATATAATATGCGTTGCTTTGTTAATGAAGAAAAAGCTTAAACTGCTGACCATTGTTATATCAGTTGTCCTTTTGATTGGGGCGTCTGTAAGGTATTTTTATACTATTAGCAGTTCAAAGAATTGGGGTTCTACAAAATCTGACCTTGAAGAAAAAGGTTTCAATTTTAATTTCAGAGATATTATCCCTTCAGCTGTTCCAGATGAAAGAAACTTCGCTCTTGCGGATATTCTAAAGGAAAAAGAATTAAAAATTTTAAACAAACCTAAGCCTCAAATCAGTGCGCCCATTATCGCGTTTTCGTATGAAGAGAACCAGGAATTTATTAATTTTATAGATTTCCAAGAATGTTTTCGTAGCGATGGTGTCGAGAATTGGAACCAACCGGAAGAAGCAGGTGATCCTATTGATGATGTATTAATTGTAATTAACGACATTGAAAAAGATCTAAAGCTTTTGGAAATCGCTATTAATGAAAGGCCCTTATATAACTCCAATTTAGATTATAAAATCCAAGGGGCTTTTATTGAGGCATGGAATCAGTCTGCCAGTCCACAGTTGGTTCACATGAATGCCCAATGGTGGTTCCTTCTAAGGAGTCATGTTTTACTTGAAAAGGGTGACTCAATAAATGCATTCAAAGATGTTGGAAGGGCTCTTTTTCTTACTGAATGTTTTAAAAATGATCCAAGGTTAGTTGTTCAGACCTTAAGGTTAAGCATGCTGAAGAGCTTATTAAGTCCAATATGGGAAGGTCTAGCTAAAGGGAAATGGAACATTGAACAGTTAGAGGAAATACAGAAAAAATTAAGTTCAATCAATACTATTGAAGGTCTTTCAAAAGGTTTGGAACTTGATCGTCATAATCTAAATCAGGTGCATTCTTATTTACGAGAATTGGCAATTCAGGATTCTACAGCCTATCGAGCTAGATTAATTTCATATGGTGTTCCATTGAAATCAATGAAATCTATTCAATGGTTTTATATTTCACCCCTTGCTTTCATCAATAATAGCCAGGCTCAATCAAATATACTTTACTTCAAATATACTAGGGAAGGATTTGATAAGTTGGAGAGGAGAGTCTACCCCAATAAATTAACAGCTTTAGATCAATACTTAGAGAATAATAAGTCTCATCCTTTTAATCTAATTAGCAGCTTAATAATGCCCTCATCCTCAACTATGATTAAAGCTGGGACAGTCCAAGTGATGATTGATCATGCATATATCGCCTGCGCCATTGAAGCTTATAAGCTCAGAAATGGAGGCTATCCAAGAGATTTGAAAAATTTAGCTAAAAAACTGCCGAATGACGTTTTTACTGGTGAATCTTATCTTTATGAGAATGAAGATAAGGGGCTATACTCAATAGGAAGTAAAGGGTGGGCTCAAAATACAGAATCAAAGAAAATAATAGGCTTGCAACAATCTGCTAACAAAATAAAAACTAAAAATACAAATCTCACATGGCATTATCCGACGTCTCCCTAAGTATGAAAAAGATATCAATTTTTCAATTACTCTTACTTTTCGTTTTTTCAATAAAGGTCACAGCACAAATAGGTGCAGATGGAACCGGCACAGTTAATGGTTATTATGTTGGGCCGGATGCAAATTTAAGCGGATCTCCACCGAAGGCGTTAATTTCTGGATACTATCACAATATGGTCATTACAGAAGAAGGGGATTGCCTAGCATGGGGTTGGGGAAAATATGGTCAGACAGCTGTTGAAGAGAATCTATCTGATGTTATTTCTGTGGATGGTGGTTATTATCACTCTTTGGCAGTTGATCAAGCTGGTGCAGTCTACGCATGGGGGAGAAATAATTACTCTCAGACAACGATTCCTGAAATAGATGCTCCTGCAGTCCAAGTCGCGTCTGGATATACGCATTCCCTTGTACTTACTGAAGATGGTAATGTGATAGGTTTTGGAAGAGATAATAAAGGTCAATCAACTGTGCCAGATGGGCTTAGCAATATCAAAGCTATCGCAGCAGGTCGTGAACATAACCTTGCCCTCACTGAATCTGGTGGTGTAATTGCTTGGGGTAGGAATGATTATGGGCAGTGTAGTGTGCCTGAGGGGTTGACTGATGTGATTTTAATTTCGGCAGGATACTTTCATTCACTAGCCTTGAAAGAGGATGGAACAATTGTTGCATGGGGAGATTCCACTTATGGGCAGGCGACTCTTCCAGAAGATTTGGAAGGTGTTACTTTCATCGATGCTGGTGGATATCATAATTTGGCTCTTAAGGCCGATGGGGTAGTCGTGGCCTGGGGTAGAAATAATTATGGTCAGGCCGATGTCCCTGATGGTCTTGACCAAGTAAAATCGATAACGGCTGGAACAGTTCACAATATAGCGATTAAAAATGATGGAACCATGGTTGGCTGGGGTAGAAATAATTATGGTCAGGCAGAAGTCTTAACAGGTCTAAACCCAGCAAATTTTTCAGGAGTAAACCTCAGAGGCGCAGATCTTAGGGGGGCTAATATTGCAGGAGTCCAGCTAGATGAAGCTGACCTCAGAGATGTGCGTTCCGGAAGTATTACTGGCGAGCCTTTGAGTTTGCCAAAGGATTGGGTCTTATTGAATGGATACCTCATCGGCCCTGGAGTTAATTTGGCTGAAGCTGACCTGACTGATCTTGATATGGAGTCTTTAAAAATAGATGGAGTCAGTTCAGGTGGATTAGTTGGGGTGCCTCAAAGTTTGCCCGAAGGGTGGTCAATAGTTAATGGTTATCTCGTTGGTGCTAGCGCAGACCTTAAATCTGCTGATTTTTCAGGATTGAATCTTAACGGTACTGACTTCACGGGAGCTGACTTGGAGAATGTTCTCTTTGAGGACGCTAATCTTGAGAATGCAATTTTTACCGATAGTGACCTAGAGAATGCAGATTTTTCTGGAGCGAATATCAAGAGTGTGGTGTCTGGTGGTGTTTCAGGTAACCCTGAATCTCTTCCAGAAGGATGGAAATTAATAAACGGTTATTTATCTGGACCGACGGCTATATTGATTGGAGCCAATTTTTCTGGTGTGGATCTCGAGGGCTTTGATCTTTCTGAGGCCGATCTGAGTAATGTTAGTTCTGGAGGCGTTGAGGGTTTACCTTTGGCGTTACCTGAAGGATGGACAATTATTAATGGCTACCTTATTGGGCCAAAGGCAAACCTGAATGGGATTAATCTTAAAGATTTAGATTTATCAGAAGCGAATTTGTCCGGAATTAGTTCTGGTTCAGTTTCGGGTGAGCCGACTGCCCTTCCAGAGAACTGGTCTATTGTTAAAGGGTATCTAGTTGGTCCGACGGCTAACCTCACAGAAGCTAATTTTTCTGAAGTGGATTTTAGTGATGCTGATTTATCGGGTACTATTTTAGAAGGTGTTAATTTCACTAAGGCCAACCTGAGTGGTGCTAATTTATTTGGTTCTACAGGCCTAGATGAAGTTGAGTTTGAAGAGGCTGTTCTTGAAGGTATAATTCTTCCAGATGGATATGAATATATCAACGGCTACATAGCTGGGGGAGAAAGAGTGGTGCCGTGGTCGGTTGCAATGACAAAAATTACAGTGCTTCAGCAAAGGATCGAAGAGCTTTCACAAGGAGTAGACCCTGGGCAGGTAGTTGACGGAAGAGTGAAAACTGTTTTGTTAGAAGCAGATCCGCTGACTGGAGATTTGACTCTAACTCTTTGCTTGGAAGAGAGCGATGATCTGATTACTTGGGACCCTATCGAGGATGTTTTTATTAGAAAAATAGATCTTCCAGAGGGGAAAAAGTTCTACCGTTTTTCAACAAAAAATTAATTTCTTTCGATAATTCTTAAAAAGAGAAGCGTTTTTTAAGTTAAAGGGCTGAATGTCTCTAATTATAAAATATTTAGTTATTTATAATAGAGTATTTCTCAATACACGTTTTTATTTCTTCTAGGTACCGAAGGTATTTGATATTATACTTAAAGGATGGCTGATAAAAAAGAAATCATGAGCGCACTTCGTGAGCTCAAAGAGAAAAGGCTTTTAAGCTCTGAAGTTGATAAATTAATGGAACCTTATGTGGGTGTAACGTTTGATCTTCGATTGGATTTTGTGTCTGCATCTCGTTCCTTTGGAAGTCAAAAGGATCAGGTATACAATGATGGTCAGAAAGTTTTATGTACTGCTGAGAAGTGGGACGTGGAATGTGATATACTTTTCAGTCCTGAAGATAATGATCTAGTTGAATCATTACAGGTCGGACAAGACTTTCAGGTGACTGTTCGTTTTATTGAGTACGACGTTTTATATCAGAGGGTAATTTTTGGTAAGATAGGTACCGAAATGGAATTACTTGAGGAAGAGAGTGATTCTAATGAAGTTGCGTCTAGCAATGAATCAGTCCCTGCTGATGATGGAGTAGATGAGCCTAAGCATGCTACCAATGAAGATAAATTAGAAGAGTCTAATGAAGTTCCTCCTGCAGAAGAAGAAGTTACTGAAGACATAGTTGAAGACGTTGAAGCAGAGTCTTGGAGGCCAGAATCTGTTATTCCTTCAGAACCTGATGAAGTCGTTATTGAAGAGTCTGTATCAGAATCAGTATCGGCTGAGGGGCTCTTGTTTGATGTGGGCGTAGATGAGGAGCCGTCTAATAAAATTGGGACAATCGTTGCTCTACGGAATGTAATTAGTGGACTAAGTTTGGCTGACGCGAAGGCATTAATCGAGGATACACCTTTCGTCATAAAGTCACAATGCACTGAGCAGGAGGCTAAAGAAATACAAAATAAATTCCGCAAAGCTGGTGCGCATGCTTTCTATGCAAGTAGTGATATATGGGATAACATTATTGCTAGTAAGACCACTTCTAAAGCTAGCGATATTACGCCGCCATTAACTGCAGGGGTAGTGCCTCCATTGCCTACTGTCTCTAATGTTCCAACATTTGGAGCTGATGATAATTCTGTTGTGGATACATCTTATGATGAATCATATTCAACAGTAACCGCAGAGTCCGGCTCAGAGGAAAAGAAAAATAATTGTGGTGCTGGATGTATTTCATTGTTCTTTTATGGCATTGGAGCGCTAACAACTCTTGGCAGTTGCTCAGAAGGTGAAGCGGGAGGAGTATTAATTGGTTTAGTATTTATTGGAATTGGTTATGGGGTTCAAAAAGCATCAGGAACTAAGTGATTAATTAGAATTAATATATTTTTGTTAGAGTATTCCAAATTTCTTTAAAAATTATAATAGATATTCACCTCGCATTACTGATAAGGTTATTTTAAGAAGGTGACCAAAGAACAGATACTCGAGATATTTAGGAGTCTTAAGTCTAGTAGACTATTCTCCTCAGACATGGACAAATTTATTGAACCTGTAAAAGGTCATGAATTTTCCATAAATTTATCATTTAATTCTGTAAGGCAAGCCCTTGGTCGTCAGATCGAATCATCGTATGACAGTGGATATAAAGCGGATTGTTCTATCGACGGCGAGGACCTTGATTTTATTGTGCTTTTCTCAAAAGATCAGTCAGAATTTATCGAGAGTTTGAGTTCGGGGGAGGATTTTCAGATGAACTATAGGGTCTTGGGATTTGACGCCCTTTATCAAAAACCAATCATTGGTGCCATAGTTAATAATGAAGATTCCAAAATCTCTGAGTCAAAACCTGAGTCAAAACCTGAGTCAAAACCTGAGCCAAAACCTGAGTCAAAACCTGAGTCAAAACCTGAGCCAAAACCTGAGCCAAAACCTGAGCCAAGATCGACGCAAATTCCAAAGCCTAGTGCAGTAGCTAGGCCAAATTATATTCAAGATTTAAAGGAATGGAAAAAATTAAATCAGGATGCGATAAATCATAAATCTAAAGCAAAGAAATCAAAGGCTACACGAAAAGAAAAGATTAGAAATACTCAAGTAGTGATGGTGGTTGTATTCGTCATAGTTTTAATTTGTGTAGGAATATCTACGGGTTTTAATTCTGGTGATAGAGTCAAGAAAGCTAGTTATGATATCAGGGTGGATGGTGATAATTTTACTATAAGGGATAAAGGTGTTCGTTATAAAGGAAAGACTTTCCTGTTAAGTGATGGGAGCTTGGTACGCTACTATGTGAATTCTGTTGGCGCTCACATTACAAATATTCAATTCTCAAGGAAGGCTAGTGCTATTTTAAAAATACCAACTACGTTTGATGGTGTGTCATTAATTAGTATCAAGGACATGGCCTTAAGGTTTGGAGGTAGACCTTCACTCAGTATCGAAATTCCTGAAGGAGCCCCTCAAGGTTCAACTCCCGGCACAGGAGCTGCATTTTCAATAGGCGGAACCGGTTACATCACCGTTGAAGGTTCTGATTCTCCAACGGATTTTGGAAATAGAGATCAAGGAGTTGCAATGAGTTACACCATGTCTTGTTGGGTCAAACCTGATCAACAATCCTTCAGTGGAGACGCTTTCATCTTTGGTCAAGGCAGTCAAGGTATCCATAATGGCTTTAGAGGTGGTAATACTTACCATGCTCACTGGGCGTCAGACTTCAGTGGAACGCTTCCCCTCAACCCAGACGAATGGGCTCACTTGACTTTCACCTATGACTCTGAATTGGGTCGAGGTGCCATCTATGTGAATGGAGAATTCGATTCTGAAAAAACAGATCAGACCGGACCTAACGGATCAGGCCCCGTACTCATCGGAGTTCGTAACAACGGTGAGCACCCTTACCACGGACTAATTGATGATTTAGCCATGTGGCAAGTCGCATTAGATGAAGATCAAATTAAAGCACTTGCAGAAGGGTTGAGCCCAAGCGGCAGAGACAATGAAGATGATGATGAAGACGGTTTACCTGACTATTATGAAGAAAATCTTGTCGATAATCTTGATGATCTTAATGGTAATGCGGCAGGCCCAGGGCCTGGATCAGGGACTGGAGATTTTGATGGTGATGGGCTAACTGACCTTGATGAATTTGAGGAAACTAAAACTAATCCAACCTTAGCAGATACCGATAAAGATGGGCTTAGTGATGGAGTTGAAACAAACACAGGAACTTTTGTTAGTGCTACTAATACAGGTACCAATCCTAAGAAAGCCGACACCGATAAGGATGGTTTGATCGATAGCGTTGAAACCAATACCGGAGTTCTCGTAGATGAAGAAAACACTGGAACAAGTCCACTTAATAAAGATTCAGATGGCGACGGATATTCTGATGGCGGTGAAATCGCTGGAGGAACTGACCCTAATGATGAAAACAGTAAGGGCGCTCTTCCTGCACCGTTTCTTTACCTCGATTTTGAAGAGAATGCGGTTGATCTAAGTGGCAATGCTAACGATGGCGAAGTTGATGGTGACGTGACCTTTGACGTGGAAGGCGCTGAAGGAGGGCCATCACCGACAACGGGAGCGAGCTTCAATGGCGGTCACCTTGACTTTCCAGGTATTGATATGAACTCAATGATAAGCAACTTCGAAACCGGCAGTTATACGTTCGCCTGCTGGATGAAGCCAATTGGTTCAGCTGGAGGGCAAGGCTTTATGTGGGGTCAAACAAACCAAGGTATCCACCACGGAATCCGTAATGGAGGACTACTTCACAGTGCACACTGGGGCGCTGACTGGAATGCTTCTACCGTCCTTGAAGCTGAGCAGTGGGTACATGCCGCATGGGTTTATGATGGTGACAGCGACACAGCAACTATTTACTTAAATGGACAAGTTGATGGAGGACCACAAGCGCAACGTGCGCCAAACGGAGGAGGAACCTTTATCTTTGGTGGACGTAATAATGGAGAAATTACCTATAACGGATATGTCGATGATGTGACTATTTGGAGAGAGGCACTTCCCGAAGGATCGATTCAAGCATTAGCTGATGGTACGAGTCCAATTGGAGCAACTCAGGAGGATGACGACGAAGACGGGTTGCCTGACGCGTGGGAAGAAAAATATGGCGTTGATGACCCTGAGGGTGACCCTGATGGAGACGGACTTACTAACGTTGAAGAGTTTGAGCTTAGAACAAAGCCTAACAAAGCCGACTCTGATGAGGATGGCCTTAGTGATAAAGCTGAAATTGAAATCCATGAAACCAATCCTTTAAATCCAGATGCAGATAAGGATGGATTACTTGATGGAGAAGAGATTGCCGCTGGCACCGACCCTGATAAAAGGGACACGGACGAAGATGGAATCACTGACTTTAATGAGATTCAGGATGGTACAGATCCATTAGTGAAAACGGCGATTGCGTTCGATACCAACCTTGTATCCTACTGGTCAATGGACGGCACCTTCGATAATGTGCACACAGACGATTATCATGGTGAAGAGCAGAGTGGCCCGATTGAGTTCCAGACCGGAAAGTTTGGAGACGCGGCTTACTTAAACGGCACTCAGAGTATCCTTATTAGTGGTGATGAGAACGCATTCGACTTCGCCGGTGAAAGCTTCACGGTGTCAGCTTGGTACACCGCAGAGGTGATAGACAAGAGCTGGCAGTGTTTAATTGCTAAAGGCGAAGGTAATGGATGGAGAGTTCACCGCCGCGGTGGAGATAATCCACCTGAGCTGACCTTCACTGGAGGTAACGGAGACGTGGACCGCCACAATGTCGCGATGACCGTTGGCGAAGACCCTGAGACTTGGCACCACGTGGCTGGTGTAACCGATTCTTCGACGCAGGAGCAAATCCTTTACCTTGATGGAGAGGAAGTGGCTCGTAAGTCAGGAGCAACTCTAGCGGACAGAGGTAACCCAATGCGTATTGGAGACAATCCTGACGCGGCTAACCGTAACTGGCAGGGCAAGGTTGATGATGTTGCTATTTGGGGAAGAGCCCTAGCACCATTTGAGGTTGCAGATATTTGGAATGGTGGAGACGGAAAGAGCATTGAAGAGATGCTCGGACTCGCGATACCATTTGAGTTTACCAACATCATTTACAACGCTGCTGAAGACGGCTTTAGGCTTGAGTGGAACTCAAAGCCTAATAAGACCTACGCCTTGTACTTCTCAGAAAGTTTAGCGGAGTTTGATGCAGATATTGATGACTCCATTACTTCACAGGGTGAGAGCACCGTCTATCCTGGAGAAGATGAGTGGTTACCAAATCCACTAGAAGGAGCACCTAAGCTCTTCTTCAGAATCGAAGAAAATCAGTAAAGCTTTACACAAACAAACCTCCACAAGCGGCGGCTTCCTTCACGGGGATCCGCCGCTTTTTTATTATTAATATTAATAAACCTTTAGTTGCGCCTAAAACATCTACAATGTTCAATAAAAGAATCATATGAAGAATATATGTAAGTTAGTTATCATTTTTGGAATTCTCATAGTTTGCCTACTAAACAAAAAATTCTTTCATTTAGAAAACAAAAGAAACTTTGAGACTGTAATTCAAAAGGCACCTCAACTGGAAAATTCAGATGATTTCCTACTAAAAAATAATACAGAAAAAATTAAAATTTTTACGGGCAAGAATAAAGTCCAACTCTCATCAATCAATCACGAGCCTCTCATTAAAAAAGCTATCGCACTTGAGGAAAAAGGTATATTCCGATTTGCAACAAGTAGAAACGTAAACATAAAGCCCACTACTCATGGGACCTGGACTCACAAAAATAATAATTCTAATTGGAAGTTTGGAGTTAGGTCAGAAGGTGCAAAATCAATAAATTTAGCCTTTGAAGAATTCAATCTTCCAGAAGGCGCATCACTCAGTCTAGTAAAGGTCGAAAGAGGATCTAGACCCGTTAAATTTACCTCCAAAGACAATGAAAATCATGGTCAATTATGGAGCCCTCTTTTTAAAACTGAGGAACTCATTATCGAGCTAAGCACTCCAACTCATCTTCTAGCACAGACTAAACTTCACCTAACGAAAATTAATCATGGCTTCCGAGACGCAGGATCAGGCTTCAAAA
>JAOFDG010000011.1 GCA_028033615.1 Verrucomicrobiales bacterium | reverse complement strand
ATATGTCTTTTTAATATTATGAATTCTATAGCTTCTCCCTCCTAACTTTTTGTCAATTTTATCTGAAGCCATAAGAATTGAGTCACGAATGACCTCCGCCTCAACTCTTCGAGGTGGATATCTCCAAAGAAAAGTGGATAATGCATCCTTAAAAGTGTTAGCTTCATTAGGGGCACTCGAACGTCGAAATGCATTGGATGTGGCCATTAACCTAATTAAGTCCTTAATAGACCATGGTCTAATATCAGTATCAACAGGGTTAACAAATTCAGAAGCTAGCCAATCAAGTAACTCAGGATGTGATGGCTTGGCTCCAGCGTTCCCAAAATCACTGGTGGTAGAAACAATTCCATTTCCAAATAAATGGCTCCAGACCCGATTAACTATAACTCTTGAAGTAAGTGGATGATCAGGAGATACCAACCAATCTGCAAAGGCTTTTCGTCTTATGTTTTCAGGTGAACTTGAATCAAGACCAAGGTCACCATTGAGAATGTTAAAGCCTGATGGAACAACAACGTCTCTAGGGTTTTCTGGACTACCTCTGTGAAGAACCCTAGTTATTGCAGGTTTAACAAAACGTCCTACAAAACTATGCTGAGGACCTTCATCTTTAATCTGATCTATATGTTTATGAAGTGACTTTGATGCATTGAATAAATTAGAATCTTTATTGATTTTTTGTTTAATATTTTTTGAAGAAGTAAGTTCTACCCAAGAACTATCTAAAAGAACTGAAACCTTAAAAGTGGGAAATTTGTTATTTGGTGTATCATCCAAGTAGTCAGTTTCAAAATAAATTTCCCTATTTTTACTGAACCGTATTTTATTAACTCTGACTGTTTTATTGAATCGGAATTCAATCCAAGGTTTGGCACCAGGTTTATCACTCTTTGACCGCCAGTTCTGAGTACCGTAGTTTCCGTCGTTAACCTTATACAAATCTCCCCGAGGAACGGCCATAGCTGGATCAGAATTAACTGTTGTTCCACTTGAGGTGAGTGCAACATTAATCTCATTATCTGGTCCATAAATTTCAAGTTCGTCAATAGATACAGCTGACCAATCAAAATCTATTTTCAAACCATCAACATTCGTTGTGGGGAAATACATATCTGTAAAGCCTCCCCAATTTTCTTCCCATGATCCAATTCCATTTTTAAGTATATTTCTTTGTTTCTCGATATTAAGTGATATTGCATCAACTTTTATTTTTCTTGGGTTTTTGTCGTCGTATTCCGGCCAACGCCCACCAAACTCAACTCCCTGAAAAACAGCAGACATGGAGTAATAATCTTTAATAGAAATAGGGTCAAATTTATGATTGTGACACCTTGCACAGCTTACCGTTACACCCATAATAGATGCCCCTACAGTTTGCATAATTTCATCCATCCTATCAGATCTAGCTTGCCTAATTGCAGATGGTTCTTGACCAATTGTAGCAGCTGGCACATGAGGACCGGATACTAAGAATCCAGTCGCATCGCCTGATCCAAGTTGATCACCAACTAACTGTTCTCGAATGAATTGATTGTATGGTAAATCATTGTTAAAGGATCTAATAACGTAATCTCTATAAACCCATGCATTTTTTCTATATAAGTTTGATTCTGAGCCATTAGTTTCCGCCCATCTAATTACGTCTAACCAATGCTGAGCCCACCTTTCTCCAAAGTGAGGTGAGCTAAGCAGAGAATTCACAAGTGATTTAAATGCAGCCTCATCATCGATAAAATAATCCCCTACAAATTTTTCAATAGTTTTTGAATCCGGCATTAATCCTGTAAAAATAATATATGTTCGTTTAATTAGAGATCGCGGATCAGCTGGAGGGTTGATAATTAAATTTTTCTCTAGAATTTCGGATGATATGAAAGCATCAATTGGGTGTGAACTTAATTCAGGTTTTTTCTTTAATGGAACCTTAGGTTTAGAAACAGGCCTGAATGACCAGAGCATTATCTCATCTTCTGAGTGTTTCTGCATTTGTCCTGGCCAGTAAGCTCCAGAATTAACCCATTGCATGATCTTATTTATTTCTACCTCTAACAATTTTTCACCTTTAGGTGGCATAGCCATATCTTCATCCTTATGTGTAACTACATCCATCAGAAAACTACCTTCCCAATCTCCAGGTTTAATTGCTGGAAGACCAGAATCACCACCTTCAATTAGAGAATTACGCAAATCAACTCGGAGACCTGATTTTTGTTTTTTTGGACCATGACACTGAAGACAATTTTGTTCAAAAATTGGTAATATATCTTTAAAAAAATATACTTTATCGTTTGATAATGCTTTTTGAGTTAGAAGAAATAAAAGTAGTATATTAAAGATAAGGTGTGAGGACTTTGAAAGACTAAAGTGAGAATTGCGATTAGAACATAATTCAAACAAAATAGTATTTAATATTTTAAGGCCGATAACGCAGGGAAACACTCAATGAATGTATTTTTCATCATTCAAAAGTCAAAGAATTCAAGTATTTCATCATTTAAGTAAATTGATGCAAAGTTTAAAACAATCCAGCATTAGCAGGAATATTAGAAATCTGTGAATATTTTAAATGCACAAATCACAGATTCTCTACGGAACACAAACAGGCAATTCACAGGAAGTCGCTGAAAAATTAAAAGATGATATAGAAAATATTGGTTTTGAAGTTTATTGCGCAGATATGTTCGATTCAGATCCCGATGATATTGATCAATATACGAATATCTATTTTATAGTTAGCACCTGGGGCGCAGGTGAACCTCCTGATGACTCTGTAGATTATTTTACAAAACTCAAAGAGTTACCAGATAAGAAACTAGAAGGGAAAAACTTTGCAATTTGCGGGCTTGGTGATTCTGCATACGACATCTTTAA
This sequence comes from Verrucomicrobiales bacterium, assembly GCA_028033615.1. Lineage (GTDB taxonomy): Bacteria > Verrucomicrobiota > Verrucomicrobiia > Verrucomicrobiales > DEV007 > EC70. The sequence continues at coordinate 41,058 of JAOFDG010000011.1, read as the reverse complement.
TGGATTTGCTAAAGATGTGGAAACTGAAATGATTCGTCTTGGTTGCAAGGCAATTACAGAAAGAGTTGATTGCGATATAGATTTTGAGGAATTATCAGACCCTTGGATTGAAAAAATTATAGTCCACGAAAAAAACGTTAGGTAGTCCTAACAAGCCTAATGAATTCTCATTTCTTCTTAGAATATCTTATCTGTATCTCCGACAAATTTAATGCGGTTAGAATAAGAATTAACTGAATTAACAATCGAACAATATGACCACTACTAGTTAATTTAGTCCCACTAAATGGTATGTCGTTTATCCACATATTCATATTGGCTAGATAAACAACAGTAAAAAAGAAGACAAGCACTCTTGATGTTATTCTTCTCGATTTATTTACAATTAGACCTATTCCTAGCAGCATCTCGATAGCTCCACTAAATAACGTCCAAAATCTTGGATCACCTAAATAGCTTGGTACAATTTCATCATAAATCTCAGGGTTAGTAAAATGATGATACCCAATTCGTAAGAGTGCAGCTCCTAAGGTTAGCCCAACAATAAATCTAAATATCTTCACAATGACTACTTTGTATAATTGAAAGAAGTGGCTCGGGACAGAATCGAACTGTCGACACAAGGATTTTCAGTCCTCTGCTCTACCAACTGAGCTACCGAGCCATTAGGATTTAAATCCTTAAGATGGAAGAGAGTTAATCTAATAGTAATGACTCACTGATACAAGTGGGAAATCTCTATAATTTCTTTATAAAGCCGACTTATAAAGTTCTAAAAAATCATCTACAGAAACGCGGCGAGGATTAAAATTTCCAGTCCATTGAGTAGCGGCAGCTTCAGACAGGCTTAATAAATCATTATTGGTAATACCATATTCACCTAAACGAACTTTAATTTTGGCTATATTTAATAGTTCTACTACACGTTCAGACAGGCATTGACCAATCAATGAATCATAAACGTCAGCAACTTCATTATCTAAGGAATTATATTTAATTATATGTGGTAACATTATTCCGACAGCTACACCATGAGGGATAGAAAATTTTGCTGTCATTGGGTTAGCTGCAGCATGAGCAGCTCCGAGCATACTGCATTCAATTGCAGTGCCTGCATATGCAGCGCCAAGGAGCATGTCCGATCTAGCATTAATGTTTTCTGGATCTTTTATCACATTTTCAAAGGATCGGTTTATGAGATGGAATGATAGTCTTGAATATTTTTCACTGACATCAGTTTTAGTTTTTGTAACCAAGGATTCAATTGAATGAGAAATTGCATCTATTCCAGTTTGTGCAGTAATCTTGAATGGTTGAGTTGTAGTGAGTAAGGGATCTAGGAAAGCAATTCTAGCAGCAGCTCTCTTGTCTCCGCATGCCATTTTTTCATGAGTCTCAGTATCAGAAATAATTGCAAAACTTTGACATTCACTTCCCGTTCCTGCTGTGGTTGGTATAGCAAAGAATGGAAGCATGTCATTAGAGGCTTTATCTATTCCACGATAGTCCTTCATCTCACCTCCATTCGTTATGATAAAGTTTGCTCCCTTTGCAGTGTCTAGGCTAGAACCACCACCTAAACCTAATATTAAATCAACAGAATGTGATTTTGCGAAAGTCGCGCAATTATTAACGTCATAAGAGCTGGGGTTTTCAGTAACTTCAGAATAAACAATGCAATCAACTTGAGAATCATTCATTGATTCTAAAACCACATCTAAATGACCTGCATTAAGGATTCCTGAATCTGTTACAATTAATGCTTTTGTCGCATTAAACTCTTTTGCCTTATTTCCTACAAAACGAACGCAATTTGGACCAAATATTACTTTAGTTGAATTGAGGTGAACGAAGTTTATTATATCCTTGGAAAAATCAAGGTCCTTACATACATCATAAACATCAGCATTAGTCATTATGCGACTTGTATCGATCTTCTTCTATAAAGAAACTCAAATAAATTTCCTTCGTGGGGTTGGTCCCATTCAATGTGATTAGTGGGCATTGCTCCCACATTTAGCCTTTCGATATGATCAGCAGCAACCAACTCGTTTAACCATTTCTGATCTTTACTAATAGCAGCAACGGCTAACGATTTACCAATGGAATTCATCATTTCATCTTGAGGCATTTGTATAACGCTAGCATAAGGAAAAAGAAACTCCGTATTTCCAATTGAATGATCAATTGAGTCACATCGCACAATTGTTGGAAGCATATAATGCATTCCATCTTTTTGTACGTAGCGTTCAGTTCCACCTCTTTTATCAAGACTAATGTCTTTTGCCCCACCCTCCTCTAAACCATCTTCGATAGTTCCGTTTATCCATTCAGCCATTTTAGGATTGGCAAATCCTGATAATGTTGCTTTAGGATCATCTTGTGATCTAGCTTCCATGGTCACTAAAGAATCAGCTAATGCACTTGCAATTTCATCAGCATACTTTGGAACAACAATGCAACTTGCGTTGATACATGAACGACCTGAATTCGCCGAAATACTGCTAACAATTAGATCAAGATGGTCTTTCCAATTTTCAATCTCATCATCACCAATAAGAATTTTGGAGCGCCCCGCACCATGAACTTCGACACTAGAATCGTTTTCATATTGTCTAACTGTATCGTCTCCGCCGAAAAGCATAACTCTTTTACAGTTACGAATAATCGCAGAAGAACCATCGTGGTTTGCAGGATAAAAACTGAAAGCCTCTGCGGGAGCACCCGCTTTGATGAAGGCTTGGATAATTCGCCATGGGGTCCAAGGCTCTTCTCTACCTGGTTTTAATATAACAGGAGTCTTCATTGCTATAGAAGGGATCCATAACGCATTAACTGCAGGGCTGTTGGATGGGAGTATTACCCCAAGGGCATTAGTTGTGGGGACAAAGGCTACCTTGACTTCATGTTGGTCTATGTATCCATGATCAAGAACTTCAGGTGAAAGACCTCTAGAAAGACCTTTGAATATTGTTGGGACCTGACTAAAAACTCCATGGAGCCTTTTCATATTCATTCTTATTAACGAATGAGGGAGGCCACTTGTTGCAGCAAGTGTTAAAAGATAATCCTCTGGACTCTGCAGTTGTCCGCTAGAGCCAACAGGCAAATCATCATTTAAGAAAATATCGCCTGCGGCTAAAGTTATATCTAAAAGCTCTTGAGTGGTAAACTTTGCCAAAGCTTCTCTAGATTCTTCAAGATTAAGTAAATCCCTTTTGATAAGACCAGAATTTGACATTGTTACCTGAGCAACGGCATCTCCCCCTGTAACTGGATTAACATTCTGTACATCAAGGCTCGAATAAACCTTGCCACCTCTCAATAATGGTACTACTGGGATCATTTTAGTATACCCCCTCTACAACTTTTTTAGTCATTGCTCCAAATGGCCTAACATCGCCAACACCATCCCATGGGTAGTCATTAGTAGGCTCTCTCCTAATTGCTTCATCTCTCTCTAAAAAACGCGGCATGAAAAACTCTTTTGTTAAAGTGGTTAGTTCTACTCTACCAAATTCACCATAAGGCATTGTTTTAGCAGTTTCGTTTGGATCCACGACACGTAAAACAGCGCGAGGTTGTGGAGCATAATAAGTTACACTGTAAGAATCATCTAAGGGACGACTGACGGCTAGTCCCATTAGAGTATTTCCGTAAGTTGGAACTAGATGAGTTTTACCTTCCAATACTTCTTCGACCCAAAATCTAACGGATTGAGGAGTCATTGTAGTTCCTCCACAAAAAACACCCTTCACACCTGATCCTGGGATTGAAATTCTCTCACCTATAGATTCTAATAACTTCGGAGTTGTGAACATGCACCCTATGTCTCTGTGTTTTATAATCTCTACAGCTTGATCAATTACGTGTTTTTGATATCTCTCCACTTCATCAATTTGATTTCTAATGATCAGTTTTTTCACCCATCGAGGGTCTAGATCCACATGATAACAACTACCACCACGATGCTGGGCCAAATGTTCTACTGCAAGCCTAAGTCTTCTTGGACCTGTAGGACCTACCATTATCCAATTGGATCCCTTGGGGAAAAATTCATCGGAAAGTGTGTTAGAAAACATCTCATAGTCATGCTTGTAATCATCCCATCCAACGCGTTGTTTTGGTAATCCAGTTGTTCCACCAGTTTCAAATACATTGAACGGTTTTCCCTTCATGCCTAAAGGTACAAATCTTTCATTTTTTTCATCTCTTAACCACTCATCTTGAAAATGATCAAATTTGTGAATATCATCAAAACTCAATATCTCTTTTCTGGGGTCCCATCCAACCTTAGCCTTCCAATCTAACCAAAAAGGAGTTCCAGTATCATCAGAAAAATGCCAATTTATAATTTCTTTTAATTGATTATCAAGATTTTCCTTAGCTTTATCAGGGGTCATATTTTATTTACGATTAATATCATTTTTAGGATCTCAGCTTTTATTTCTGAAATCTTTTTTTATCCAAACTTAGGAAAAAATTTATTAATTGTTTCTTTAGATGGTTTAGGAGTAACCATTGAGATAACAATCATAGCAAGTGCGCCGGCGCCAAAACTTAATGCAACAGGCATTATTCCCTCACCAAATCTTTCTACGATCCATTTTGCCTGAATTGTATACTCACCGCCATAACCAGACTTTTTGAAGTAATAAAACCACACACTTATCGCTGCAATAATAGAAGAAATCGCACCAAGTTTAGAACAACGTTTCCAGTAAAGAGCTGCAAAAACTAACGGGGTCAGACTAGCAAATCCGGAGAAACTCCATACAGCAAGATCGAATACACTTTTCTTGTAGAGAACAATTGAAAGAATATAGGTTAAAGCAACAATTGCTATAACAAACAATCGAGCAATTTTTACAATTTGTTTGTCTGTAAACTTATCTTTTCCGTATCTATCAATAACAATATCATTCGTAAACATTGTTCCCAAGCATAGAAACTGAGAATCTAACGAGGACATAATTGCAGCCAAAATTCCGGCCGTGACGAGACCTGTCACAATTGGGTCAGCAATTAGAATTCCCACCATCTTTGCCAAAACAGCTCCCCCTGGTGTTGTTTCGGGGAGTTTGCCTGTAGCCCATAACCCGATTAAAACACATGGAACCCAAACTATCATAATACATATGGGATGGGCTACAACAGTAAGCCTAAAACTTTTTGCACTTCTTGCTGTTAACCAATGTTGAAATAAATGAGGAAACATACCAACACTAAGAGGGATAAACATGTAGGTTAGAAACATAGCAGGGGGAACACCAATATGACCACCTTTAGCTCCAGTTGAGGGTGTTCTCACTAGGTGAGAATCTTTAGCTTGCTCTATTGCCTTATCAAGACCTCCGAGTTTGTCACTAATGAGATAAAAAGCGAGTATGCCCATGAGCATAAACACTATAGTTTGGAAGGTATTTGCCCAAGCCGCCGCTCTAGAGCCGCCGGCAAAGATATAACACAAAACTACTATGCATATGATGGCTCCAGTAAGTGCGGGTGGTATAGCATCATTATAACTAGCAAACAGTTCTGGAAACATTCCAGGCTTCTCTCCTTTAGGCGTAGATTTTGCAGAAGTCAGTCCCTCTATTGTTTTTGATGCACCAATTACTCCGATAAGTAAATATGGTATGACTAGGCATACAAGAATAGGAAAAAGAAGATACCCGATTGCTTTGGATTCGAATCGATCTCTAAAAAATTGAATCTGAGTAACATAACCGTACTTTTTACCAAAAGACCATAATTTAATACCAATCAAAAAGAAGCATGCCGCATGAATCAACCCTGACGAAGAAGCCATTAAACCATATGTTCCAACGCCACGTTCGAACGCCTTACCAGTGGAACCAACGAGGGCAAAAGCGGTCATTGTTGTCCCAAAAACTGACATCAGCAACATGAATGGCCCAATACTCCTGCTTGCAACAAAATAGTCCGTACTTGTACCTCGAAATAAGGTCTTACTAAACATTGCCAAACCCAAAAGCAAACATAGGTAGATAGCAATTACTACAATTGGAGTGGTTGATGCAGATGAGGCGATTAGGGGTATTTGCATATGGCTAGTATTTAAAAATTATCAATCGTCATTTTCCGCCCAATCAACCAAGTCTTTAGGCCATGCAAATTTAATAGCAAATGCCCATAACACCGCAGCAACTAATGAATAACAAGCATGATAAAATAAACCTATTGGCATAAAGCCCATTATGAATTCACTGTCATCCCAGTTCCAAAAATCTTGATGAAAAACACCAAGAACTATGGCTAACAAAATAATCAGATGTTTTCCGTTCATATATACAATGCGTAGGTTTATATAAAATTATTTAGCTGGCTCCTTAAATGCATATAGATGAGTTTGACTTGCTACATACAAAACACCATTAGCAACAATAGGACTTGCGTAAACTGGAGCAGAAAATTCAACGATGCCGATTTCTTTCAATTCTCTGCCGTGCTTAAGAATAACAACCTCTCCATCTTCATTACCAATGAAGACCTTTCCATCGGCAACCAATGTCGAACCCCAAATGTGACTCTTTGTATCATAAACCCACTGTTTTTTTCCGGTTTTAAAATCAACGCAATGAACACGCCCTCTATAATCTGCGGCATACACCAAATCATCAGCTATTGATACAGTTGATATACCTCTCTCTATTTCAGTATAGTCCCAAGCTACTTTACCTGATTTTGCTTCTACAGAAATCATTCGACCAACACCCTCACCATGTTCAGGATCTTGTCCGATTAGAGTAACGACATGTCCCTTGTAAAAGACTGGCGAGGATATAAATTCGCTTGGTCCCTCAAAAGTCGCATATTTAATTTTTTTACCATCCTTATCAACGCGGTATTCGGGAAGATTTCCATCCACTTTCCAATTTTCAGGAAGAACGAGAAAACCTTCATCATCCTCCTTGGCATTAGGATCAAAACTATAGAGATAGCCATCACCTCCTCCAAAAAAAATAGAAGACTTATCCCCAACCTTAGCAACCATAGGGCTGGACCAATTACAATGCATGGTACTCTCACCGATCTTGGAGGCCTCTTCCCCAATAAGTTCACCAGTTTTTAGGTCTAACAAAATCAAACATGGAGCCTGAGGAGCAGGTACGTTAAGGTGAGACCAATCAACTCCATTTGATGTAGATACAACTAATTTACCATCTACTATTTTAGGTGAAGAACTTGCAATATTATGCGGGAAAACCCCTAACTCCTCTCGCATATCATAAAGCCAAATGATATCGCCATCTTTTTTCCCAGGTTTAAAAGTCTTTCCACCTGTTGCCATAAACTTCTCCTCATCTTTATATGGCCCATCATTACCATTAGCCATACCTTCCATGTCAATACAAACAACCTTACAACGATTTGAAATAAAGTAGGCCCTTCCTTCATGAATTAGAGGTGATGAACATACTCCTAGATATTCCCAGTCGGAAACCTTTCCTGCACCGAGTTTTGGTATGACTAGTTGCCAAAGAAAGTCACCTTTCTTTTCATCAAAACACATTATAATTCCCCTGTCCCCTTCATGCTGCGCATCTCTGGGGGATTCATTATTAGTTCCTATTAATATTTTACCATCAGCTATTGTTGGCGTTCCATAACTTTGAGATCCAATCTTTGCAGCCCATTTAACATTTTTTGTTGTTGAGAGATCAATCTCTTCGGACCCTTTTTTTCTCTTGCCTGGCTCCATTACACTTGGAATACCTTTATCCGAAGAGGCCATATTATTATATCCATTTCCGCCCCACTCCGGCCAATCAGAGGAAAAAACTAAGTTATTAAATAGAGTAAATAATATAAAAGCTACAATGTGTTTCATGGTTTATTTGCTGGGTGTAATTGAAATGTTGTCTACGAAAACTGGTTTTTGACTTTGTGGAGAGAATCCAAAAAGGCCTGGAGATCCTTTGATATGACCTTTTTTATGAGGAACTTCGATTGTCCATTTTACAGGCTCATCATCGTTCTTTGGCCATACTTTAGCTTTTACTATAGCATTACCATCAACATCAACATCAACTCTAGTCTTGAGACTGTACCAAGTCTTGTATTTGACCTTAAACGGAACTGAAACTTTGAGCCTTTCCTGATTAGAACTGACCTCTAACAAATTTGCATTGCCTTTAAGAACAATTAAATACCTTTGATTAACTAATCCTACATCAGATTTAATCCTTCTGTTACCATCTGTCATTACATCAGCTTGAATAGTATAATTACTTAAGTCAGGATGACCAATAAAAGTCATTGCTCTTTGAAATAAAACCCTGTCTAAAGTTTTTCTTAGAACATTATTCCCGTCTAAATTTCTAACTTCCCACTTAAACCTAGCACCAATCCAAGGTAAAGGTGGATAAGCAAACTTTTCACCTGAGTCAATTTTGGAATCTATAACAGTATTGTATGATTCAAGATCTTCGGAAAATGGAATCTTATCTAAAACTCTACCTCTGAATAACCCAACCAAATTATCACTAACACCTCTCCAGGCTCCAGCTGAAGTCTTAGCATCATTGGAGGCCATAATTAAGTTATCTTTGAAAGCAGCATCCATTTCAGTTTTAACTTTAGCAGTTGGAGGAATAAACTTTGAAAAGGTTACTTTATCTATTTTAGAAACAACATGACCTTTTTCATCCAAAGTATGAAAAACAAATGACTCCTCTGAGCCAGGCTGTAATAAAACGTCAGCCGGAACTGCTCTTATCTCTGAGGCTTTTCCAATCTTTCCAGATTCCTGGTGGGGCCACTCACTACTTTCAATTCCATCATGAGAGAAGTTCCAGCAATGAAGCGCTTTAGTCGTATGCAAATATAATCTTCCTTCACAGATTGTAGGAGATCCTATGAGATTACCTTCCAGCTGTAGTTCATGAAGTATCTTTGCGCCATTATCTTCGGGCTCAATTATATATAACTTTCCGCTAAACATAGGAACGAAAAGCTTTCCGTCACAAAATAATGGAGATGAATGTAAATTGTCATTACCTAGTTTTTTGTGCCATAAAATTTCACCAGAAGTAGCATCAACACAAACGAGTTCACCTACTTTTGACACTTGATAAACCTTATCTTTAACTAGTATTGGAGAGCTTGTGAATGAAACTGTTTCATTTCTCCAAATCTCGGATGAAGGTTCCAATACAACCTGCTTACTCTTAAAATCAATACTCTCGGGAATCTTGACCGAAACCATTCTTCCTTCGTCGGTTGTATCTATGTTTTCTTTTCCATGTGGACAAATAACAGAATTATTATAAATAATCGGACTTGAGTTAACACCTCCATAACTCATGTGAAATCTCCACAGCGGTTTTCCATTTAGAGCATTTACACAAACCAGATTACCATCGCCAGTACCCGCATAAAACACACGAGTTCCATATCTGGATTCAACTATAGGTGTAGAGAAAGAGCTATCTTTAGGTGCTATACCCGGCTCACTTACCCAAACAATTTTACCACTAATTTTATCAAATCCGTAAAACCGATCTCTAGCCGGCCCTTGTTTACCCCAATAACTTGTGATACAATGCATAATCACCAAATCACCTTCAACGATCGGTGCCCCTGTTCTACCATTTGGGAATGTCAATCTTCCAAACCTCTCCATCATTGAATGCTCCCAAAGCTTTTTACCGTCAGAGGAAAATGCCAAAAATAAACCATTAGTTGTCTGTAGATATACATTTTTTGTCTGAGGATCAATTGCTGCGGACCCTATAGAGTAACGATCATAAATGGTATCGCTTATGTAATCTCTAAATGAATGCTCCCATTCCTCTTTACCTGTCTTTGCATTAAGACAGACTAACACCTCCTCAACTTCAACTCCCTCTCCTCTGTAGCCAAAAACAAACATTTTACCATCTGCAACAACTGGAGTGCCTCTTCCCTTTAAATCATATGACCAAGATGGATTTTTATCAAATTTCCAATTTATATACTTCTCGTAACTTACGCCGTTACCATCTGGACCTCTCCATGAAAACCATTGAAACTTGTTGTGAGAATCTGAAAAGCCAAGATTCGAAAAAATCAATGAAAACGAGGCAATTGAAAGTAGGGAATGAAGAAATTTAAACATTTTTTCTAGTTAATAATTAATATCAATCATTGCGCAATGTTAAAAATTGTTATGCGCAATTATGAAAATGCCTCATCTAAAGACAATCTCAACAAACCTTGTCGCTAATTTAATGATAAAATTCAATTCTTTTTTAGATTATAGCACATTAATCTTCCAGAATTATTACGAATATAGAGCCTAGATCCACAAATTGTCGGAGCTGCCCAACATCTGCCACCAACAGCCTGGAATCGTCCCCTCTCATTATATGATTTATCTGTTGCTGAGCAGACTATAACTTCACCTCTCTCTGTAAGAACAATTAGCGAGTCATCAACAGCAACAACATTTCCTCTATTGCCACTAAGAGGTTCATTCCACATTATTTTGCCATTAATAGGATTCATACAAACAAGACTCGCCTTCTTATCATTGTCACCAGTAACGGCATATATGAATCCATTCTTTAGTATCGGTGATTGAAATTGGCAAACTAACTGTTTTGATTCATATACAAGTTCTAATTTTTCATCATGAACCTTGAAGAGTCCTGCTCCTTTGCCATAACCGGAAGTAATTAAAATATGACCATTAATATAAATAGGTGCAGCTGCATTTATTCTGTACTTAGTTTCCCAAGAAGTTTTGCAGATCAAACTATTTGTACTAATATTAAAAATAGACAAATCGCTCGCGTTTAATTGTGCCATGTAATCAGATCCAAGAAGCGAAAAGATTATAGGTGAAGAATATCCCACTTTACTACCTCCAGAAGACCATAACATTGCGCCATCTTTTAGATCTAATGCAGCGACACTTGAATCCTTTCCTCCAGGAGAAACAATTAGCATATCATTATAGATAGTCGGGGAACTAGCATAACCATAATCAGGCCTTCTTCCAGCTAGAGGAGCACTGGTATATGAGACCTTCCATTGCATTACACCTGAATTTAAAGATAAACACCTAAGCTCGCCCTGATGACTCAAGGCATATAAATTTTTATTTTTCTTATCAATTAATGGAGTAGTCGGAGGACCACCTTCAAACATCCTCTTATCAATTATGCAATTATATGATTCCTCCCATTTAATTTTTCCTGTCACAGCATTAATACAATAAATAACATCCTTACCTTTAACATTCCCCATCGAATAAACATATTCATCGAGTCCAGATACACCAGCAACACCAACTCCAAGCTCTTTTTTCCAGAGGAGCGGAGGTTCTGAATCAAGCCAATCAAGTTTAATATCTTTTCCTGAAGCTAACCCATTTCTGAATGTACCTAGGTGACCTAACCATTCATTATGGTCAGACAGCTTTTCTTCATTTTTTTTAGATTCAGGGAGCTCAGCCGTACCTTTTTTGATTTTTTCACCACAAGATGACAAAATGTAAAAAGGGATGACAAAAAAAAAGTGCTTAAATCTATAAGATACTATTTTTTTAGTAATACCGAAGGTAAACATAATTTAATTATTACAGAATCGATTATAGTAACCATTTTTCAACAAATTTGAATTTCCCCTATGTAATCTACAAATCTTGACAAAGATTCATAAACAGTCTAAAGAATCACCCCCTAAATTAGCCTAAATTCATAACTATAACTAAATATCAGCCATGTCGCAAATAGAGGTAATATTAAAGCAAAAAGTAGAAAACCTCGGAGCCGAGGCAGACGTCATTCAGGTTAAACGTGGATACGCTCTAAATTTTCTAATTCCAAACGGTAAAGCTTACGAAGCTACACCTGGCAATTTAAAACACATCGAAAGTTTAAAGAAGGCCAGAGCATTGAGGGAAGCTAACGAAATTGAAGCTGCAACAAAACTTGCAAATAGGCTAAACAAACAAAGACTGAAGTTTGAATTAGCAACAGGCCAGGGTGGCAAAGCTTTCGGATCGATAACAGCAAAAGACATTCAGGATTCGTTAGCAGAAACCGATAGACAGTTCAGAGATATAGATCGGAAACAAATTCAACTAAATAAGCCGATCAAAAGAACTGGAGATTTCGAAGTCGAAGTCAAAATTCATCAAGATATTAATGCTACACTGAAATTAAAGGTTTCAGCTGCTACAAATGATGAACAAAGCGACAATTAATTTTGTTCTTTTTTTGTAGGTCTGTTTATTAATTTATACTTCCCCCTTTATAATAGTACATTAATTTCATATACTATTTTTATTTTCTTTATTACTTGAAAGTAATTTTTTAGATTTCAAGAAGATGGAAAATGTAGAAGTTGATTCTAAAGGAAATGATAGCCCTGATCTTAAAAGTTCAGGCAGATCAAATACAGTAGATCATTTTAATGACAGTGCCGGTTCATTATTAAATTCAAAAACGACTCCTTCATATACAGACATCGCTAGGGCGTTACCAAATAACACAGACGCTGAAAAGGGAGTTTTAAGCGCAATGCTACAATCTCCAGATGATGTTGCGGGAGAAGCCGTGCAGCTTCTCCAACCCAATGCTTTTTATGTTCCATCACACAAGATTCTTTATGAATTAATTCTGAAACTTTCTGACGAAGGTAAACCCATTGATGCCATAACCTTACAAGAAGCCTTAATAAGGGAAGACAAGATGGACAAAGTTGGAGGCCCTAGTGCAGTTCTTGAATTAATTGATTTTGTCCCAGACGCGAGCCACTTTCAATTTTATGTGGAAATCGTTAAAGAAAAACATCTATTGAGAGAAATTATCTCGACCTGCACTTCTTGTATTAACTCAGCCTATGTACATGAAGGTGATGCAGGGCAAATCCTGGATCTTGTTGAGCAGAACATACTTGATATTGGTGACCAAGAGAAACCAGGTACTGACAATTTGAGCATGAAGGATCATGTATTGAGTGCAATTGAAAACATTGAATCAATGTATGAGAACAAAGGTCAAATCCAAGGGCTTCCTACTGGTTTCAGAGACATTGATAAACTTTTAAATGGTCTTCAACCAGGACAAATGATTGTCGTAGCAGCAAGGCCAAGTATGGGTAAAACATCTCTTGCTATGAATATTGCTGAGCATGTCTGCGTTGACCAAGAAAAAGCCGTAGCCGTATTTAGTTTAGAAATGACAACTCAAGACCTTGTCCAACGACTATTATGTAGCAGAGCAAGAGTTAACAGTCAGAAAATTCGCTCAGGCATACCAGATAGTAGTGATTTCCCCAAACTAATGAAGGCTGCCGGAGAATTATCAAAAAGCAAAATGCTTATAGATGAAACACCTAGTATCAGCATTATGGAGATGAGGGCAAAAGCGCGTAGAATGAAGCAACGCGAAGATATACAATTACTAGTTGTTGACTACTTGCAACTTATGCAATCAACAACCAAGCGAGCTAAGGATAACAGACAAATTGAGATATCCGAAATATCCTCAGGCCTCAAAGCTCTAGCCAAAGAATTACATATACCAGTAATCGTGCTTGCTCAGGTTAATAGAAATCCTGAGGAAAGGAAGGGAGGCAGACCTAGAATTAGTGATCTAAGAGAGTCTGGATCAATTGAGCAGGATGCTGATGTAGTTGGATTACTAATGAGACCCGAAAGATATGCTGATGATGATGATGAAAAAGATGACCTTGAAGGTGAAGCGACTTTCATAATTGCAAAGCAGCGAAATGGTCCAATCGGTGACGTCCCACTTACATTTATAGACAGCCAAATACGTTTTGCTGACAGAGCCAGAGAACAAGAATACTAAAAGATTTTCAAAAAAATAAAACTTATTAACAATTTGTTTGCACCTGTTAGGACTCCTCTGCTTTTTGGGGGGAATATAATTTTTCTTCCTTTATTTTACTAAAAAAAACAATTAATCACCTACAACTTATATAGCTAATATGTCTATTTATTAAAGATTAAAACGATATTTTTCTAATTAGATAAAGTTATGACCTATTCATTTTCATGGACTTTCCAATTATTTGTAAATCTAATAAAAAGTATTATAAAAATTTTTAGTTTTTAACAACTTATTAACAAAAAAAAACTTATTATTTAGCTTTTTCCACCAACACTCTCGAGCCTTCGTGTTTTGTTACAATAATACTTTCGCCATTTGAAATAAATTCCCCATCAGAAATCACATCTACTCGATTATCATCAATAATTGCAACACCCGAAGGTTTAAGATCAGTGACTAACTCCCCACCCTTGCCTACAAGAGCATTAGAGCTTTCTCCTGATTCAATAATGTTAATTCCTGTGCCTGGTTCGAGTGAATCATTTAAAACCATCCACCGAGTCATTGGCAAACTATTCATGTAACGCATCAATAAAAAACTGACTAGCAATGAGCCAGTGATTGCAATAGAGATATTCACCATAGGATCAGCCAAGACAGTAGAAAAATTAGATAGATTCAATTCTTCACTCCATCCTAAGTCAACTGGATCAATCATTGTATAAATCAATGAACCAATTATACAAAATGCTCCAATAAGGCCAAATATCAAAAGACCAGGGAAAACAAAAAACTCTAATATTAATAAAATGAAGCCCAGAATAAAAACACCTATAATCTCATACCCGGTAAGATAGCCAGCAACATTATGGCCAAAGAAAAATAAGCCGAATGATATCAATGAAACGAAGCCGGGCAATCCAAACCCAGGAGCCTTAAGTTCCATATATGCACCAGCTATACCGAAAAGTAGTAACCATGGAGCAATTTTAACAATAAGGTCACTTAAAAATTCAAAACCAAGAGGTTCAGCTATCACAACTTCTCCTTTTAATCCAGCTTTTGATATTAAATCATCAACCGATGAAGCTAAACCTTCCGCAAACAATGGGCGACCATCAATAATTTGAGTTGCTTGCCAAGCATTAAGAACGAGCAAATCATTTTCGGTATCTGGGTCGAATGCGCTGATGAATTCCAAATTCCCTTCAGCCGTGATGATCGGCATTTCAAATAATAATTCTACTTTAGTATCCACAAATGCCTTTGCTATCTTTGGATCATGTCCTTTCAATCTTGCTACATCATCAGCAGTGGCAAGAATATCGCTAAGAACCTTTTTTAACATTGATTCTGGAATATCCTGGCCATTGCCCATAACTGGAGCGGCAGCACCAATTGTAGAAGGTTCATGCATGTAAATATAATCTGTAGCAATGGCAATTAATGCTCCAGCCGACATGGCCTTAGGGTTCACAAATGAATATGTAGGAATTTCTAAATTCTGTAAGTCCGACAACATAATCTCTTCTGTATACCATGCGACTCCGCCCGGTGTATTAAGATCGAAAATAATCGCAGATGCTTTGTCATCATTAGCTTTTTTAATGATTCTTTTCATGAAATCGAATTTCGTCTCCCTTATTAACGATTCCATCCCGACTTCAATCACAACTACTTTACCCTCGTAACTGTCGAGTTTAGTTTCACCAAAATTACTTTCTTCTGATCCATTTACATTAAGGGATTTTATAGTTTCATTTTGTACTAAGATTTTTGATGATGTGGCATTCTTTTTTGGGCGGGTTATAATAATTTCAGGAGCTGTAATTTCAATCATTTCACCTTTAAAACCCATTTGCTTAATTACGCTTGATAAATCGTTGGCAACGCCACCGTCTAATGAAAACTTTTCAAATTGCGATTCATCAAAAAGTAGAACGTCCCCAGCTCTGGAGACTACTTCTCCTCCAATCGTTATTTCCTTTTCAATATCACAAACACCCACCACTAATGAGTTGCGAACTGCATCATTGATATTGTAGGCAGAAAAATCATCAACTAAATCATAATAACGTAAATCCGTTAACCTCTTTGGCAAAGCCTCGGAAGCCCCCCTCCACTCAAGAGAGGTAGATTCACCGCCAATAACAGAGCCCTGAGAACTCAAATAGATAGAATCAGAAAACAAGGCGACTATGGCCCCTGGCCCAGAAGACTTTCCAATGACATAAGCAACAGAAGGAATTTTTATTTTGTTAAGGTGTTCGATGAAATCTCTTAATTCAGAAGCTAATCCACTCGCGCAATCAATTTTAAAAATAACAGCTTCAGCTTTTGATTTGTTAATTTTCGATAAAGAATCTTTTAAATATTCACCTTGGACGATATCAACAAATGAGTAATCACTAATTTCTAGAACAACAACTTTCGAATCTAAGTCTCCTGGTAGCACTTCAGCATTCGAAAATTGATGATTCGATAAGATAAAAAGACTCAAAATAAAAAGCCTTATATTTTGGAATTGAAATTGTATATTCATTCTTAAGAATATTATTATTTCTTAATGTTAAAACTTAATACAGAAAACTATTAAACATAATACTTTTATCATTGATGAGTAAAACAAATCACCATATCTAATTAACGCGTAGATGCCAATTCCTGAAGAAACAATCCAACAAATATTAGCTGCAACTGATATTGTTGAACTAGTTGAAAGTTATTTTCCTCTTCAAAAAAAAGGGCAAGATCATTGGGCCTGCTGTCCCTTTCATTCAGAAAAATCACCTTCTTTTAAGGTCAGTTCTGTACGACAAGGTTATTATTGTTTCGGTTGTGGTGCTAAAGGAAATGCAATTGGCTTTATAATGGAATATGAAAGTCTAGATTTTCCTTCAACCGTAAAGAGGTTGGCCGATAGAGCAGGCATTACAATTCAGGAAGATAAATATGACCCTAATATTAACAAACAGGTAGCCTTAAGAAAAAAAATTACACAAATTAACCATGAATCATCCAAGTGGTTTCATGATTATCTTTTAAAGAGTAATTCAAATGAAGCTTCAAATGCTAGGAATTACCTCAAAGAAAGAGATATCGGTATTGAGACGGCGAAAAGTTGGAAGATCGGCCTTGCCCCAGCTAACTCACAATCTTTCGAAGAATGGAGTCGTGATAATGGCTTCACTCAAGACCAAATGGTTGCAAGTGGATTGAGATCATTAAAAGATCAAAACGACAGTTCAAAAGGTTCATATCCAAGGTTTAAGAATCGTATCATGTTCCCTATTTATAATGATTATGGTGACGCCATAGCATTCAGCGGAAGAATTTTTTCAGCAAATAATAAACTTGCTAAATATGTCAACTCTCCGGAAACAATAGCTTTCAAAAAGAGCCAAATATTTTTTGGACTCCATAAAAGCAAGCGTGCTATCGCAAAATCAGAATCTGTTATAATCTGTGAAGGGCAGCTTGATTTAATTAGATGCTTTGAAAGCGGAATAAAAAATATTGTTGCCCCGCTAGGTACAGCACTCACTGAACCACATATTAAACTACTCAGACGCTTCACAGGAGAAAAGGGAGAAGTAATATTATGCTTTGACTCAGATTCTGCTGGATATAAAGCCGCATTAAGAGCATATGGCGAGCTCTCACAGGCTGGTCTTTTTACAAGATCCATTAAACTTCCCCCTGAATATGATCCAGATAAATTGATCCTAGAAAAAGGGGCCGAAGAATTTAAATCCCTAATAATTCAAGCTGTATCTTTTCACGACTTTCAAATTGAAACTTTATCAAAAGAACTTAACCTTAATGATTCTAGAGATCGAGTTCAATTTGCGAATGAATTATCGCATACAATTTCTTTAATTAAAGATCCAATAGCGAGAGACGCCAGCATAAATGAAGTCGCCATAAGAATAGGTATTTCAGCTGAACAATTTCGAAAAAGGGTTGCTAGCTATTCAAAAAACAAAATTAATCCAAATGAAGTTGAAATTGATATAGAAAAATCATCTAACCAAATTCAAGTAGGACCTGATGTAGAAATATTGATTAAACTGGCATTAACAGATCTTGATACAATCGAGTGGATTAAGGGATTCCTAAATCTTGATAATGAGCTCAAAGATATAAATGACTCTGATATATTAATTGAACTTTTCCGGTCACTTCCTAAATCAATCAGACCAGAGGACGTTAATGCTTTCATTTCTACAAAAGAACCGCAATTACAAACGATTCTTAACGAAATAATATTAAAAGAAACCATGCTCTTAACATTGGTTGATGCCAAAAAAGCTTTAATCCGATTAAAGATGAAGTCTTTACAAAATAAAATAGATCTTAATAAAACATTTTCTTTAAAAGAAGGGCTCTCAAACGAGGAGATTTTGACAATTACGAGCAAAGTTGAGACTCAAAGAAAAGAATTGCTTGATTTCAAAAAGGCCCTAACGAATATTAACATAAGACAGCGTTAAAATAACTAGAGTTTTAATAAAAACCATAGTACAGAAAAACTTTTATGGCGGGAAAAACCTCCACTACCACCAAAAAAAAATCAAAACGGTCAGCTACCTCAAAGACAAGGTCAATAAAGGTATCGCTATCTCCTAAAAAAAGTAAGGCTTCAGTAGGACGACCTCGATCTAAAAAATCAACCTCCAACGCAAAACAGACTCGTAAACCTTTAAGTTCAAATTCTGAATTGGAAATTCCAATGGAAAAAGTTAATACTGTAAAAGGTATCATTGAGCTCCCAAAACGTCGAAGAGGTAGACCAACTAGAGAAGAAGAAGAACTTAGAGAGAAAATCCTCAAAGAACACGGAATTATTGGTGACCCAAGAGTCAAAAGACCAAGAGGCCGCCCAAGAAAAGATCAAAATCAAAACTACTCATCCGACAGCTCATCCATTTTAAATTCGAACGATAGTGACGGACCACTTGATATTGACTCTCCTCAAATTCAAGAAAAATTAAGGCATCTGATTAAACTTGCAAAGGAACAAGATTACCTCACATACGATGACATAAATGAAGCACTTGAAAATGATGGGCAAAACGCAATTGCTTTAACTGAAGCGATCATAATGCGCCTCAATAATATGGAGTTTGATGTTATTGATGCTTCTCAAGTTGATAAGGTTGGTGAAATTAGAAAACAAAAAGAAGAAGGAGCCCCTCACAAGCCTGTAGCAAAACTTGATATTCTTGATGATCCTGTTCGAATGTATTTGAAGCAGATGGGACAAGTCCCACTACTCACTCGCGAGGAAGAAGTTGAAATCTCTAAAAGAATAGAGACCGCTGAAAACAATGCACAGGAAATCCTTCATCGTTTCGGGTTCGCTTCTAAACTTTATCTGGATATAGCAAATAGACTTTACGAAAGTAAAGAACGATTCGACAGGGTTATTTCTGATAAAGAAATAAACAGTAGAGACAAATACATGAGGTCTTTAAAAAGACTGATTAACAATGTCACTGACACCTCCTTACAGGCCAGTTCAATATTTGAAAGACTTCAAAACCAAAGAGTTTCCGGCAGAAAGAAACTAGAATCTGACTATTCGACTCTACTAAAAAAATTAAGTAAATCTTTCAAAAAGTTTCATTTTAAGGAAACTGTTATTGAGGAATTCCTTGATAAGGTACAGGTCTACAACAAAGAATTCTTAAGACTTGAAAAAAAGAGCGATTCTAAAAATGAATTAAGTCAATATTGCCTAGAAGCTTGGCACAATCCTATAGACTTCAAAACTAATTATAAAGAACTCCGCAAATGGGTTAAAGCATCAATAGGTGCAAAATCTGAAATGGTTGAAGCTAATTTAAGGTTAGTTATCTCAATTGCTAAGAAGTATACTAACCGAGGCCTATCCTTTTTGGACTTAATTCAAGAAGGTAATATGGGTCTAATGAAGGCCGTTGAAAAATTTGAATACCAGCGCGGATATAAATTCTCTACATATGCAACATGGTGGATTAGACAAGCCATAACGAGATCAATAGCTGATCAAGCTCGTACTATTCGTATCCCTGTTCACATGATTGAGACCATCAATAAACTGATGCGCGTCCAAAAACAACTTGTTCAAGAATATGGAAGAGAACCAACTGCTGACGAAATTGCAGATGAAATACATCTACCAGTTCAAAGAGTCCGCGCGGTACTAAAAATGGCTCAACAGCCAATATCTCTACAAGCACCTGTAGGAGACAGTGACGACACCAGCTTTGGAGATTTCATCGAAGACATCACCGCAGAAAACCCAATGGAGTCAACTGGCTTTGCAATGCTAAAGGACAAAATCAAAGATGTTCTTGATACACTCAGCGAAAGAGAGCGCGCCGTACTTGAACAGAGATTTGGTTTGTGCGACGGATATAGCAGAACACTTGAAGAAGTTGGCAAGCAGTTTGATGTTACTCGAGAGCGAATTCGACAAATTGAAGCAAAAGCTCTTAGAAAAATGAGACACCCTACTAGAATTAAAAAACTAGATGGATTTATAGAGATGTCTTACATGTAATTTTTCACTTACTGAAAAATAGATCATCTAAAAGAGCTCTACTTCCTTTAAATATTCTATCTGGAATAATTAAGGAATTATTAGATACTCCCTCAATTATCTTACCCATTTTTTCTGAAACTCCTAATTCCTCTGCGATTTTCATCAAAGAATCGTCACTAAACATACCTTCTTCAAACTCGATCAGAGAGTTTAAATCCAGATTTTTGTTTAAAGCTGATTCAGTAAGAAGATCAAATACTTCCAATCCAACTTCTCGAACTCCAACTAACTCGCCCCATAAAGCAAGCCCCCCAAGTCTTACAAACTGTTCCCTTATATCGCTGCTGAAGGGGTCAATGGAATTAGGATTAACTCTGCAAACAGCCCACCTGAATCCTTGTGGAGGAATTCTTATACTTTTATTATCAACAACGTCAGTATTAAATACAGTTCTCAGAGCATCATCTCTATTTATAGAGAACACATTTTCTAACACCTCTTTCTTAGAAGTAGATAACCATTTTAATGTTTCAGGCGTTACCCCAAGCATATAAACACCTTCAATAACCTCTTTATTTTTTATTAGAAAGTTACCTGTTACACAAACTGTTCCATAAGAGTGTGTATAAAATTGATCAATTTTAATTTTATTTGGATCTGATGATGTGAAATTTATATTGAATTCATTTAGAATAAGTTTTCTGAATTTACTTGTACCAAGAATATCATCAACACTCTCAAGAATGGGAACCGCTTCAAGTTGACCGTTTATTAAGGAAGTCTTCCCAGTAAGCTTGTAACCATTTAATCGACCAGTTAAATTTAAATCAAGATCGACTTGCCCCTTAAGTTTTTTTATCCAATCATCAGTCAGAATTTTCTCTGCAGGGATATTAGACAACTTCGAATCGACATTCAGAGTAATAATATCAGCATCCTTTCGAACATTTCCAAAAACTCTAGCCTTTGATTTTTCGTAAAAAATAAAATCAATACCATCAATTATTAATTGATCAGGCAATAACCTCAATGTACCAGCTTTTAGATGTAGCTTTGGAAAATCATTCAACCAAACTATACCATTAAATGTCTCAAGCTTAAATAGTTGTTGATTAGAACCCTTTGTGGCATTGAGTGAAATATCACGTCCTGATATGTCATGTTGGGGCGCGATAAAGTCAAAGTTCAACTCCCCTATCCCAATAGCATTTATCAATACGCGGTTAGGCAAAAAAACTCTCTTAAACCAACCCACATCTTTATTGCCAATATCATTGTCTGTTATTTGATCCTCATATTCGAAACCCTCAACTTCATTATCTATCGAAACGTTTAATTGATTTACGCTAACATTAGATAACTCCCATGCTCTTCTTTTTATTGAACCAATACTAAAGTCCGCCCTTACCCCATTAGCTTTAATTTTTGAGAAAAAACTTTTATTACTTCCAGATGCAAAATAATTATCAGTAAACACAGATGTGCCCGACCAATTAAGGTCAGCAAAACTACCCTTCGCTTTTAATTTTTGGTCTATTTTTTCCTCTGTGGCGACCTTAAACTTATCGCTTTTAAGGAATGACTTAGTAAAAATAAATAAGAAGAATAAAAGAAAAACACTAAGAACAAAGGTGCTAAGAATAGTGAAAATAAAAACTCTAGTTAGTTTTATTTTATTTATTTTATTTTTGCTGATTTTCAAAATTAGGACATTCTTAATATACTGTATAAAACATACAGTTAACAAAACTAGCCTAATTGATTAAATATTACAATTTCCGTGCTTAATCTTCATAAAGTTAATTTTTCTATAAATAAAGATAATGATGAAATTAATCTCATCAAAGATGCTAATTTAAATATAGCTCAGAGCAGTTTTGTAGCTATCGTTGGTCCTTCAGGATGTGGAAAGACGACACTTCTTAGAATTATTGCTGGAATCAATGCTCAAACAAGTGGAACCATCACTTGGAATGGTCGAAATTTATCAATTGATGATTTCACTCCATCAGAACTAGGTTATGTACCACAATTTAGTATTGCTTTTGAAGAATTAACGATATCAGAGAGTATAGTAACAGCAATAAAACTTAGGTCCAAGGTCTCATCAAAAGAACAAATTAAGATTATACATGATAGAATAATCTTACAAACGGGACTAAAGGACATATCTAACAGAAGAGTAAAAGTCCTTTCAGGTGGACAGAAAAGACGATTAAGCCTTGCCCTAGAATTAGTCACTGATCCTGAACTTTTATTATGTGACGAAGTTACCAGCGGCCTGGATCCAAAGTCGGAACGAGAAGTTGTTTCATTAATGCACTCTTTATCTAAGGACTCAGATAGAATTGTTGTTAATGTTACGCACAGCTTAAACCATCTAGAACTTTATGATATCATTATTGTTCTCTATGAAGGTTTTGTTGTCTACCAAGGTCCTCCATCCAAGCTTACCCATTACTTTAGCGTTACTTCGGCTGAAGACATATATCCAACTTTAAGCAAAAGAGGCGAGCTTGACTGGCATAACTCTTGGCTTAAGCACAGAGAAAATTACATAGTTCACTCAAAAGTTACGGGTCAATTACCAAAACTTATCAAACCCAGATTACCTGCATCTGGATTGAATCAATTTTTAGCCTTAACTAATCGGCGATGGAAAATTTTTTTGCGTGATAAAATGCAAATCCTATTACACTTAGGAATGTTGCTATTATTCCCGATATTAGTAGCCATATTTGGATTAGATGGAATAAATCAACCCAAAACCATGCCAATTCAGACAAATGCGAATCTAATTGATCAATTAAATTATAAAGTATCAGTTTCGAAAAGCCACATGGAGATAGGATCTCTCATCTCTGGACTCATTATGTTTCAAGTCATTCTTCTGACATTAATGGCGTCAAATAATTCTGCTAGAGAAATTGCTGGAGAGCGGGAAATCTATGAAAAAGAAAAGTTTTCTGGTCTCAGGGTATCAAGTTACATTTCAAGTAAAATTATTTTTCTCTCCGTGTTAGTTTTGCTCCAATCCCTATGGATGGGTGTCTTTGTCCAAATCTGTGTACCTTCACTTCCCGGTGACATCTCAACTAGACTCATTGTTCTAATTCTAATTAATGGGTCTATGACATCAATTTGTCTTGGTATATCTGCTTCAATGAAAAGCCCAGAACAAAGTTCACTCTTGGCAATTTATTTGGTTGGATTTCAACTTCCTTTATCAGGAGCAATCCTAGCATTACCAGAGTGGATTAGCCCTCTAACTCAACCTCTAATTTCTGCGTACTGGGCCTGGTCTGGTTCATTGGATTCGATGAAAGGTGAATATTTTGGTCAATCCATAGATGCCGTAACTCAACAAACAAATATCCAGCCTCTGAATATTTGTATAGTTTGGCTATGTTTACACTTAATTTTTGGTTTATTTTTGACTTACACAGGTTCGAAAAAACCTCAAATATAAGACTACCATTAAGCTTCTTAAGTTAACTCTCTTAAGAAATTTGTAATCATCTAACAAGGACCTATTGTAAATATAATTTATGCCACGTAGAGCACAGAAGGGTATAAACCCAATGTTAGTTGCATTCACAGCAATCATTATAGCTGTAGTATTCGCAACCATCCTCTTCTTCTTGAAATCTCAAAAAGGCTCATTGCGATCATTAACAAATTTTGATGTTAATGAATATATAAAAGAAGGATCTACATTACTTGGCACACAAGGAATTGTTTCAGGAACTATTAATGAAAAATTGAGATGGACTGGTGACAGAGGCGAAGTAGTTTCACTAAGAGTAGATACAATAAATCAATTTATACCAATATTAATTCCGCCAGACCTAAGCAGTACCAATATTGCAATCGGGGACCGCTTCACTATCAACGTTGAGGTAAGCACGAATGAAGTTCTTATCGCTAAAGAAATTATTAGACGTTAGCTTGTAAAAATGAAACTTAATATTTTCATATACGCTTTGTTATTTGTTGGCCCTATATATTCCCAAGTTTTGACCGAACCCAAGAATCGCTCCACAACAAATACTGACCCTAAATCAACCACAATCATCAATCAGGAACCAGAACGATCAGATCAACCGTTCCTAGGAACTGATGTGCCCATTTTTAATCCTGGAACGGAGGTCTTTTCATGGGACGGGCAGAATTGGAACATTAATAATAATCGATTAATGAGAGCACGGTTTGAAAAATATTTAAATACCCCTCCCGATAACAATAAAGACGACAATGAATACAGAGAAGTCGTAAAAATGATTCTTGATTCATTATCCCCTCATAAAAAAGGAAATAAACATTTACAGAATGCAGTATCGTTATTGCCTAGAGCTTCAAATTATAGAATCGATGCCAATCTATGCGACTCGTTATCACAAGCTATTTTGGGCGTATACTACAGCCAAAGGAATGCAATTGCTCTAGCTGGACAAAATGCTGCACTTAACAAAGAGCGAAAACTTCTTAATTGGAATGTTGAAGTAGCAACATCTGAAAACCTTATTGATGAGGCGAGAAGAAAAAGCGGTAATAATGAAGAAAATAAAAACAACAAGCAGAACCAGGGGAAAAATATTTCGAATACAGGAAGAGTTGCTGGATATATTCAACGTCTAGCTGAAATTGAAGCTCTAAGAATTGCAAATAAGACAAAAATTGGAATTTCTGAGATACAAGCAAAAATTGAATATCAGGCACTGATACTTCAGTTTGCAGTTCAACGAAGATGGGAACACGTTCTCATTGCAACGAGGATCTACAGAAGACTCTTTAGAGATGGAGATGGAGTCATAGAGATCAAAGAAAATTCGGACGCTGATAAAATGCTCGCTAAGGGCCTTGGCCTCACTCCAACAGTTACCTCATTAGACATGTTTGCTAGTGAGGTAATAAGGGAAGTCGACGAAGCAATCATTGCCTTTGAATTCTTGGCTGAGAAGAATGAATTGGAGACAGCATCCAAAAGATTAGCTGAAGCCTTCTATATTGGTGAATATGTTCCTAGAATCAGAACACTAGACCTAGATAAAAAACAACAAGTTCAAAAATTTGTTAGAGAATCTGACTCGCTTTTAAGCGCCATGGATATTCGTGATTATAGCACTGCTAGTCAAATTATTCAAAATATGAGAAAAACGGCTTCAGACTTTAATTTTTCTAAAGCAAAGGCAGCTATCGAATTTTACACAAACATAAGCAACACAAGTATTGCTCAAGCAAAGATCTCTGCACAAAAGGGCAATACAGAAGAGTATAAAAAACAGATGAGAGAGGCCATTGAAGCCTGGCCATTGAATCCGTTAATCAAAGAGCAGAATGATCTTTTTTCTTCAATTGCAGATGTTCAAGTTACAACCTTAAACGAATTAGATACACTTTTAGCTCAAGGTAACAGGAGGGAAATAATGAAAAACAGGGGAAGGTTTATTGCTGCAGTACAGAACGACACCAAACGAACCAACGATCTTGAAGAAGTCTTGAATCAAGTATTATCATTAGAGCAAGAGATCGCCAAAATCAAAGGCCTAAACGAAAATAAAAACCCTTGGGGCGCTTGGGAAATATCAAGAAAGGCTCAAGAACAATTCAGTAATGACAATGAATTACTACGATTATCTGTAGAATTAGGAGAAGAGGTCCCCTCATTCATTAGAGTACTCAAAAACGCTGAAAAACTAGAACGAGAAAAACATGACGGCCTGAGCCTTACTTGGTACTTGAAAGCAAAAAGCATATACCCTAAAAGCTCTTATGTTAAGGATGGGATCAATCGAATTCTTAATAACATTCTTCCTTCCGATATCGATAGAAGCCAAATTGAAAACGATATTGATTTAGCGAGTCCAAAAAAATTGGAATTTCAATAGATTATTGAAATCCTATTGCATCTTATATTGAGACATTGCCTTCTTAAATTCTCTTACTGAATTTTCAATGCCTGAAATGATTGAATTTGATATCAAATGATGTCCAACATTAAGCTCAGTAAGATGAGGTACATCGAATAGTGAATTAACATTCAATGTGTTAATTCCATGTCCAGCATTAACAATTAAATCAAGAGCATGTGCTTTTTTTGAAGCTTTAATTAATCTCTGTAATTCTACTTCAATATCTGAAGAGTCAGTAGCATTAGCAAATTTTCCAGTATGTAATTCAATCATATCAGCATTACAATCAGCAGCTAGTTTTATCTGCTCGAAATCTGGATCTATAAAATAACTAACAAGTATTCCTTTATCTTGAATTATTTTTGTTGTTTCTTTCAAATCGCTATAATTGGTAACTACATCAAGCCCTCCTTCAGTTGTTAACTCCTCTCGTTTCTCTGGAACCAAACAAATATAATCAGGAACAATTTTTAGAGCCTCTTTCAAAACATTAGAAACATTTGCCATTTCTAAATTCAGTGGCTTATCAATTAGCTCACGAATATTATAGACATCTTTGTCCTGAATATGACGTCGATCCTCTCTTAAATGAACAGTTATGCTGTCAGCCCCACCTCTTACCGCAGAATTAGCAGCTTGAATTAAATCAGGCTCAACATTATGTGAGCAATCTTTGTATCGAGCTTGTCTAAGTGTGGCTACGTGATCAATATTAACACCTAGTTTTAGAATCCCCATATTTGTTAGTAATTTGGTTTAATCTCAATGAAGGAAATGCCTATGACCTGTGAAAACCATTGCAACATCCCTTTCATCTGCAGCCATAATAACCTCTTCATCACGAATTGAACCTCCAGGTTGAATACATGAAGTTGCTCCTGCCTCAACTGAAGAAATTAAGCCGTCTGGAAATGGAAACATTGCATCACTAGCCACAGAACTTCCACTCAAGGAAAGACCAGCTTCACTAGCCTTCCAAATTGCTATTCGACATGAGTCAACTCGGGACATTTGTCCTGCACCAATTCCGAGAGTCCTATCTTTGGAGCCAAACACAATAGCATTTGATTTAACGTGCTTACAGACTCTCCAAGTAAATTTCATCGCTTCGATCTCATCTGCACTAGGCGGCCTTTTAGTTTTTACTTTTTTCTCAATTTCATCCAAGCCAAGAACTTTAGGGTCTGGATCCATTACTAAAAGACCTCCAGGGGCAGATCTCACGACAGGGGCATTAATCGCGTTTTTAAAAAATTCATCAGCTACTTTAATTAATCTTAAACTCTTTTTCTTCTGAAGTATTGCTCTTGCATCACTATCAAAGTCTGGGGCAATAATAATATCAGTGAAAATCTCTGCTATAACTCTAGCTAATCCTTCATTAAGAGAGCGATTACAAACAATGACACCCCCGAAAGGGGCTTGTTTATCAGTCTCAAAAGCTTTTTCCCATGCGTCACGAAGGCCCTCTCCCTCATTAGCACAACCAACTCCACAAGGATTAGTATGTTTCAAAATTGCCACGGTTGGCCTTAGAAACTCTGATACGAGTTGAGAAGCAGCAGCAATATCTATTACATTTGTATAAGACAGATCCTTACCCTGAAGTCTAGTAAAGTAATCATTAAAGTTACCATACAAAGAAGCTGATTGGTGTGGATTTTCACCATAACGTAATTCGGAAGCAAGTGGCAATGATACACTATACCCTCCATCAGTTTTCTGTGAGCTATTAAGATAGTTCCCAATGGTTTTATCATACCCCCCCGTTCTTAAGAAAACCTTTATTGCTAATCTCTCTCTTGTCTTAAGGCTCGTCTCACCATCAGACTTTTCCATTTCGTCGGCCACTGCATCATAATCATCAATGTCAGTAATCACCGTAACTGATTTATAATTTTTTGAAGCCGCTCTCAACATTGCAGGTCCACCAATATCAATATTATCAATAGCTTCTTCCAACGTTACATTTTCCTTGGAAATAGTTTTTTCAAAAGGGTAAAGATTAACGACTAAAAGATCAATTTTTGGTATGTCGTTTTTCTCAGCTTGATCTGGATCTTCTGGATGATCTCTTCTAAAAAGCAATCCCCCATGTACTTTAGGATGAATTGTTTTTAGTCTACCATCAAACATTTCTGGAGCACCTGTATAATCAGAAATTTCAATTACCGTTATCCCTTCATTGGAAATTTCTTTTGCAGTACCACCCGTTGATAAAATTTCTACTCCTAAATCATGGAGACGTTTAACAAAGGGAATGAGTCCTGTCTTGTCTGATACAGATATAAGTGCTCTCTCAATCTTCATATATTTTTTGAATGGAGGATTATAGAAAGCTTAAACTTAAGCAAGTTTAAAGAAATCCAATTAAATTCATCATTAATGAAAATTTCATTCAATATTATTAATTAATTTACTTATTTTCCGTATTTATCGATTTTTTAATATTTGAGGTCAAATAATACGTAAATCAGCTGATAAGAGTTTGACACTGTGCCAACAGCACTCTAAAATTCACGCCCTTCATTTTTTTTAAAAATTGTCATAAATGAAAACATTTTCAGCAAAACCAGCAGATATTAAACGCGAATGGTTCGTAATCGATGCCACAGATCAGATTCTTGGTAACATTGCTGTTAAGGCTGCATCATTATTAAGAGGCAAGAACAAACCCACTTTTACTCCTCATGTTGATACAGGCGATTTTGTTGTAGTGATAAATGCAGATAAAGTCAGACTAAGTGGGAGAAAAGAACAACAAAAAATTTACCATCGATATTCTGGTTACGTTGGCGGTCATCATCAAGACACCCCAGCTACACTCAGAGAAAAAGCGCCTGAGAGATTAGTCGAATTTGCAGTAAAAGGAATGGTTCCCAGAAATAAACTTGGAAGACAGATAATCAAAAAATTGAAAATTTTTGCAGGTTCTGAACATACTCATGAAGCTCAGAACCCAACTCAAATTGAATTATAATTCTTATTTAGACTAAAATTTTATGAGTAACAGTTCTACCATAACCTCCGTAGGAAGAAGAAAAACTGCTGTGGCACGAATTCAGATGAAAGCTGGCGACGGAGCTATTACAGTAAATCAAAAGCCAATGGATGAATATTTTCCTACACTGGCCCTACAAAACAGTTTACTCCATCCTCTACAAGTTGCTAATCAACCTAAGTCTTGGGACTTAACCGTGACAACAAATGGCGGAGGTACAACTGGACAAATTGGAGCCGTTAGACTTGCCATAGCTAGAGCTTTGTTAAAAAACGACCCAGAGCTTAGAGAAACCTTTAGAGCAGAAGGGCTATTAACAAGAGATTCCAGGAAAAAAGAGCGGAAGAAAGCTGGCCAACCTGGAGCAAGAAAACGTTTCCAGTTTTCTAAGAGATAAAATTCTGTCTAAAGTTTTTTAAGAATAATATTCTTAAATAAAACTTCACCATAACTTTCATTTCTAATCACTAATTTTGAGGGGCTATTACCCTTCAAAAGTACGCGGTTTTGAACCTCGTTATTTATTTTGACTTCTGACTGTCCGTTTTGCACCCTAATTGTCATTTTATTCCAGTCATCATCATTTTCATTGCTGGCTTTAAATTTATTTGACCTACCAATAAAGGGATTACCATCATCCAAAAGGAATATTCTCTTATTCTCCTCTAATTTTCTCTTATTCGCCCCAGAGGCTAAGTTATATAAATCACCTGAATTTTGTCGGTGCAATTGAACTTCAACATACCCTTCATCGGCACCACCAGCGAAAATACCTATACCACCGTCACTTCGATTATCAGTAAGCTTATAATATATTGAAAATTCATAATCCAAAAAACTTGCTGAACTAACTAGCTCTGATCTAAATCCTTTTTTTGCGCTAAGACATTTATCTTCAATCCCCCACCCATTTTTAATATTCTTTGGTGCAACAAGACCAAATCCAGTAAGGGGTCTAATCTCCCACCCATTTAAACTAACTCCATCGAAAAGATTAATCGTTTTATTTAATGGATTAATAAATCTAAGGTTAGCAATTTCTTTGTTCTTTATAATCCACTTTCCCCATAAGTTAGCAGACGCGCTTCTATCTTCTGCATTTCCGGCAGCATAATAACCAAATTCTTGATCTGTTAAATTACGCAACGCTTCTACACTTCTCCACCTCAAACCAAAGTCTTCACACATTAATAACTCACTAAATGGTTTAAGACACTCTCTACTACCAAAATTCATCAAGGAATTTGCCACATTCCATTTAATTTGATCATTGTTGTCATTAATGAGCTCGGCAATAAGAGGAACTGATTCCTTTCCCAATAAATTAATTATCAATTGAACTGCAGAGTAACGAACTATTCCATTATCACTATATAAATTTTCTTTTACTAAATCCACGTCACTTTCAACAAAAGTAGCTAGACTTGAATCATTATAAAGCCTCCATAAATTTGAAAAAGTTTTGTATTCAGCTTTATCTGCTGATTTCCATAAATCCTCTAAAAAACCTTCGTGTTTTCCCTCAATAATTATTTCATTTAAAGCTTCAAGCATTCGAACAAAGTTTTCTTCACTGTTCTTTTTAAGAATTCTTTGTACTCGAATTTTCTGCTCTAAACTCAATTCTGATAATCTGGAAAGAAGCTTCTTCCGGTCTATGAGTGGCATATTACTCAATCTAATTGTGGCGCTTTCTCTTAATAAGAATTCGTTAGCGCCTAAATCTATTATTAGCCTTTCGACTACTTCATGGTCATAAGGCCCATTAAGTTCACCAAGAATTTTTTTTACTCCATCTAGATCATCGCTGTAACCGTAATCAGAAAGCTTACCAGCAAATGAATTAACTATTAAAAACAAAAACGAAAGACCTAAATGAGTAAGGTTTAATATAAGTGCTCTGTTAAACATTACGTTTCAAATATACTAACTGCCAATAAGTAATAAATATCTTTTTAATAATTCTGGTCCACAGAGAATCCAAATAAGTGAGCCAGTGGATAGAAACGGTCCAAATGGAACACGACTCAAAACACTGTCTCTATTTATAAATTTCGAAGGGAGACTAATAATAGTGCCTATAATTGATGCCATAAAAAGGGTAAACAGCACTCCCTGCCAACCAACAAAAACCCCAATCATTGCCATGAACTTTACGTCTCCAAATCCCATAGCCTCTCGTAAATATGTTATTTTTGAAAAGTCACCCTCAAGACTAACCCAATCCTTAATTTCAACTTCATCGCCGTTAATAATCAACCGATCATAATGTATTATTAGATTATCAGTCTTAATTTTTCTACCATTGATAACAACTTTGTTAGTATCAAAAATTAATTTTTCTGTTCCGACAAAATAGATATCTTCGAAACGCATATCCTTATCATCGTAATTTAATATTGGATTATCTACTCCTTCTTTAATGAACCATTTTCCTGAGATGTTTTTACTAAGCACTTTAGAACCGAAGGCAATACGACCAAGTATTACAACAAAGTAAATAAGCAGAAACCCAGTGACTCCACCGATCATCGAATGAAGAGATGACGCTAAACGACTGTTACCACTCAAACCAAACAATTGATTTGAGTCGAAACCCATAAATGAGTCAGGAAATATTGGGAAAATAAATGAAAAAATTAATCCAAAAAGAACACCAACTAAATTTATTTTGTCAGGTATAATCTGATGTTCAAAATCAATGAACGAGGCTGAAATAATTAGTGCTATAAACAACCACCCGGGGAGTACTAGCGAAATTGTATTATAAATATTTCCTTGTAAGTCACCACCGTAGATAAACCAAAATATTAGGAACAGAATAGCAGTTAATAATTCAACTAGAAAATACTGACCAGATAACTTTGCTCCACAATTTTTACATTTTCCCTTGAGCATCAGCCAACTAAAAAGTGGGATATTAAAATAACTCGGAATTATATATTTACAATTTGGGCAAAATGAACGTTTAGGTTTGTTTACTGATAAATCTCTAGGCAATCTGAATATGACCACATTAAGAAATGAGCCTATGCACGCTCCAGTTATAAAGGAAACCAATGCTAAAAAAATGCTCAAAGTTTCCATCTTCACATAGAAACAAGCATACTTTAGGATGATATAAAGAAAATTTCATTTATTTAGCTCTTAACTTTACACAGGACTATATTTAGATTAATCACAGACTGTGGATCCATTAGTTATTTCAAACAGAATTTTTAACTCTAGGTTATTACTTGGAACTGGTAAGTTTCCATCAAATGAAACAATGAAAGATGCCATTGAGGCATCTGAAACTGAAATAGTCACAGTATCTCTACGTAGGGCAAATCTTTCTGGGAAGAACGATGAATTTGCCAACATCCTAGATTTTATAAACAAAGAAAAATACCTTATTCTACCCAACACGAGTGGAGCAAACACTGCTGAAGAAGCAGTTCGCCTAGCTAGATTATCCCAAGCTGCAGGACTCCCAAATTGGATTAAACTTGAAATACATCCAGAACCTAAATATTTACTTCCGGACCCCATTGAAACATTAAAAGCAACTGAGCTTTTAGTTGCCGAAGGTTTCAATGTTCTACCTTATATTAATGCAGACCCAATCCTTGCAAAACGGTTACAAGATGTTGGTGCTTCAACAGTTATGCCGCTCGGCTCTCCAATAGGTTCAAATCAAGGCATTCAAAACATTAAACAAATTGAAATCATCATCGAACAAGCAACCGTTCCAGTTATAATTGATGCTGGAATTGGAAGGCCTAGCCACGCTAGTGCAGCAATGGAGATTGGTGCTGATGCCGTATTAATAAACACAGCCATTGCGATTTCCTCGGAACCTACATTAATATCAAAGGCATTCAAATCTGCTGTTGTGAATGGTCGCATAGACTATCTTATTGGAAACAATCACACCTCGTCTACAGCTTCGCCTACAAGCCCATTGAGCTCATTTATTTTTGAAGACTAAAGATGGTAGGTTATAAAACAATTGATACTTTAGCTGCATGACACCGCTGTTCCTGAAAATCCTCGGGATGAATTGGTTGCTAATATTAGTGACCTCAGTTCTACTTACAATGGGTGTGTATTCAATACATGAAGCTACTGAATACTCTTCTATCGAAAGCCTTAACTCAAAATGGTATGATCAAATTAAATGGATTTGTATAGGCGTATTATTCTATTTCGTAGCAACTCTAATTGATTATAAATGGTTAAAATGGGGAGCCTTCCCTGCATACATAGTTTCGATAATTCTACTCTTATCAACAAACACTGAACTATCGGGTGCTGAAAGCTGGATAACCATCGGCCCCATAACGTTTCAACCTTCCCAACTTGCTATTATATCAGGAATTCTAGTGCTTGCAGTAATTTATGGAGAAGCTCCAAAAAAGTTTCCAATACTAAACAAATCATTCTTTAAAATACTTATTACTGGACCTATAACTGCAGTCCCATGTTTTATCATTCTTATAGAGCCTGATTTCGGTTCATCCATGGCTTGGATTGTCATTTTCATGACTACTTTATTCATAGGTAAAGTCTTACTCAGGTATATCATAATAATAATCCAATTGGGTGTGATCCTCTTACCAATGTTATACTTTTTTGGTCTTAAGGATTACCAAAAAGAGAGGATCGAAACTTGGTTAAATATGTTATATGAAAAACCAGTTGATGAACAAGGAGCTGCTTGGGTTCCAAAACATAATATGATAGCGATAGGGTCAGCTGGTTACATCGGAAAAGCTAATCAACAAAAAAATATTTCTGTCACTGATTCTGAATTAATTCAGTTAAAGAAAAATTCTAATTTGGTAACTGAAATGGGATTTGTTCCTCCTAATGTTGCGATTAATGATTTTATATTTGTTACAATTGCAGAGCGGCAAGGGTTCAGGGGGGGCGCGCTTCTGTTACTAGGATTCACATCACTCCTCTTAATATTAATTTACATTTGTTATTCGGCAAAAGATATGACTGGAAGAATTGTTGTCGGTGGTTTTGTTGGATTACTCTTCTTTCATGTATTTATGAATGTAGGTATGTGTGTCCTGCTTGTTCCAATTACTGGATTGCCATTACCGCTCATCAGTTATGGAGGAACATTTATACTTATGATGATGTTTATGCTCGGACTGTGTCAAAGCGTATGGGTACATAGATTTAAAAAGGAGGTGTAGTGCTTCTAAGATAAGCAAAAAGATTCCTTATCTCATCATCTGATAAGCCATCAATTAATCCCATAGGCATTAGAGAAACACCTGTCATCGTTGTTGAAACGATATTTGTTTTGGACAAGATTTTAGTAATTCCATTCAACTGTCGAATGATCAAACTGTTTTTAGTATCTTCCAAGAGAAAACCGGAATAAATAAGCCCATCCAAAGTCTTTAATATTATATTTTCATAACCTTCACGAATTTCGGCACCAGGAGCAATAACACTAATAAGAAGAGTATCCTGATCGTTTTTTTGATAACTGGTTAGATCTGGCCCAATTTGACCACCATTAGAAAACATTTTGTGACAGCTAATGCACCGAGCTTTGAAAATTGATTCACCTTTTTTGGGATCTCCCCCCACCCGTGATATAACATTTTTAACTCTAGATATCTCATTTTCAAGACCCTCAGATATTCCCTCAACATTTGAAATATTTTTATCTTCAAGGAATTTCTTAATCAAAATTGAACCATGAGCTCTTAATTTTTCAACTAAAGCATGATTATTAAATGGAAATTTGAATTCTAAAGATTTAACTTTTCCAATAAGAAAATGAGAAGAACTAACATCACTTATTAATAGTTCAAGCGCTTCATTTCTAATTAATTCGTGTTTAGAACTTAATTTATTAAAGGCAATAGTTTGAACACTATCATCACTCGCATAATTCGTTAATGATGATAATAAAATTACTTCAATATTTTCATCTGCGCCTCTCTTTAAATAAGTTTTAAAAAAATCAAAAGCCTTAGGGGTCTTAATTAATGAAAGTGATGACAAAATCGATATTTTATCTTTCTCAGAAATCTTATCTAGATTGATCAGAGAAATAGCCTCTTCAATGACGCTATCATCACCTATTCTTATTCTAAGCTCAATTGGTAAAATTTTCTTATTTTCTTCAAAGGTTTTAATTAATGCTTGTGGCAAGGCACCATAGCCAATTCCATTAGATCCTTTAAGAAAGCCGTTAAGAAGTGTTTTTTTTAAATTATCATCAGTAGCATTTTTCAAAAGGAATTCACACATTGAATAGGACTTAGAAGTAGACTCTTCAGCGTAACGCCTCATTAATCTTTCTAGAATGAATCCACTGATTATCTTTGAATTCCAAGTTGATGATCGAGTGAAAAGCTCTCGTATAAAACTATCATCATTTGAAACCATTGATTCCATTGCCCACCAGATCTGTAATGGTATAAAAGGATCTTCTACAAATTCACCTCTTAATAAAAGGTTTTCCAACAACTGCGCTTTAATCGATTCATCTAATGTGTTTATTGATGAAACTAATTGAGAAATTACTTCAGGATTTTTTTCTGTTAGAGATATTTTTTTTATTTGCTCGAAATATCTGAAGGCGTTAGAGCTTTCAGCTATTGATTTTATTGAATAGCCTCTTATTCCTGAATCTGTTATTTTCTCAATGTCTAATAAATAATTAGCGTTTTTAATGAATTCAAATTGCGAAACATTTTTTGGGTTATCCTTCCATTGAACAGATTTAACATTAAATTCACTTCGCGACTTTAATTCAATCAATGCCATTCTTCTTAGCCACCGAGATTCTGATGAAAGCAGCCCAATAAGATCTAATTCATCTGACATTCTCAGATTGAATTTTTTACTTTGCCCTACACCCTTCTTCCTAACCCTATAAATTCTTCCTAATTTTTTATCAATGTTTCCCTCATGATTTCTATAATGGTTTACTTGTTTGTCATACCAATCAGCAATAAAGACTGATCCATCAGGTGAATCAGAAATCATCACAGGCCGAAACCAAGGATCTTTCGACGATATAAAACGTTCTACATCCTTTGTTTTAAATGTAGACCCGTCAGGGATCACTTCACTCATTACAACATTATTATGAAGCACATCAACACCTAATAGCTTTCCATGAAAACGCTCCGGTAATAATTTATCTTCATAAATTATAAATTGATGAGTAAACCTCTCGACCTGAGCGTTTTTCATTGCCGGAAAAAATCCGTATGCATATTTATTAGTTAGCGCTCCATGTTTGCCCCAATTCTTTTGGTAGTATGAGCCTTTAACATAATGAAACCCTCTGGTATCACCTCCGTTATGACCAGAGTAGATTCTGCCTTTCGAGTCTATCTCTACGCCAAAGGCGTTACCCCCACCTTCGGCAAAAATTTCATACTTATTACAGTTCGGGTTATAGCGCCAAATATTTTGTCCCATTGAAACTATTGGAGAACCCTTATCTTTCGACAAGTTTTCTATTATCGATGAACTAACAGTACTTCCCTGAGCCCCATATATCCATCCATCTCCACCAACTACCAAACTATTAGCAATTGAATGAGAATCTTCTAAACCAAAACCAGTAAGATGAACTTCTGGATTACCATCAGGAATATCATCGGAATTTTCATCCTTATAGTAAATTAAATAAGGAGGGTTTGTAACCCAGACACCTTTTGCATCATGTGCAACACTTGTTGCCATATTAAGACCGTCGACAAACACCTTATGTTTATCATATACACCATCGTTGTCTGTGTCTTCATGGATAGTAATTTTATCAGTACCACGGTATGGGGAACCTTTAATGTGAGGAGGAGGTGGGGGTAACTTGTCATATGAAACTCTCCAAACTTTATCCCTACTTAATCTTTTTAAACCTGCAGGGTCAGGATACTGAGTATATTGAACGACCCAAAGTCTACCTTTATGATCAAAACTTAGATGTAGAGGTTGTGCCACTAATGGTTCGCTCAATACCAAGTCAACCTCTAAGTCATCTGACGACGCTAATAATGAGTGTGATTGTTTAGGACTCAAAGCTCCAGTAACATGTTCATGTATGGATCGTTTTTTTTTAAGCCCTACTTTTAGCTCTTTAAATTGTTGATCACTTATTAACCAGTCAACAGCGTTATTAAGAATTTTGATGAAATCTTCATTTTGAAAGTCCTCAACATGACCAAGTGAAGTATAAAAACTTTTTCCTCCAAATATATTTTTATTAATCCATGCCAAGGGTTGTTTAGCTTCATTTTTTATCGAATAACCATTTATTAATACCTGAGCCGATTCTCTGAGAGGTAAGACCTTGTAAAGAGAACCTCCTGATTGAAATCTTTCGGACGTAACACCTTTAATAATTGAATGCTTCACATTACTAATTTTACCATATGCAATGAATTCATTGCCATAGTGGTTTGTGTAATTACCCCCAAACACTTGTTGATCAAACTCTTCCCAAACGGCATTTCCTTCAGGTGGTTTTTTCCCTCTCAAGGAAAATGCATGACTCGAAGTCCGGATTCCTAACACCGGTTTTCCAGACTTGATAAAGGCTCTGACCACATCCATATCTGAAACCTTTAACGTTCGACGCCTAACACTAACGAACAATAAATCAGCATCTTTTAATGAATTTTTAATATCTCCAAAATTATTGTCATTATCTTCAGCAAAATGAAATTCCATCCTGTATTTGGATGATAAATTTTTATCAGCATAAAGTGGTAAGGTTAGTTCGGTTGAGTATTCTCTTTCACCAATTAAGAAAACTATTTTTTTTCGCTTATCCTTATCAAATTTAAAAATTTTATCATTTGTTATCTGAGAACTTATAATTGTCGGACAAACATACTTTTCGATATGATTAACAATCAAATCTGTTCCAACAAAATGACTAACTTTTGGTTCCATTTCAGGATTATACATCGTATCGGTTAAGTCTCTAACAAGTACAACATTCTTGCCATTTTTTGCTAACTGACGCAAACCAAAGGGACGCCCAAGAACACACATGTTTGTATGAACTCCCACTACCATCACGTTCTTTATACCGTGTGACTCTAATATATTCCAATTCTCTTCACCACTGTCAGTAATATAATCTTTTGATTCATCAATTTTTATTGATTCTATCTGACGAACCCATGGAGACCTTGGGGTCTTACCCAAAGATTTTAATTTTTTTTCCCACTCTAAATGTTCTTCCTTAGTATCATCTTCACCTCCGTCAGAATGATCAATAGGATAACCGGCTTGCTCCTCAACTTTATCAATCCAATGCAACCATTCATTGATGCCTTGAGGTAAATTTTCTGAAGTTTTAATTTTTACACTTCGTTTCCTAGAAACTGTATCCTTGTAATAATTCATACATGATGATGGCGCATGTATAATTACGGCACCCCTGTTTCTCATGTTACTTACATACTTATCAATTTTAGGAGCTAACCGCTCGACCCTTTTGACAGCATTGTAACAATGATGAGAATCCCACATGTCACAAACAATTACTGCTGTATGCTGAGCATCCCACTTTTCATGCTTCACTCGGAGATTAAATTCATTATCACCCCTTTCGCGATAACGAAGTTCAACACTGAAAATCTCAGCCTTAACAGAATGATTTAATCCAAAATAAATGAGAATTGCTGCTGCCGCTTTATACATATCAATATTCTATCTATTCATTAGAATTATTTAAATAAAAAAACCTGACACGCTACACGTATCAGGTTCTCTTAAATTAAAAGTTAAATAAATTACAACTTAGGCAATTTCCTGAGCATGAAAATCACACCAATCTTCTAAGTTGTTTAAATTAATTGCATCAAGGATTGATCCATCGTCCTCAACACCACTTGCACTAAGAATACTTTTACGTGTATCGTCATCATGATTGTATCCCACGATACTATCATTTAATGATTTAACAGCATCTGTATCAAGCGCTCCACCCTTTTGGTCAAGCACCCACTTTTCAAGCTGTGGATAAGTAGGCTTACTTTCCATAAAACTTGAAAAAGCTTCTTTATCGATACCAATTCCATCAAGAACCATCTGATCATATCCAGCACCTATTGCTGGGTAATCATCGTGTAATTTGCCTGCCTTATCCAAGGAAACCTTCTGCCATAATCTTGGCAAATGTAATACTCCGATAGGACCTGCGATACCTGAACTTATTAAAGGGATAATTTTACTCATAATTGATAATATAACAAAATACAGAGTAACTCGGAAAGGTAAAAATTAAACAATTGTAAATTTATTATTCTATTTTTTTGACTCTAATTTTAAGAAACTACTCGTTATTTTACCTTTTGATTTAGTTGGAAAGGTCCTAACTATCATTGTCTCAACAAACCAATCCCCTTTGATTTGTTGTATACTATCTACTTCAAAACTTTTAATTATTTTTTTATCGCTGTTATAGGCATTCATTTTAACAAGCGTTCCGCTTCGATGAGAAACCCATACATCAACAATTGAATAGGTTTCTCTCTTCGATGGATTTACGCATCTAATTTTCCACGCCTGCCCCCCCTTCGCCTTATCAACAGACAATAGAATAGGGTTTGGCCAATGAAGAAACCTCATGGCCATATCATCATAGGTTATATCAGTTCCTCGAATCTGATCAGCAAATTGATGATTTTCCAGGCTAGTTGTTTCTCCATTAAATGTTCGCTTAACAGTATTTTTATTATCCAAAAAACTAAGCTTAATCACTTCATCGACTTTTTCAGTTGTTTTATTATTTTTAAAAAATTCAAAATTAATTAACTTCGCACTAAATGAAATATTAAGAGGAATCATCTTAAAACCAATTCTCCTAGGCCTAATTTCCCCCCTAAAAAACAAAGTTTTATCAGGATAAGCATACTTTACTTGTGATAATATTTTACTAGCCTGATTCACTTGATCATTAGAAACACTGCTTGTGGAAGAAAACCCTGTAAATATGGTTATAAAATAAAAAAGAAAAATGAATATATAATTTATCATTTAGATATTTAAGTAGTCACATTATATGACGATTTAGGGGTCAATTTAATTCAAAATTAAAAAGAACAGAATAAATAATATATATTATTTTGGTCAACTATGGAAATTATGATGCCAAGTCAACAACATATAATTAAGAAATTTTAAATTAAATTGAGTTTGAGTGTGGACGTTATTTTTTCTGCAGTGTAAAAATTATGATATAATCACTAATTTCTTTATCCTTAAAATTACAACTTTAAATAAACATGAGTCTGCGCGAGCACCTTCGTAAAATCCTTCCTGAAATATTACCCCCTGCCCCTAAAAGCGCAATCAAGGGGACCGAACTAATTGAGCTAGTCAAACTCAAGCTTGATGAAAAATACAGTGACGCCACTCTACGATATCATTTTTCTATAATGTCATGTGATCCAAGCTCCCCTATAGCAAAGGTTGAACATGGACAGGGTTACTATTTGAGAACAAACACTCTCAACTCAATGAAAAGTGCTAGACATATGATCACAAATAGCCAAGGAAATTTTGATGATGTATTTGGCTACACCGCATCAAATGAAGCGATACTAAGGGCAAATAAGTTTAGAGCGATTGTAGTTAAATGCCTTAAAGCAGAGGGTAAATTTCCTTTTAAATTAGAAAACACCTTCGGAGAAGAATCAGAATATGAAGACCTATGGCGTTTTCCAGACCTCATATCAGTTTCTTGGAAAGCAGGACTCAACAACAAAAGGTCTGAACTAGATGAAGACATGCTTCATCTACAAAAAAGTTTTGGATCACAGCCCT
>JAOFDG010000108.1 GCA_028033615.1 Verrucomicrobiales bacterium | reverse complement strand
AACTCACAGGAATTAAGTTTTCAGGCTTGGAAACGGCGATGAAAAAAGCTGTAAGGTATTTAAAAGCCGCTGAAGACCCTAATGGAACTGATGGTTATTGGAAATACAGAGTCCAAGACGGCCAGAAAGGAAAACTAAGTTTAACAGGCGTGGGAGCAGTTTGTGCGAGAATGCTTGGAGCTCCGTCCCAATTGGAAGACAAAGCACTTGATCTTATTAACAGCAAAAACCCAAAGAATTTTCAACCTAATGCGGCTTACTCTTGGTACTACCACTCACAAGCTGCTTTTCAAAAACAGGGCAAACATTGGAAAGACTTTAATAAATCTTACCAGGAAGTCATGGCTGCGGCCCAAGAAAAGGACGGTTCATGGCCGGCTTCAAATGGTCATGGTCAAGTCGGTCAAGATGGTAAGATATACTCAACAGCTCTCTGCACCTTAATGCTTGAAGTCTATTATCGTTACCTTCCAACCGTTAAGTAAAAAACTAAAGGCTAAACTAGTTTAGTATTTTCATGTTTTTTGCTGGCAAGGATTAGCCAGAATAGAGCTACAATTAATATTGAAGATAGCCCGATGTGAAGTACCTGCACTACGGGATGAACAGATACATGGGACATAAGTATACCCAAAAACATCTGAGCAAGAATAATTCCAAAAACAACTTTTAGGCTTAACTGGCCTAAGTCACCCGTTGTCTTTCTTGTTTTTGTATACAAGATTATTCCAATTATAAGGATAGCCCATGAAAAACTCCGATGCAGAAGGTATATAGGTTTTTGCTCGAGAGTCTGATGCCATTCATCTCTCGGGGTATCTTTAAACTTAAGAGCTAACTCATCAGTAATCTCTCTAACCTGAGAACCCATTACCCCCTCGACAACACAGCCGATAAAAAGAAGAATAAGGAGTGACCTTATTGGCCCAGTAGAACCAAAGTTCACAAAGGGAACTCTATCTCCACCTCGATAAATAACAAAAACGAAAACACAAAGTAAAATAATTGCTAAAGCCATGTGTAATGTAATGACTCCCGGCTTTAATCCCGAACGAACA
This sequence comes from Verrucomicrobiales bacterium, assembly GCA_028033615.1. GTDB lineage: Bacteria > Verrucomicrobiota > Verrucomicrobiia > Verrucomicrobiales > DEV007 > EC70. The sequence continues at coordinate 968 of JAOFDG010000108.1, read as the reverse complement.
ACTATGGCTCCCAAAACGGCATTAGTTAATACCAAGAGCAATGCAAACAAGGATCCAAAAAAGACGGCTTTTCGCTTACGCAAAAACTGAAAGCTAAAAAGAAAAGTCGCGAGCGTAAACAAACCTACCGGCAAACTGAGTAATCGATTTATAAATTCCACCCAAACATGAACAGGATTGAACTCTGCAGATAATGTTTCCTTAGTAATAGTTGGATCACGCCTTTGAAATTTTTCTATGTTCAACTTATCGAAATCGACTTGATCTAAACTCGTTGGTGGAATCAATACTCCCCAGCACTTTGGCCAATCTGGGCAACCTAAACCGGAACCAGTAGCTCTTACAATAGCTCCTACATACAAAAGAAAAATTGTAGCTAGTAGTGCAGCTAAGGCTGTTTTTTGAAAAAAAGTCATCACTTTGTTATCGCCTCATACTCACCAAAAGATCTATAAAATAAGGTAATTTATCAAAAAATGCTAGAAAATGAATTTAGTTGCTCTAAAGTTTAAGGTGATTAAATTATTAATATATATTAATATCTGACCATATCACCCCACATTTTATGATTGGCAAATTCATCTCACCAGCGTAATCAGGGTATTGCAAAACGCTATCTAACTTAATATAAACATATATATCCATGACCGATTCGGCAGACAACAAACCAAGTCAGCTTCTCTTTTGGGGCTGTTTCATCGCATTAATAACAACTTCCTTTGGATTCATTACAAGAATGTTTCTTCTTGATGATCCGGAGATAGTTAAACTTTTGGACTTGGACCCAGCTCAAGTCGGCAAATTTAAAGGGATTCAAATCTGGCCATTTGCTATAAGCATTATCCTGTTCAGTCTAATCATTGATAAAGTTGGATACAAATTCTCCATGATTTTTGCAGCAGCTTGCCAAATCATTTGGGCAATAATGGGAATCATTGGACTTAATATAGCTTCTGATAACCCGGCAA
>JAOFDG010000107.1 GCA_028033615.1 Verrucomicrobiales bacterium | reverse complement strand
TCAACTTGAAGGATGGTCAAAAAATCAAATGCGGCAGAGGATGTCTACACCAAATTCAATCCCTGAATGAACACAGGGCAAAAATTAAATTTGAAGAACACTTCTTAAATATACCAAAGGAGTTAATTCAATCTATTGAATTTTAAATTATTTGATTCCTAATTTTCTCTCAATATCTTTAAATGAAATTTGATATAAGGTAGGTCTTCCTCGAGTATCGACATATGGCATATCACAATCTAACAAATCCCCTAAAAGGCTCTGCAATTCATCAAGTGATCTAGAATCAAAGTACTTTGAAGCCATTACTGATACACTTGAAATAAGATCCTCCATTGATAAGTCTCTAGCCTTTTTTAATCCACCTTCAATCATACTTGTAACTATCGAAATAAAACAATCTTCGATGCTTGTCGTTTCGAAATATGCTGGCACTCCCTCTAATTTAATCGTGTTGCCTCCAAATTTTTCAATAACAAAACCTAAATTCTTAAATTTTTCCTCATTCTTAAAGATAAATTCAAATTCATCAGGGTTAAAGTTCATTGAAACCGGCACCAAAAGTTTTTGTATTGGAACTTTTCCCTCAATATTGATTTTTTTTAATGCTTGCTCATATAACACCCTCTCGTGAGCAGAGCGCTTACTCATAATCATCAAGCCTTCATCATTTTCAATTAAAGCAAAACGATCTTTTAGTAATCCAAGAATAGTATATTTTGGACTTTCATCATTTTGCGATAATACTTTTTTTGATTTAAGTCCTTCAGGACTAACGTCCAATAATTCAAGCGCTTCATCATAACCATCAACAGATTTGTTGGTTTGAAAATCCATAGAATTTAGACTTATTTTTTCCTGTCTATATTCCGCAGAAGAATTGATGTTTTTATTAAAATTACGTTTAATACATTCCGTTATCAAATTAGTAATAATTTTTTGAACCCTAATAATTTGATTAAACTTAATTTCTTGTTTAGAGGGGTGAACATTTACGTCAATTTCATTTGGGTTTATATCTATAAATAAAAATATCGCCGGATGGTAACCTTTTTCATTTAGACCGCTGTATGCATCATTAACAGCAATGTTTATCGCCGTAGATTTAACTGATCTTCCATTAACGAACAAATATTGTTGTTTTCTTGCATTAAATCTAACACCTGGTCTAGATACAAATCCTGATATTCTAATCTCTTTATCATTACTTTGTTCTAAATTTACCAATTGTTCAGAAAACTCAGAACCAAACAGTTCATGAATTCTATTATCGAGACAATCTGATCTCCCAATCTTCATTACAGTTCGCTTTCCATGATAAAAAGAATAAGCAATATTAGGAGTAGAAATTGCTGCCGTTAATACAACTTTTTCTATTTTTGAGAATTCAACCGAATCAGATTTTAGGAATTTCTTCCTTGCAGGGATATTATAAAAAAGCGACCTAACCTCAACTTGAGTCCCTCTTTTAGTTCCACATTCATTTACTGAAATCAGCTTACCCCCTTTAAGGATAATTTCTGTTCCAATGTGGTTTCTTTTATGTGTACTAGTTAACTTAAAATCAGATATACTTGCTATACTAGGCAAAGCTTCACCGCGAAATCCATAAGTAGAAATATTATTCAAATCATATTTATTTGAAAGTTTACTTGTGGCATGACGCTCGATTGACAGAACAGCATCACCTCTTGTCATGCCAGCACCATCATCAATAACTTTAACCAATGCCTTCCCCCCCCTTTCAACGATTATATCAATACTACTAGATCCTGCATCTATACTGTTTTCAATCAACTCTTTGACAATAGATGCTGGAGATTCTACAACTTCACCTGCTGCAACTTGGCTAGCAAGCTTTTCATCCATTACTCTAATCTTACTTTGATTTTCAATCATTAAATTCAGGCTATAAAATCGACTTTCTTGTGCATAATTATATCATATAGTATTCACACCTATGTTTTCATAGCTATAAATTAACTCTTTATAAAGAATGATTAAACTTACACCTAGTGCAGAGAAGCATTTAAACATATTACTTGCATCAGATAATAAAAA
>JAOFDG010000106.1 GCA_028033615.1 Verrucomicrobiales bacterium | reverse complement strand
CTCTGGAGGTGGAAATATGACAGAAAATGGGGAAAACCAGGAGGCGGTTATGATGATGAATCTAAGAGCTCAACTTATGTTTATTCGGTACCTCAAAACCGATTTGAAAATGATAACGAACCTCGAAATTTTTATCTTGAGGCTTCATCAAACATTACTGGAAATATTGACTTCACTGTCACTCATGTTCTCGATGACCAAAAAGAAAACATGTCCACGAGCGGAGTCATAGAGGTTGGTGGAACCGCATCAGGCACATGGGAAAAACATGTATCAAATGGGTCAAACGAGGATCTTTTATGGGGCACTCATGGTGGAGATGGTGACTGGTTCAAAACCAATTTAGTGGCGGGCAATACTTACAAGATTGATATCATGACTCATCATTTCCACAGGCCTAGCATAAAACTATTCACAGAGTCCGGGGTCTATTTTAGAGACAACCAAAAGTATAATTATGGAAATCACGACCCTAGCGTTTGGATTGAAACAATTAAGGACGGGCATGCCCAAATGACTTTCACAGCGAATCGAACTGGCGTCTTTTTTATTGATGCATGGAACACTAAATCTTGGGGTATCGAAGATGGTGGAACTGGAAACATAATTTACGACTTAAGCCTGGTTCACATTGCTGATGATGTTTTGTCATCAATGGACACCACCCAAACATTATTAAGCATCAAGTCGGACGGTGAAGCCACCGACGGAGCTACGTCAATCAACATTGACGCATTGGTTTTTCAAACCAACGACTCGACAGGAGCAACAAACACCAATGCCATGCTAGATGTTGGAAGTGTTGTAAACTTTGCTGGAGGCGGCACCTTTACCCTATCTCAGAAAGCATTCAATGATCATACCACCATTTATGGATCATTGACCGGCAATATCGCTGATGATGAGAAAGGCTTCAGTGAAAACCAAGCCACCCTTGAAAGAAAAAATGATAGAGACTGGTTTAAAGTTAAATTGGAAGAGGGCTCAGTATATGAATTTAATTTAATAGGCAACTCACTTAAAGATCCTGAATTAAGGATCAGAGACAGCCACGGTAAACAATTATTTTACAACGACCACATCAACGGTTGGTGGAATCCAAAAATTACTTACACTGCTAACGAAACGGGTGTCTACTATGTTGATGTCGCCGGAATTGATGCTGGTTCCTACAGAGTTAAGTGGACCAATACTTGGACTCCACCTGAACCACTTGATTCAAATGATCCCATCAAGTTTGTAGGGTCAGAAGTTGAAGTTCCATCAAGCCAAGCCACTGAATTTTTGAATAATGCTACTGAGCACACAGTTGGAAATTTCATTCAAGACGAAATCAAGTTGGAGAACAACAGGAAGTGGTACAAAATGAATCTCCAACAAACTAGAACTTACCGCTTTGAGCAATACGGAGACTCAATGCAGGCTCCATCCATGTTCATTAGAGATAAGAATGGAGTGCCTGTATTCCCTCCACCGAAAAAGGATAAAGCTAGATCAACTGGAGAAAAGTTAGTCTTAAACTACGATGCTCCTAGCACTGGGGTCTACTATCTTGATGCTGGCGGATTCTGGTCCGACGGTTATCAACTTAATGACTCGGGAAGAATTTCTGGAGTCCCTATTGGTACTTTTACAATCAAATCCTATGATTTAGGCGAAGCAACAGAAAGAGCCTTGTCATGGGACACTAATATAGATGGAGTACTTAACGATGATGACACCTTTGATAAGGCTACACCAACTAACATCATTATTGGTGCACAGGACACTTCAGGCCAAATAGAATATGCAACCTTTAGAGATCTCTACAGTGCATCATTAACAGAAGGCGCCACCTACAGATTAAGAATATCTGGAGCACTCGTCAATGGTGATGTCGATAGAGGAGTCAAATCCAGGCTTTTTCTACACGACACAAGCGGTGAACTACTTCATACGATGACAGATGCGGATCTCGACTACAAAGCAACCGCATCCGGCACTTACTACATCGCTGTTGGAGCTACGACTGGCCAAGTTACAGGTACAAACTTCAGACCTAACGGTGTTCCTTATGGGTATG
>JAOFDG010000105.1 GCA_028033615.1 Verrucomicrobiales bacterium | reverse complement strand
CTAAACATTTAGAGGAAAAGGAAGAAAAAAGTGACAATTTATTCCAAAACCAACTCGATTTTGGTGAGCTTGGAGGAATGAATTTTGATATTTTACCATTTGGTAACGATCAAAATTTAGAACAACAAATCAAAGAAATGCAGGAGCAAATGCGTAAAAACCTTCAAGGAATGTTCGACTTAGAGGGTGTTAAAAATTTACCAGGAATAGGCCAAATGTTCGGCTCAAGCAGTCAAAAGATGATGTATCAAGACGATGAAGGAACGATTGAAATTCAAAAAAGTGATGGGAAAATAACTATTATCACCAAGGACCTCAACGGAAAAAAAACTTTTGAAGGTCCCGCAGATACGCAGGAGCAAAGAAATAAACTTCCCAACAGAGCCAAAGTTCAATTAGAAAAGCTCAACGAATCAGGGCTAAGCTTTGAGGGTTTTAAATTTGAAAGCCCTGGATTAAAAGTACCAAAGCTGAAGCCTGGGAAAAAGGTGCCTCCTATTCCACCAGCAAAAAGAGAATCGAAAAAAATCCAATTGTGATAGATGATTATTATCACTAACAGTTTCTTATTATCGCTTGTACAAATCAGTGATATCAGCCTTAGATAGCTCCGTATAGAAACTTGCTAATTTCTTAGATAACTCATTGAGTAATTTCTTACCCTTCTCTGCAGATGCCTTTGAGGGATTACCGGAGCCGGTGTCGTTTGTCGCTTTGAGCCACTCTCTTTGAGCCCATGCCCACCCTTCGTTAATCGCTGTAATCCTCGATTCATTGACTGAACCATCCCCTGCTCGATCTAGGTTGGATACTAAACTGGGTGCAACATGCAACATTAGACTAGTTTCAACCTCATCAGCATGATCTCCTGGATCATCAAATATACTTTTAGGGTCTATAACCTTAAACCAGTCCACAGTTGATAAAAAAATATTCTTAAACTTTGACTGAAGCTCCCTCAATTGCTGTGTGAAATTGTTTCCACCATGTCCGTTAAGGACTACAAGCTTTTTAATTCCCTGACCTTGAAGTGATTCAATAATATCATAAAGAACAAGTGTTTGAGTCGAAGGATTCATGTTGATACATAGTTTAATGTCTAATTGACCCGTATTAACACCAAATGGAATACAAGGTAAAACAGCTATTTTTGCACCTTCCTCCCAAGCAATTCTAGCAGACTCAGACGCTATGGCTTCAAGTTGAATATTATCTGTGGCGTATGGTAAGTGAAAATTATGAGCTTCTGTTGCTCCCCACGGAAGAATGGCTAAGTCATAATTCTCTGACTTAACATCAAGCCAATTCGATTCAGCTATAATATATGGTTTATTATTAGACATTGTAAAATTAAACCTAATCTAAAAAACCTAGTAACATGTGTAAATAATATTCAGGAATAACATAGGTGTTTTTAAAAACACCTATGTTATTTTATTTATTATTAAATTCTAAGCCCTCGCTTCCAATGGAAACCATAATAATATCACCATTTTTAAATTCTTCATTAATTATGGAACGACTCAGAGGGTCTAATATATTTTTTTGAATAGTTCTTTTAAGTGGTCTAGCTCCATATATTGGGTCATAACCCTCAGCTGATATTTGCATAATAGCGTCGTCACTGAACTCAACTTCTAAGGACTTTTCTCGTAACTTTTGTTTTAGATTTTCAAGTTGAAGCATTACAATTTCAGAAATATCTTTTTCTGTAAGCCGATCGAATATTATTTTTTCATCAATACGATTCAAAAATTCAGGACGAAAGTATCCGTTTAAAACCTCGTTAACCTGTAACTCTCTTTTTTCAGAATCCTTTTCATTTAAAATTTCAACACTTCCTAGATTGCTTGTCATAATCAGAAGCGTATTTCGAAAGTCTACCGTCCTGCCTTGACCATCAGTAATTCTACCATCATCAAGAACCTGTAAAAGTACATTAAATATGTCAGGATGAGCTTTTTCTACCTCATCTAAAAGAATCACCGAGTATGGCTTCCTTCTAATTACTTCACTAAGTTGGCCCCCTGCTTCATAACCAACATACCCAGGAGGGGCACCTATCAGGCGGGCAACACTAT
>JAOFDG010000104.1 GCA_028033615.1 Verrucomicrobiales bacterium | reverse complement strand
ACGACAGACCTTGCGACTGGGGCCTTACCGGTATACGCAATCAATGCACCTCTATTACCTGATACTTTAGAAGACGATAAAAGAAGTTTGCAAAAAGGTGGCCTTACTGAGCTTATAAAAAAACACAGAGGAAAGCCTTCCCTTGAAGTTATTAAACAGCTTGGAGGATCGGATGCCACTGAAAAGGCTATCATCGCTGCGATTGAGTGGCTTTCAAAAGTACAGGAGGAAGATGGTCGATGGGATACACGAAAGTATCAGGCAGAAACGGATTATGATGTTGGTGGTACTGCCCTAGCGCTACTCTGTTATTATGGATGGGGGGCAAGGCATGACCAACTAGGTAAGTATCAGAATAACGTCAAGAGCGCCCTTTCTTGGCTATTAAAACAGCAGCGCGAAGATGGTAGTTTAGCAAGGAGAGGAATGATGTATTCCCACGCCATTGCCACAATCGCATTATGCGAAGCATATGGAATTACGAAGGACCAGCAAATAAAGTCCGCAGCAGTGGCCGCAATCAATTATACTATAAACTCTCAACATCAACAGCGTGGAGGTTGGCGATATAGTCCAGGTCAAGACTCTGACACTTCGGTCACTGGTTGGCAATTTATGGCACTTCATAGTGCTAGAATGGCTGGAATAGATATCCCAGAGAGACCCTTTGAATTGGCAAGAAGATGGTTAGATTTTGCTGGAGGCGGTGAGAAGGGAGGCCTTTATGGTTATCAGAGTCCTAAAGATATTTCTCGAGCTATGGTAGCAACAGGAATGTTCTGTCGACAACTTGATCTTGTTCCACCCTCAAATGAAAAAATGGTTGAAAGTGCTAATCTAATGAAGCGCTATCCCATCAGAAACAATAATCCTGATCTTTATTATGTTTACTATGGCACTTTGGCTCTTTACCAACATCAGGGTTCTATCTGGGAGGAATGGAATAATAATTTGAAAGAAATTTTACCTGAAATTCAGATCAAGACCGGTGAACTTGCAGGGAGCTGGGACTTGAGTAGGAGCAATACTAAAGGAGGTGGAAGAATCGCCAGTACGACCCTTTCAATTCTTAGTCTTGAGGTGTATTATCGAATACTTCCGATGTATGGTTTTCGTGGGACGGATGCGCCAGAACCTAAAACTAAAGAGTCCAATTTAAGGCAGTAGTAATGAAGTTTATTATAATTTTCTTCTTTAATGTTATTTTTTCTTTTGGAGCTTTATTGGCTAAAGAGAAAAAAATTACAAATGTTCTATTTCTAATTTCAGATGACCTTAAGGCAAGTGTTTTAGGTTGTTATGGTGATAAGATATGTCAGACGAATAACATTGATCGACTCGCTAAAAGAGGGGTAGTTTTTGACAGAGCCTATTGTCAGGGAACGTGGTGCAGTCCGTCACGAACATCCTTTATGCATAGCCGATATAAGGGTAGCGCTGACCTAAACCTTGGAAAATTATTTAGGGATAATTCGTATTACTCTGCAAGGGCAGGAAAAATTTATCATATGCGAGTGCCTGGTGATATTATTGACGGCACAGACGGGCTAGACGTGCCTTCGTCATGGACTGAAAAATTTAATTCGAAGGGTCTTGAAGCTCACACCCCTGGTGACTATGCGTGTTTGAATCTCAACATTTTTACTAAAGACCTGAAAGGTCGTCAGTCCACCCGTATGCCTCATAGGATGTTTGTGACTGTTAGTTATGATGGTGATGGGTCGGACCAGCCAGACCACAAAACAGCCTCTAAGGTTATTGAGCTTATGCGGGAGCATAGAAATGAACCGTTTTTTTTAGCTGCTGGTTTTGTGCGACCACACTATCCGATGGTCCAGCCCAAACAATACTTTGATCAGTATCCTTTCAATAAGATAAAGCTGCCTAATCAGTTTCCTGATGATCTTGATGATATCCCCAAACTAGGTCTTGCCAAAAGCCGATCAGCAACAAATAAAATTGGGAATTTTCCTGATAATCAAAAACGCATGTGGTCAGCATACTATGCTTCAACTCAATTCATGGATGACCAGGTTGGACGAATACTAGATGAGCTTACAAGTTTAGGTTTAGAAGAAAATACTGTTGTCGTTTTCACGAGTGATCATGGTTATCATCTTGGCGAACATACTTTTTGGCAGAAGAGCAATCTTCATGAAGAAGTGACCAAAGTTCCTCTCATTATTTCAGTA
>JAOFDG010000103.1 GCA_028033615.1 Verrucomicrobiales bacterium | reverse complement strand
GAATTCCTTCGTCTTGACCGACTGCTTCCAGAAGACGCGTCGCCGCGATCAGCTTCCAAGGCTCGTAGGACTTACCTTCCGCCGGCATGGCAGCAATTCTGGCAATGACCGGCGGCACAAACTTTTTGGCATCATCACCGAGCATGCCCATGAGCTCAGTACTAAGAGCCACCGTCGCCGGGGTACGCTTCATGGCGAGTACCGAAATTAAAACCTCATCAGGAAATGAGCCAGCCGAGGTCAATGCCGCAGCTCTCATGTAAGGTCGGTCAGTATTCTTAACAAGGAACTTGCCTAAGGCCTGGCCAGCACGCGGATCATCCCAATAGCCAAGAGTATAGGCAGCACGTCTCTGAACGTGTGCGTCCTCATCATCAAGTAAAGCCACAGCTAGCTGACCCAACTTTGAGTCTTGGTTCAATAGATTACCACCAACGCGCAGCGCATTACGACGGACCCCTGGATGCTTATCATTTAAACCCGAGCGCATTGCTTTAACTGAAAGCCCCTCAATATCTTTCAAGGCGCTGAGGGCCTGGGCACGAGCTGCGGGGTGCTCACTCTTTAAAACTTTATGAAGATTCGGAATGGCCTTCTTTTGCTCACCTTCATCAAGCCAGGTTAACATCATATGCGCCGTATCACGTTGCCAACCATTAGGCGAATCCATAAACCTTGCGAGTTCTTCCGGCCCCTTCCCAGCGAGGATTGCTGAATCGTGCAACTTTGCTTCTTCAGGAAAAATCTTATAGATGCGTCCCTTGTCATGACCCGCACGCAATCGGCCATCGGCAATCATCTCTTTTTCCAAAGTGTCATCAATCCATTCAGGATGCTCAATGACCAAACGATAAAGGTCCGCTACATACATGGCACCATCGGGGCCAGTGCGAATCGAGGCAGGACGAAACCAAGAATCTGAACTTCGTAAAAATTCACTCCTTGCCTCATCACCCGCGCGCTCCGTATTCATGAGAACACCTTCCCAAGAAATCACCTCCCGGTGAATGCAGTTGTGGACCGGGCAGGAATAATAAACCGATGGCTCAATGATCCCATCGAAGAGGGAGTCTCGGTAAAATGTATAACCGCATCCAGAAGTGAGTTTCCCAGGAGATCCAGCAGGAGGTGCCTTGTAACCTGAGTAGTGACTTAACACCCTGCTGATCGGATAAAGGTCAATGACTCCATTAATACCATGTCTATTAGAAGGCTGAGAAACTTTTGGGTTACGCCTGATATCGTGATCTTCCAAAGCAATCTGCCAGCCAGAAGAATTATTACCCGCGACCCAATTGCCCCAGTCGTCGCGGTTCCGCCCGTGCTGAGTTACCCCAGTGGCGGGCTCAAGCTCCCCAGTGTCTGGTTTAATTCTGAGATCAAAACCACCGAGATCAAGTTTCTTACCTGAGCGGGTCGATCGGATCGTTCCCGCACTATCGCCATTGGCAACATAGATCCAACCGTCGAGTCCCCACACAAGTCCATTACCACGGTGCTGTTCATTGCCTCGGCCAAATCCCTCATAAAGAATTTCTTTTTTATCAGCCCTACCATCACCAGTAGTGTCCTTTAAAAACCAAACGCTCGGAGGTGCCACAACCAGAACTCCATCTCTCCACGGAAGAACCGAACTGGCAGTCTCAAGTCCATCTGCAAATAAAGTTCGCTTGTCATACTGCCCGTCCCCATCCGTATCAGTGATAGCTGCGACCCTTGACCCAGGCTTATCCTTGTTATCGATACCGATCGGGTAGTCCGCCATTTCAACGGCCCACATGGTGCCGTCGGGACCCCATGCCACATCGACAGGATCCATAACTAGCGGTTCGGCCACGACCAGCTCAACCCGAAAACCAGGCCGCGGTTGCATAGCTTTAAGTGAAGCTTTGGCTGTCCTTGGATAATTAACCTGATCTCCCATCAAGTCACCGAAGCTCCGCTGATCAATGTGATGAGACATAACGGCCCCCGTGTCCTCGTTCTGCCAATAAAGGTGACCCCGCTTAATCCACGCGCCATTATTGGTTCCATCCGCCCGCACGATCGGTGGTAAGGCATTACGTCCACGCGGGTGACCTTCACCGACACCACTATTCTTACGTACTCCATAGAGACCAGGCCTCGACCATCCCTTCTCCATCGATTCAAAGATCCAAGTTCCAAACCACTCACCATTAGAGAAAATGACATCCTGATTGCCATCATCATCAATGTCAGCAA
>JAOFDG010000101.1 GCA_028033615.1 Verrucomicrobiales bacterium | reverse complement strand
AAGAATTATGTTTATATAACAGTAGGAACAGGTATCGGAGGTGGCGCCGTTGTTAATGGCAATATTCTTCACGGTATCAGCCACCCTGAAATGGGACACCTTAGAATTCCAAAAGACCACTCTAAGGACCCTTTTCCTGGATCTTGCCCATTCCATGGAGACTGCCTAGAAGGTCTAGCCAGTGGAACGGCCATGAGAAATCGTTGGAATACAGATCCAGCAACACTTCCAGTAGAGCATGAAGCCTGGAAACTTGAATCCGGCTATCTTGCTGATGCTCTTTATAATCTAACCCTAACCCTAGCTCCCCAAAGATTTATTCTTGGAGGAGGAGTCATGGAACAGAAGCAACTATTTCCTATGATTAGGCATGATTTGAACGAAAGGATAGCTGGTTATATTGAAATTGATGATTTGGATACTTTCGTAGTCCCTCCGGGTCTATCATCAAGATCTGGAGTTTTAGGTGCCCTTGCATTGGCTCAAGAACTAATAACAAAACATTAAGTAACCTGGAAAACTACATCTTCTTTGCATTAGTAATGCTGGCCGGACAATTTACGCCAGGCCCCGACTTTATTCTTGTACTAAAGATTGCTCTTAATGATGGTAAGAAGGCAGGTGCTTTTGCTTCGCTTGGAATATCAATTGGACTTCTAATTCACTGCTCAATAGCAATGACAGGCTTAGCTGTATTGTTAGACACTTCTACAGAATTAGGAAAGGCCATCAAACTTCTTGGATCAGCTTATCTAATATATCTTGCCTTAAATTTATTACGTATCGATAGACGAAAATTTTTAACTACTAGAAATGTAATCGAAGATTCAAAATCGAATGGAACTGCATCGCTGGCATTTTTCCAAGGTTTCCTTACAAACATACTCAACCCAAAGGTCGTTATATTTATTTCCGCTATCCTATCAGGATTCATCTCCTCAAACTCGACCTTCAATGAAAAATTAATTTATGGGGTTATCATAGTGCTTCAAGGTGGAGTTTTTTGGTTCTTATTCTCTTGCCTATTGCAAGGGAAAGCCATCAAGGCCCTGTTCCTTAATCATCAAAGATTTTTTAATAGGCTTTTTGCTCTTTTATTAATACTCGTAGCGATAGCTGCTAATATTTGAATTAAAGTGTGCCCCTAAACCGTCAAGTTTCATAAGTTCATAATTATTAATAATTTATAAAACTTTCATTATTGAGAATTTCATTATTGAGAATTTTCAAAAGTTATATTAATATCTGAAAATATTAAGCATTTCTTTAATATTTAATTAATTTAATATTCGCATTATAATAGGAAAAATTCGTATACAATGGCTAAAATAGTAATAATTGATGATGAACCTGCCATCTTACAACTAATGACCAAGCTCTGTGAGGGGCTAAATCATCAGGTTACTGGATTACAGAGCGGCGTAGAAGGGCTCAGGGCGATAGAAGAAGAAAAGCCAGAAGTTCTCATAGTAGATCTGCGAATTGGCGATATGAGCGGCATTGAAATTATTCAACAATGCTCGAAAGAATTCCCAAAAATGCCAATCATAATGGTGACAGGTTTTGGCAGTGTCGAAACTGCTGTAGAAGCTATGCGTCAAGGAGCCTTCGACTATCTTACAAAACCATTTGAGCTAGACGATTTACAAAGGACATTGAACAAAGCGCTAAAAATCTCTAATCAAAGCTGCTCTATTGAAGCAGCAGAACCTCAATCAAAACCTATAAAACCTACCAGGCAACTCATCGGTAACAGTTCGGAAGTTAAGGAAATTCTAAGTATAGTCGAAAAAATTGCTAATAATAATAGTCCTGCCCTCGTCGAGGGTGAGTACGGGTCAGGAAAACAAATCGTAGCAAGATCAATTCATGATCAAAGTCAGCGTTGCAATGAACCCTTCAAAATTTTGCACTGTTCAGCGTTACCCGAAGAGCTTCTTGAAGCTGAATTGTTTGGAGGTGATGGCCGCGAAACCATTTTTACTAGGGCAAATGGTGGAACAGTTGTACTAGAAGAAATTAACGTTTTACCTACTCGCCTACAATCTCAGCTTAATAGCTACCTAGATGAAATTGGCAATCTCAAATTTTCGGATGAACATATTGAAACGCCAGATTTCAGATTAATTGCAACATCTTCAGAAAAATTAGAGGACTGTGTCAATGAAGCTAAGTTTAGAGAGGATCTTTATTATAGAATATCTGTAATCCCCCTATTGATCCCTCCTCTGAGAAAGAGACCAGCTGATATAGAATTACTAGCTAATTATT
>JAOFDG010000100.1 GCA_028033615.1 Verrucomicrobiales bacterium | reverse complement strand
TATAATGATAGGAGATGTTTGGGTTCTTGGTGGGCAAAGTAATATGGAAGACGCCCTAGAGAGCATTTACCATGGAGACACTGAAGTCATTTCTGCAAACTTTCCATCAATCCGTTTGATGACAGTGCCTCAGAAAGCAGCCAATGAAATTCAACATGACATTGAACGAATTAATGAATTTAACGCTTGGGAGAATCGTTATGAATTAAAAGGACATTGGCAAATATGTACCCCTAAATCGGTCGCTAGATTTTCTGCGATCGGATATATTTTTGGGAGACGGCTTCATCTTGTTTCAGGTTTTCCAATTGGCTTGATTGATGCTTCGGTTGGAGGAACGACTGTCGAAGCATGGACATCACGTAATAAACTTAAAGCGGTCGACGGCACGGAACATCTTCTTGAGGAATGGGATCAAAAAATATCTAGCTATGATGCGCAAGAAAGCCTTAACCAAAAAATTAAAAGATGGGAAAAAGATACTGTAAATAGAAAAGAGCGAGGAGAAAAACCCAATCCAAAACCAACCAAGCCAGGACAGGATCCCGCTACTGACAGAAATAATCCGGGCGGTTCATTTAATGCAATGATTGCACCACTTGGCGGCCTAAACATCAGCGGGGCCCTCTTTAATCAAGGATATAATAATGCTCTTGGAAACGCCAGGCCAGCTTTGTACAGAAAAACATTTCAATCCATGATCGAGGATTGGAGAGTCAATTTCAGAAATGAAAAGATGCCGTTCTGCGTAATCGGCCTCACTGCTGGAGGACAACCGCAGACCAATGAAAACTTTGAATTAAGAACGGTAGATCCTGCACCTTACATTAGGGAGGGACAACACAGAGCCATCAAATCTCTCAAATTTGCCGCATTTTTACCTGCCTACGACCAACAAGTACCTTGGTACCATCCCCATAAAAAGTTTGAACTTGGAGAACGTGCGGCCAGATGGGCCATAAATACTATTTTGGGCCATAAAAGAATCGGTTGGGAACCAGTAGAACTGTCATCTGCAGAGAAAAGCAAAGATCATTTTATTCTAACCTTCGAAAAGCCTGTCAGAGTCCATGACGGAAGACCTTTTGCTGGCTTTTCAATTGCCTCTGATAATAGACACTTCATTCCAGCGCTAGCCGAGTTCGTCATCAAGGGGTACGACAAAAATAAACGACCAATTTATGATGAAAAAAAACTTAAAGTTTGGAGTGATCTAGTAGATAATCCTGTAGCTGTTAGATATGCATGGGCTAGGAACCCAATAGGTAATGCCGTCAACTCGGGGCATCATGAAAGAACTATTCCAATACCTTCTTTCAGGACAGACAATTGGGACTGGCCTGAAGCACCCTTTAACGCAGAGGGCAACGAACGGATTAACAAACATAGGGAATCAATTACCAAACTCAGAAATCAAGCAAAGAACAATAACTCCAATAGATTGAAACTCTCCGAGTAAGGCGTTTAATTAATAGTCAGCTAGAGCCACGCTCAACTTCATCCAGAAAAGCATCCATCAATCTTCGCTTTCGCTTAGTGGGCCTCCCTTCGCCTCTGATAGGTTTGACTATAGGATCAACTCTTTCTTCTACAATTAAAGAGATCTCTTTTTTATAAGCTGTCACCTCTTTTGCAGACACCCTTTTCTTTAATAAGCTCAATACTTGAAGAGTCATCTTTGACCTTGGTTTTTGTACATCAATCACATCCCCCACCCTAATTAATTTTGATGACTTTACCGTATCTCCATTGACTCGTACCTTCGAAGATCTACATGATGCGGATGCTAAAGTTCGCGTCTTAAATATCCTCACGCCCCACAACCAAATATCAACTCGAATCGAATCAATAGGCTCTGTCATTTTCTTTCACCATTTTTACGGGCGTCACATGCTAACTCAAAGGCGCGTTCCTCTCCATATCGCCTTACTGAAAACTTCATTCTTTTTCTGACTCCAGAATCACAGGACCATGTCGCCTGCCAAAATTCGTATCTTCTCATACCAGTTTTGATCACTATCCTGGAAACACCGACAACACCAGAAATGTTACGCCTCGTCAGCTTTCCCTCTGCTCCAGCGCGGACAGGGTCAGGTAATATTTTAATTAAATCATTCCTGTAGGATCTAGCAATTACTAATGCATTATCAACTCCACCGTGCTTTCGATCTGAGAAAAACTTAGAAAATAGTTTACCACGTCTTCTCCTAATATGTTAATACCAATCATTCCTGATTCTTCAATGGCTTGATTTAACCTGCGGTCTACACCAATAGCTGCTGTGAT
>JAOFDG010000099.1 GCA_028033615.1 Verrucomicrobiales bacterium | reverse complement strand
AAGCCAAAGCAAAACTAAGAGGTGAATTGCATCCTGATATTATGTATTCCTGCCAGGGTGATATGAATTTTCTGGCTAATCATGACATTCACCCTGCAGACTTTCTACGAGCTGTATGGGCAGCTGATGATAGTAATGATAAGATTGTTGATTATATAACCAACTCTTTTTAAGACCTGAATTTTTTTAGTGCCATCGGACATCTTTCCATATCATAGAGTCTCCTCTAAAAACAAATTCTCCTTCAAAACAATTTCCTTCCAGCATTCCCGGAAGCCAACAAATATCGTCTGCCCACATTTTCTTGTAAGGAATTTCATCATTAGCACACCAAAAAGGGGCCGCCTCGATCGTCTCTTTGGCTTCACCAATAAACTCTGAAGTCATGAAAACAGTACAGTGTAAGGCCAATTGGCTCTCATCAATAAATTGAAACTTCAAGGTTCCCATCTCTCTAAGCTCTTTGACTTTTAACTTAACCTCCTCCTCCACTTCTCTTACAGCCGCAGTTTCTGCATTTTCACCAGACTCTATTTTTCCACCAGGCGCATTAATTTTTCCAGCCCCAAGACCTGTCTTTTTTCGAATTAAAAGAACTTTCTCATCACTACAAATAAAAACCAAACTTGATAGCATTTTTGGCTCCCAAGTTTTCCAATCAATCATTTGATGCTGTATAATTTCACTCTCTTGTGACATGAAAAAATTCATACTTTAGTGAATTTAAATCACGATCTGTAAGATCAAATAAAAACGGCTAGAGTGCTTTCATTCAGATAACGATTTGGCAAATTCTATAGCTTTAATTAGCCCCATAGCCTTGTTAACGGTCTCATTATACTCATATTCTGGATTAGAGTCAGCAACTACCCCGGCTCCGGCCTGAACGAATGTTTTTTCCCCTTTCATAACAGCCGTGCGCAATGCAATACATGAATCGTGATTGCCATCAAAGCCAAAATATCCAATAGCTCCAGAATATGCACACCTCTTACTTTTCTCTAAGTCATTAATTATTTGCATTGCTCGAACTTTTGGAGCACCGCTAACAGTTCCTGCAGGAAATGTAGCTCTCATA
Source organism: Verrucomicrobiales bacterium (assembly GCA_028033615.1). Classification (GTDB taxonomy): domain Bacteria; phylum Verrucomicrobiota; class Verrucomicrobiia; order Verrucomicrobiales; family DEV007; genus EC70. Next base: position 1,240 of record JAOFDG010000099.1, on the reverse strand, counting down.
ACATCGTAAGAAGTTTTGTCATCAGACAACCTTCCACTAACGTTAGAAACAATATGCATAACATGACTATATTTTTCCACGATCATAAACTCATCGACTACTACAGTTTCATAATCTGAAACTCTACCAACATCATTTCTTGCAAGGTCTACAAGCATTATATGTTCTGCTCTTTCCTTCGGGTCAGACAGCAACTCTTCAGCTAGAGCATTATCTTCAGCAACTGTGGCCCCCCTCCAACGAGTTCCTGCAATAGGTCGGATTTCAATTTTATTATCTATTGCTCGAACATGAACTTCTGGGGAACATCCAACTAATGAAAAATCACCTCCTAGCTTAAGGCAAAACATATAAGGGGAAGGGTTAACTGACCTAAGAGCCCTATATAAATCAATTGAAGTCCCTGGAAAATCAACTTCAAAGCGTTGTGAAAGCACGATTTGAAATGCATCGCCTGAATGAATGAATTCCTTAGCCTTTTTGACCATATCATAATATTCATCCTTGGATGTATTACTCTTATATTTAACATTATCAGTCTTTACGCCTTTAATTAGAGGTCGAAAATCTAAAGATCTATCAAGCTTTTGGATTATTTTACCAATTTCTTTGCTAGCGTTATCATAAAGGGTTTGCAATTCTTCCCCCTCCTCAGTGAAAACATTGGATACTATTAACAATTTTTTTAAACGATGATCAAAAATTACAACATTTTGAGTAATCATGAAAACCATGTCAGGTAGACCTAAATCATCATTAACAGGCTCATTTATTGTCGGCTCAAAATATCTTACTGCATCATAAGACAGGTATCCTACAGCCCCTCCATAAAAGACAGGCAATCCAGATACCGACGCGGGCAAATAAGAAGACATGAAAACTTCAAGTTCTTTCAAAGAATCACCACATTCACTTTGAAATTCATCTACCTTATTACCTTTTGATATCTTGATATTTGGGCCACGGGCTTCAATAACCGCACGAGGATCACTCCCTATAAATGAAAATCTACCAGCACGGTCAGTACTTTCAGCTGACTCCAAAAGAAAACTGAATTGACCATCACAGATCTTTTGATAAACAGAAATTGGAGTCTCGTAGTCTGCCGACAACTCAGCATAAACTGGTATGAGATTACCCTTTGAAGCTTTTTCCTCAAAGGAATCAAATGATGGTGTTAGCGGGAGATTCTGCAATTTCCTTCAGTTAGATTATTTTAGTAAATTACTGTCGATTAAGG
>JAOFDG010000010.1 GCA_028033615.1 Verrucomicrobiales bacterium | reverse complement strand
GTCAAGGTCAAGGTCAAGGTCAAGGTCAAGGTCAAGGTCAAGGTCAAGGCCAAGGTCAAGGTCAAGGTCAAGGTCAAGGCCAAGGCGAAGGGAAGGGTAAAGGCAAGGGTAAAGGTCAACCTTCTCCATTCGCCACTGAAGGACCTAGTGAAGAGGTCTCAGCGGAAGGAACTTCATCAACCGTGGCAAAAGGTGACAAAGTGGCTCGTAGCAGACAAGCTAATCCCACAAGGTCTCGCCGAGGGAGAGGAGCCATAATACAAAACTATGAAAAGAACCTGCCTCCTGAATTTCGCAAACAAGTTAAGGCATATTTAGAAGCTATAGCCACTCAAAAATAATGAGAACACAATTCATCTCCTTTTACCTTTTATTTATATTGGCTCTTAGCAATACATTTGCTCAGGATCCTCCATCTCAGAGCGTTGGAGTTGCAAGGCTCACTCCTGAAGTTAGAACTGCAATCAACAAAGGCTTAGAATACCTATCAAAGGAAGACCTTCAAAGACCAGACGGCAGTTGGGGAGGCGATCAAAACCGTGTTGCAGAAACATCACTAACTCTCATGGCATTCATGTTACAAGGCCATGTGCCAGGTAGAGGCCAATACGGAAGAGCAATGGAAAATGCCATTTCATTTCTCCTTAATGTTGGTCAGAACCAGAGAGGATATTTAGGGACTCCCAGAAATCATGCCGGAATGTATGAACATGGGTTAGCCGTCCTAGCTCTTTCAGAGGCGTGGGGACAAAGTAAAAATCCAAGAATCAAGTCAGCGTTAAGGCTCGCTGTAGATATTACTTTGAGGGCACAAAATAGAGAAGGTGGATGGCGTTATAGCCCAGAGCCCAGAGACGCAGACCTATCAATGACAGTCATGCAGTTAGTAGCACTCAACTCTGCAAGCGAAGCTGGCATTGCAGTACCACAAACCACCATAGACAAAGCAGCTGAATATGTCATATCATGCCAAGACGTTGGCAGCGGAGGATTTAAATACACTGCAGGAGGCGGAGAACCAAACTTTGCCAGAACAGCAGCTGGAGTAATGTCATTGATAATGTGTGGTCAGCGTGACCGTAAGGCCACTCAAAGAGGTATTGCTTTCTTAAAAGCTTTTCCAGATTCAAAGTTTAAAAGCACTAATCATTTTCATTATGCTCACTACTACGCAGTACAATCCATGTATCAGTCAGGCGATGCAGATTTTAGAGCCTGGTACCCAAAAATTTCAGCGGAAATTGTTTCTAAGCAAAACAAAAATGATGGTAGCTGGAGCGGGTCTTATGGCCAGGCTTATGGAACTTCATTATCAATCCTAATACTCGGCGTTCCATATAGATTTCTTCCTATCTACCAGCGCTAAATTTAAATGTGAATTTATCTGCAACATCTAAATCATTTTATGAAGATTCGACTACCTATGTCCTGGTAGTAGCTTTAGTAACGTTTCTAAGTTTAATACCTATTGAAATTAAAGCATCAGAAAGACCGTCAGGCACTATTGGATACCTCCAACAACTTGAAGAAAAAGACTGGATACTAAAAGTAGAAGCTCTGCATTATTTATCCGAAAACAATGTTAATGAGGGGCTTGAAAAGATATTCAAACTAGCGAGCAATAAAACTGAAAACTCTTGGATCAGATCTAAGGCGCTAACTGCGTACTGTAAGATTCAAAATGGTTCTACCATACCACCTATCTTAACTGATTTTTCAATCTCGAAGGACTCTAAACTTCGAGCAGGTGCTGCTGAAGCTTTAAGTTTTATTACTGGGAACAAGTCTGAAGCATTGTCACTAAAATTAATTAATGATGACGACGAGACCGTAAAATTTAATGCCCTAGCATCGTATTCCAAAATAAAGAAAGAAGAGGCGTGGCCATTAGTTCAAAAAATGACCTCTTCTCTTTCTCAGGAGGTAATGCCTATAGCCTCTAAAGCATTAATAAGAGTTGGCAATAATGAAGCACTAAAAAAACTTCAAGAAATAGCCGACGCAGTTGAAAACAAAAGAGCTCTCATCGATTCATTAAGCAAAACAAAAAATACAAATACAATCCCTTTATTGTTAAATTTGTTAGAAAAAACTAGCATTGATAATCCTAACTTTGCCTACATAATTTCCTCTCTTTCAATTCATGAAAATGAGACTTTGGTCAAACCCTTAAGTAACCTTATTAATACTGGACGAGATCCTGCAGTTTTCGTAGCGGCTCGTGTTATTACCCATCTCCTGCAAGATCCTAAAATCGGTAAAGAACTACGATCAGCAATAAATAACTCCAGTACACCAGAAACACTAGAAGCCGTAATGATTGCGCTAGGATCAAAAAATATGGATCCCGATATCCATAAGGAATTCTTTATTGGTTACCTCAATAATGAAAACCCTGACATCAGAGTTCTTTCAACTCTCTGCCTGAGTCATTGTAAAACAGTAAATCTTTATACTCTTTTCAAGGAGACAATTAAAGACGAGGAAAGCAGAGTTTCATTAGCCGCGATGAATGCCCTTATGAATACTCCTCTTGAAGATGCTCCGACAGGAGAGTTAGTATCGTATTTGGAAGAGGCTCTCGTAAATACTGACACTGTAGTTCGTAAAACTGCATTCGACTTACTCGGCCATGCTGGAAATGCAGATGATTTTGAGCCTGCTCTCGCCATGCTTGGTGACGCTCTAAGTGGAACAGATACTATTCGCAGAGAAGCTGTCGCTGAAGCATTAGGAAGCATTGCCCCAGATAAAGGAGTCGCCAATGTTGCAAGAAGACAAGGATACATTTCCAACTGGATGGTTCTAGGAACATTCCTCAATGACAAAGAACACAAAGCTTTTGCAGAAGAATTCGAACCAGAAAAGACTATTGATTTTGAAAAGACTTACCCTTCGACTTATGTTTGGGCTCTCCAGGGCAATCAACGTAAAGATGGGGAGAAGGCAATAGAGCGAGAAATTGGTTGGGCAGAGGCAAGTGTAAATAAAACGAACGGCATGTTATTAATGGGACCTTTATTACCTCCTCCAGGGACATTTTCAATTGCATATGCCGTTTCAGATTTTAATTCCACTAAAGAGCAGGAACTATTTTTGAACCTTGACGGAGATGACGCATTTAAGGTTTGGCTTAATGGAGAAAAGATTGCTGAAGCAATAGCTCCGTACCTTCCAAGACAAAGCTGCCTTGCTACTGTAGGGAACATCAAAATAAAATTAAAAAAAGGGACAAACAGAATTTTAATTAAGAGCGCAAATATTGAGAACGAGTGGTGGGTAAGGGCCCGCATCACTGATGCTAATAATAGGCCTATCGAATTATTCTAGGATGAAGATATTATATTTATTTTTATTATTATTCATCTCAAGTAAGGCAGCCTTGCAACTATCAGCTGACGAAAAAACGCGTTTATTGGAATTAGCCGACCAAGCATATAACAACAATGATAGTGAGACTGGAAACCGTCACTTAAAAGAACTCATTGAGTCTGATCCAGGAAACATTGATCAAACTATTCTTTGCCTAGAAAAAATTTACGAGAGGGGTGATCGTAGTAATACTAACTCTAGATGGATGAGATACGTTTCAAGTCGAATTTCTAGCCTTGAAAGACTCGGTCACATATCAGCGAACTCATTAATCTATAGAGAAATTATTTCTGACGAATTAACCCGAGACATATCAGACCGAAATCTCTTTGTTGCAGCTGAAAGACATGACGATATTGCTAAAAGAAATCACTATGATCTGTACTGGAAGTCAACTCGAGCCAGGGCCCATAAAACATTAGGCCTGCCAACAACTAGAGATTTATTTGAAGAATTAAAAAAAGATAAAGACATTAATCACCCTGATCCATGGATTAGGGAAAGGTGGGTACGGCTCAAGGAAGTTCTAGAAAGTGACTTCAGAACACTCCCTCAACCTATACTCAAACCTCTTGAAGGAAGCCCCATGCCAGATCTTGAGCCTTATGATCCTGACGGACGTTGGCAACAAGTTCTTGAGCAGCCTGTATCAACATCGTCCAGACAAATAGACAGACTTATAGGAGTGACCCTTTTACCTGAGTCAATCGTTCCTTGGCGCGATATGTCTGGAATCCTCGATGCCTCTTTAGCATTAGATTTACATCTACAAAGCTTTGATGGGAATGAGCTTAAGGAGCTAAGAAAAATTCAAGAACGGTCATTTAAACGCGAAAACCTGGAGCCGGACTTCACTAACCAAAGGGCACTTGATCTATTCAGACGTTATCCATGGTCAACCAGCGCCCATAAGATTCTACTCAGAGCAGCGAACCGTAGTCTAACTACTGGACACGCTCTTGCTGCACTACGCAGTTTTAAGGATCTTTTGAATCATGCTGAAGACCCAAGAATTATTAAGTACTCAAAAACAGGAAAGTGGGTAGCTCTTTCAATGATTGAAGATAAGGACGCTCTTGAAAAAGAAATTGCCAAATCAGAACCTAATCAGGAAATGTCATGGATGGGGGAAAGCCTTAAAGCGAGTGAACTAGGTGAAAAATTACTAAATCCAATTCCTAAAAAGAAGCCCTCACCTAAACCAAAACCTCTGAGCCAACTCATTCAAAAGAAAATCCAAATTCCTGCAGTATCACCCTGGTTTGGAGGGGCGCACCCCGGAGGAATGACCCTCGATACCCAAATCATAAATGACCAAATTTTAGTTTCTAGTCGAAACCACTTAGCCCTTTACAGTGCTAAGGAGCCTGAAAAAGCCATCTGGTCTCAACCTCGACTACCGATGAATGGTGACCAATCTAGAAGCAATATTTCACCTGGATACTTCATTCCTGAAATTAAGGACGAAACTCTTTATACTAGATGGGGTTTCATGGCAATGCCTCAAGGAATTGCAGCATTTGATTTAAAATCAGGTAAAGGAAAATGGTTAAAAGATGATTTTGGTTCAGTACAGAATCAAAACATCATTCCAATAAGTGACCCGGTAATTTCAGATGGATTGATATACGTACTTATCTGGAACTCTAATGGAGGTCAAAAGTTAGAACTTGCGTGTTTTGAGGAAGTCACTCAATCCTTAGTATGGACGAGCACTATTGCCCAAGCAGGAAAATCCAGCGATATAATTGGTAATCTAGAAAAAGCTCGTCAAGAAATAAGAAGCTTTGGTAATCGAGTCAGTTTAAGTGGTGGATCAATCTATATTAACAGTAACGCTGGTCTCATTGCACGCTGCGATCCTCGAGATGGAAAGCCTGACTGGATCCATTATTACAGTAACTCTCCAAGTCCCGGAGCAGGAGCACTTGGCTGCAGTCCCATAATCAATGGTGACCTTGTCGTTTGCATGACCAAGGATTCAGGTAAAATCTTTGCACTTGACTCCCAAACAGGAAAAGTCGTTTGGGAAAACACTCTAGCTCTTGGCATTGAATATCTAGGAATGAATAACGAGAGTCTCATTATAAGAGGCCAATTTTCATTGGCTGCAATCGATCTAAAGAAAGGGGAAACGATTTGGCATACAAAAATTTCAGAACGAATAATTGGTCGTTCCCAGATGATTGGTTCATCTATTTACCTAGCAAAAACAAGTGGCATCATTGAATTCGATGCTAATAGTGGAGCCATGGTTAACTCCGTCGAGTGGGACAAGGATGTAGGACAACCTCTTTCATACCTCATTAATAAAGATTCAATCTATGCAATTAGTGATTCTCCAAGTGGGGGCGACATAGCAGTATCAGAAAATTTAAATCCAAATTCCTCTCAGGCCAGCTCAAACCTTTCCCCTAATCTCAAAAGACAATGGACGCTGGTGCGCAACAATGTAAATATGATCAAAGCTCCATACCAATCACCGCTATCTAATCACGCGTTTATCTTCAGTGATGGCCTCCTTGAATGCCTCGAAATATCATCAAAAGGAAAAATAAAATGGAGAAGATTCATTAATGCCATACAACCGGTATTCCAGATTTTAGATGATAAGTTGCTTCTTCTAACGGGAACTGGTAAACAAAGACAGTCAATTGCATTTAATGGAATGACTGGTCAAATCATATGGCAAAAGGAAGTACCTGCTGAAGCCAATCTATTAATTAAATGCGGTGACGTTGGGTTAATGCATGACAACAAAACGGTTCTTTATGCTTTTGATCCGAATAGTGGAGAAAGATTATGGCAAAGAAGAATAGCCCTCGGTAATCTTACAATCCCTCAATGGGATGGTAAGTTCATAAATGTTTTCCAAACTTCTATGGGACGAGCTCCTTGGCACTTAAAAATCGAGCCAAAAACGGGCCAACTAATTGATGATTATGACGTGAACATCATTAACGATGGTGGAAATTATTCAGATGGCAAACTTGTAGGCAATGGATATTACCAAATAAAATTCGATAAGATTAAAGCCAGATATATACGACTTGTAATGAAATCTGAGGTCAATGGAATGGGCTGGTCTTCAGCAGCAGAAATTCAACTCGGTGATGAAAATGGGGGGAATATCGACCGGTCTAAATGGAGAGCTCATTATACTGACAGCTATGAACCTAAGTCTCGCATGAACACTCAGCTTAAAAATGTTTTTGATGGCAACCCAAGCACTTGGTGGCACTCACAATGGATTGGTAAAATCCCCCCCCACCCTCACGAGATACAAATCGATCTTGGGGAGTCCTCTTCATTTAACGCCCTTCGTTATTTGCCAGCTGTTATCATCAACAATAATGGAATGATTAGTGAATACGAACTATACGCAAGTGATGATCCTGAGCAATGGGGTGAAGCTGTCGCTAAAGGGATAATGGTAAGAAGACTTTTTATCGACAAGGCTCAATTTGTTGAAGGTGGAGTTGTTTTAGAATCGAGAGACCGTAAAGGTGGAAAAAGGAACCTTTACAGCTATGCATTAGATGGAACTAAAGCCCAGCTCATTGCAAAAGATCACCAGATAAGTATGTGTCATGGGAAATACTTACTTGCAACGACAAGGAACGAAAAAAATCAAGAAGTCTATGTCGTTCTAAAACCAGGAGATAACAACTATCGATTTGAGATTGGAGCAGGCATAAAATGTGATCTTCATAAGATAATTTTTGAAAATGATAGATTATGCTTCGCTAGCCATAAAATGGTGATTGCTGACCTTGCTCAGAAAAAATTTATTACTAGCCCTACTTCACCACTCAAAAAAATTGATGATTATGGTATCGTTCTGGGGATAGCAGATAATAAAGTTATGAAGTTAATTCCTAGCAAAAAAGGTCGTCCACTGTACTTCATGGATTTAAATAATGGAACCGTTCAAGAACCTCTTTCTTTTTTGGGAGAAGAAATAGAACCTCCTAACAAAATCGTTTATCCAAATCCTAAGTTTGAAAAAGTGTTACTACTACAGAGTAAAGTGGGGATAAGCGCTTACGTTACAAAATAATACAATGACCTATTGAGCTTAATTTGATGGCTCGTGAAAAATTCTCACATCCACATCTGAAGAACCAATAATCTCTTGTGCTCTCTTTAAAGCATTTCTAGTAGCAATATTTGGATTACTCACAGAACCTGGAAAAATATTTTTTCTGCCTATAAATTTAACGGCGCCTGAGCTTTTAAGCACACGGTATACATCTTTCATTACCCCACTGATTAATAATTCACTTCCATTACTACGAAGAAATGTTACCAGTTCCTCGAGAGCAATAACACTCGTTGCATCGAGGTGCCTAGCATTTTTCATCCGAAGAATAATAACCTTAAGGTTAGGATCACTGGCTGTTGATTGTATTTGATTACGGAACAGTTCTGCCGCCCCAAAGAAAAGCTCTCCTTCCACGTGAACGATAGAAATTGCAGGGGAAGTTCTTAACTCCCCCTCCTTGAGTTCATTCAATTGCCCCGATTGTCCCATATCGTATTCAACTAATTCCGGTCGCGCAGCCTTTCTCAAAAATAAAACTACTGCCGTAGCCGCTCCAATAAAAATCGCAACGTGTAAAGGCATTATCAGAGCTGATCCAAATGTAACGAAAAGAGTCACAGCATCCGACCGCGTTGCCGATATACATACGAAAATCTGCTTCCAATTAAATAACGTTAGAGCGACAGCTATAACTAGAGCTGAAAGCGCAGTCTTGGGAATATATTCTATAAAATAATAAGTGGCGAGTAGCCAAATCCCTATCCCACAAAAGATTCCTGAAAATACGCTAGAAAGCTTACTAACGGCGCCACTCGATAAGTTTAAAGCTGACCGAGTTAAAGATCCAGAGGCTGGCATCCCACTCAAAAAAGCACATCCAATATTTGCTACCCCTGATCCAAAGATATCCCTGTTAAGTCTAGGCCGGTCTCCTGTGCGAGATGCAATTGATTTGGTAACTACTGAAATTTCAAGCGTCACTAAAAAAGCTAACCCCAATGCAACACCTGAAAGCTCAGAGATTTTGTTAATCAAATCAGAAGGATCAAGAAAAACACTAAGGTCCGGGAGAAAAGACCCCCCACTCTGCTTTTCTTTAAATGTCTCAATCAAAAAAGAATCAGGCAAAAAAGAATTAATTATTGATGCGAGAAGAAGGCTTAAGGCAAATGTAGGTAAGACCTTCATTATTTTTCGCATCAAAAAATAAAAAAGAACTGTGCCTATCCCTAGAATCATTGATGCAACATTTAATTCACCAAGCTTACCGATTAAGCCAAATAAGATTGTAAAAAATGATCTCGCCTCTTTCTCAGCCTCAACACCCAGAACATGGCTTAGCTGATTAACAATAATTAGGAGAGCGGCTCCAGCAATATAACCTGTAATAACTGAGCGACTCACGTACTGAACTAACTCAGCGACCTTAAAAAATGAGCTCAACAGTAGTATAAATGCAACCATCAGCACAAGAAGCGGCATTAAAGAAATAGCATTAGATGAATCAGGATAAATTAAAAAATAACTAAATATCATGAATGCGGTCGCATTAGTGGGACCAAGAATAGGGTGTCTAGATCCTGAAAAAATTGGCGCTATAACAGCAGCTGCAATTGAGCAAGTAATGCCGTAATGGATGGGAAGACCCGCCACTAAAGCATAGGCCATGCCTTGGGGAAAAGCCAAGAGTGCTACATTGATTCCCGAACGGGCATCCTTAAGTAAACAATTTTTCCTAGAGCCATCAAGTTTTGTATTAATGTTACTTAATTCGTCAGATGTTGACACTCTACTCAACAAATAAACGAAACTACGAAGAACTTTTCCGGTCCTTCTGAAAATGGATTTTCTTGGGGTTTTTTTAATGCGCATATTTTGAACGGCGCGAGTTTAATATCTTTTCGCCTTCCCAAGACCGCAAGGCAATTTTGAAACTAAGTTATATCCAAGTCATAAAAATCGAGAAATACCTCAATATAAACTCTCCTTTTAAAATCAGGCACCCATTTCAAATTGAATTTTTCTGGTAGAATCCAGGAAAAGTTTGAGAATTCAGGCTTTTCCGTACTCAAATCAATATTCTTATTCTTACCATTAAACCTACACCTAAAATAAGTCTGCTCCTGACCCAGATAATACTTAGATTTAGAATGCCTCTGATCAAACTTATAACGATACCCTTCTCTGTAATCGATAACCTTGTAATACTTACGATGAAGTCCAATCTCTTCTTTAACTTCGCGATAAAGCGCATCAATTGGATTCTCTCCTTCATCCACTCCCCCTTGAGGAAACTGCCACGCATCCTCACAATCTAATCTCTCGCAAATTAGGATTTTTCTATCTTTTCTCTCAAGTATTAAAGCAGCGTTCTGCCTATACCCTTTTTTGGATTCTTGCTTTTGGGAAATTTTAGATGAATTTGACACTTATAACGAACAAGAGAATTATCAGTAACCCACAATAAATCAAGTGCACAAATACACACTATTGAAATTTTCTGGGTTAATACTGCTCGTGCTTTTTTTCTTTATTTTTCAAAGTGTCCGATGGAGTGGAGAGAATGGGGCACTCAAAGCACATAATAAGTTCATTGATTACTTTTCCGAAAGACGTCTAGGAAAGTGCAGTAATATGATATCAGAATTGTATTCAGACCAATGGAACTTTAATGATGAGGAGATCTCCTTGGCTTTGAGAGACCTTGCCAAATATTTCTTTCTATCATTTGAAGTGAATTGGGAAGACTATTCAATAAGGTATTCAGAGGATTCTTATTTAATAACAGGTACTCTAAAAATTGAAGGTTCAGGAAATCAAGTCACTGATTTTATAATGAAAGAAATGAGGAAATATCAACACCTTCCCTTCACCTTTCATTGGTCTAAATCTGGTATGACTCCATGGTCATGGGAAATTACTAAAATAGAGCACCCCACTTTATCTGTTCCTAATGGGTACACACCCGGTAAAACTCTCAATTCACTAAGATGGTAACTTTGACAATTCAATCAGCTAGAGACATAATTAAATCACAAATAAAAAAGCTAAAGCTATGAACAAACCTTTTATATGCACACTCGTCTTTCTAACTCTGTGCTCTAATATATTTTCACAAGATAACAATCCTCAAAGCAACTCCACATCTGACCCAATTCCTTCAAAGTTTTGGAAGGCCTCTTTACCTGGCGGTGAGTACATGGTAGCGCTGAGTAGCATTTCTTCAGTTGCAAAGCACACCTATATCGTTGATGGCACTGCGAGAGTTTATGAGGTGACTGTAGCAGACAAAAGCTCTGCAATCGCAAGGTTCTATTATATTGAGCCCGTCACAGACAGCTCCCCACTCAATGCAGGCCAAGTTGTCCTAGACCGACTTAAAAATACTTCAAAGAAAGTAACTGAAAGGGTAGGTGCTGGAGGTGTATGGGACCAAGTAATCAAGAATTACCCCACCTCAACTCATGCAAAGACAATCGAATTCAGACTAACGGTCAAATCAAATATTGATTCGGCATATGAAAGTGTTGCAAGAGCATGGGAAAAAGGTAGAGGTGAAAACTTCAAAGTCGTTTCTAAATAACTTTTGCATTGTTGCCAGGCGATCACCTCAAATAAAACTAACTTCAAGCCTGATCGCTTTATTTAATTTTTTTATATAATCACTCTTAGGGATATCAACTGCTCCAAATTTTCTCAAGTGAGGAGTCGTCCATTGAGTATCCAAAAGAATAAATTGCCTTCTATTTAAATGCTCGACTAACGCAACCAAAGCAACCTTTGACGCATCTGATTTTCTGGAAAACATAGATTCTCCAAAAAAAGCTCCTCCGATAGCTACTCCATACAGCCCACCTGCCAATTCACCTTCATACCAAGCCTCTACTGAGTGAGCGTACCCATTAGTACTAAGAGAAATATAACTTTCCCTAACTGTTTCATCTATCCAGGTCTCATCCCTCTCAGCACAACCATCAATGACTTCACTGAAGGAAGAATTAATTCGAATCTCAAACTTCTTCGAAGCAACGACTCTCTTTAAACTTTTGGTTTGATGAAATGATTCAAGCGGAATAACTCCTCTGGGGTCAGGACTAAACCAACCAATCTCACCTTGTTCCATAGCCATCGGAAAAATTCCTATCCGATAGGCTTGCAATAAAAACTCTGGATTAATTGAGGACAAAGTAGAATTTTACTTAAAAAAATACATTTTGCGAATGAATCAGTAAAAGTAATATATAGAAAATGCAATTCTTAGAAAAGGAACGAATATAAACCCAATTAAGATGACTGAGGAAATATCACCAGAGGATAGCATGATTGAAGTTAGGTGCTACTTTGTACGACACAAGAACGCCTTAGTTGTCCGTGCTGACTTCTCTCAACTCTATATGGATCACTATCTTCATCTTCTGGAAAACCAGATCAAAATAGAGTCTGAAAACGACCAAAAACTAAAAGATGCGCTTGCTGGCTGCGCTCTTCACTTAGCTTCAAGGCCATGGGATGAGGTGAGTGCATGGACAATACATTTTTCAAAGCCTCTCGTGAATATTTTTGTCACTGGAAATAGTATTGATAAAAACTTAATAGGTAGAGTGTTCACTGAAGACATTAAGGATGACAAAAAAAACCTTTTTATCTCTCAAGTGAATAATTTCCCAAAAGAGCCAAGACGGAGTGTCATTGAATTTAATATCAAAGATTCAATTTTTAAAATAATTGAAGAATACTACCAACAAAGCGAACAAAGGTTAGCTCGATTTTTTAGTTATTCAGAGGAAGAATTCGTTTTTATATCAGCCCAACCTGATTGTGATGAGGATTGGCTTAAGTCACTAACTGACGAACAGATAAAAAATCTTGATCAGGATGAGGAACTAAGTCTATTGGAAAAAAGATATTATCGCTACCATTGTGGATGCTCCAAAGAAAGATTTCTCCGCGCTTTGATAAATACTGACAAAGAAGAAATTTTTGGAAATAGAAAGACTATAAGCATTGAATGCCCAAGGTGCGCCCAAAAAATACCCCTCAATGTTGAAGATTTTGAGCAAATGAAAAACTCAGATTAGGCCTCATCTAGCTTAGGCAGCCTAATATCATCAACTAATTCCTTCACTTCTTTTGGAGGGTCGCTTGTCATCTTAGAGACTATAAAAGCGACAATAAAATTCACTATTGCCCCAACCGCACCAAATGCTTTTGGCTCAATGCCAAAGAACCAATTCTCCTCCATTCCACCCATGTAAGAAGTACTAGCAATGAACATTATACCTTTGTGCTGGAAAACATAAAAGAGAGTCACTCCTATACCAGCAATCATTCCAGCAATAGCACCTTCACGGTTCATTTTTTTCATAAAAATACCCATTATCAAAACCGGAAAAATTGATGATGCCGCTAATCCAAAAGCCATGGCAACTGTTCCAGCCGCAAAGTCAGGAGGATAGATTCCAAAAATTCCTGCAACTGCAATAGCACCAATCATTGAAATTCGACCTGCTCTAAGCTCCTTCTTTTCACTAATTTCAGGCATTAGGATACCTTTTAATAAATCATGGGAGACTGAAGATGAAATAGCTAAAAGAAGACCTGCAGCAGTTGATAATGCCGCCGCCAACCCCCCAGCAACGACAAGTGCAATAACCCATCCTGGTAAATTAGCAATCTCTGGATTAGCTAGCACCATAATATCATTATCAATCTTAACCATCTCATTACCTTTCCACCCATAACCTGAAGCAATCTCAGAAAATTCTTTATTGGAATCGTTATAGTATTGTATACGCCCATCTCCATTCTTATCTTCATGTTTTAAAAGACCCGTTTTTTCCCAGTTCTTAAACCATTCAGGTCTATTAGCATATTCTATGTTCCCCTCAACTTTTCCAACAGCACCAACTTGTATCGTTTTAGTGAAATTCAACCTAGCCATAGCAGCCACCGCTGGAGCCGTCGTGTAAAGTATTGCAATAAAGACTAACGCCCATCCAGCAGAGAGACGAGCATCACTTACTTTCTTAACTGTGAAAAACCTAATGATAACATGAGGGAGTCCGGCCGTACCAATCATTAGGGAAAGAGTAAAAGCAAACATGTTCAATTTACTGCCCATGACGCTATTAGTATATTGGCCAAATCCGAGATCAGTTATTACGGTATCCAATTTTTGCAACAATGGAGCACCATCTGAAACATTACCAAGAAGACCTAGCTGGGGAATTGGATTACTTGTTAGTTCCAGAGAAATAAATATTGCAGGCACCGTAAACGCAAAGATAAGGACAACATACTGAGCAATCTGAGTATATGTGATCCCCTTCATCCCACCAAGTACGGCATAAAAGAAGACAATACCCATTCCAATGAAAAGCCCTGTCTCATATTCCGTCTCAAGAAATCTTGAAAAAGCGACACCCACACCCTTCATCTGACCGATAACGTAAGTAACAGAAACGATGATGAGGCAAAGAACAGCGACTAGTCTCGCCGTTTTTGAGTAAAACCTCTCACCTATGAATTCAGGAACTGTAAATTTACCGTACTTCCGAAGATAAGGAGCCACTAAAAAAGCCAATAACACATAACCACCAGTCCAGCCCATCAGAAAAACTGATCCCCCATAACCTGAGAAAGCAATAATTCCAGCCATAGAAAGAAAAGAAGCTGCGCTCATCCAATCAGCAGCAGTAGCCATCCCGTTTGAAATGGGACTGATATTTCCACCAGCTACATAAAACTCCTTAGTAGACTTAGCTCTACTCCAAATAGCAATGCCTATATAAAGAGCGAAAGTAAATCCGACAATGAGATAGGTCCAGGTTTTAACGTCCATTATGATTACTCCTCTCCTTGGGTTTGAATTTTATTACCATTCATATTTCGACCGGCGTATTCACTTTCAAGTTTATTCATGAGGCGAACGTAGACAAAAATAAGAGCTACAAAAACATATATGGATCCCTGCTGAGCCATCCAGAATCCAAATCCAGAACCTCCAATTTGAATCTTATTCATTTGTTCAACGAACAAAATCGCACATCCATAAGAAACAAAAAACCACACTGCCAATAAGCTTAAGACACATGTGATATTCTTTCTCCAGTACTCCTCCTTGGTCATTGCTGGTTTATCAGAATTTAAAGAATTACTCTGATCTGTTATTTCAATTTCCTGTTCACTCATGGGGCTAAAATAAATTTTTGGAAGAAATTACCTAAATAAAATATACTTGGGGCAAAGAGAACTTAATCCTATTATAGTATTTTGTTCAATGAAATGATTCATAAATCATTGAACTAGAGGATTAGAGATCAATTAATAGTATGTTAGCTATGAGCCAAGAAGACAAAAACTTAAATAAATACAGACAATTTGGCGAAATTCCAAACTACGGTGAAGAGGCTTTCATTGTCATCCCAAATAGAGTAACTCCTGAAGAACTTCATTCGATAACCTCGCTAATCTCAAAGAGCGGTACTAAGCATCTGCTTCTAGTAGATAAAAATAGCAGCATACTGGAAGAATTAGTTGCCAGAGACAATAAACAGGAAATTCTAACTTTTGATTTTCAAGAAGGTAGTAGTGAACAGCTCAAGTCCACCCTTGCTCCATATATTTCAGAGAAAACAGCAATCGTATTCGTTCCTAGTCGATACATTGTTCAAAAGGGGGCAAATCTCCACTTTCCATCTGAACAGATTGAAATAATTCTCGGTGTAGGGACTTCTGTTGTTCCTCTATTCATTGAAAATTTATCTGAAACACAATTATCTATTGAAGACAATAAGATCGTTGCTCACTCATACGGAGAAATCTTAGACTCTAAAAACTTATCAATAGCAGCATATCAAGAATCATTACTTAAAGCTGGCGAAAGAGCATTTAGCAGCCATCAAATCTTTGAAAACTCTCTTGTTTTTTCAATCTTGAGAGGTCTTAAATTAAAAGGAAATACAACTTCTATTTTTGACGGAAATGACGGCTCTGAAACAAAGTTTACAAAAATATTTGGTGCCTCCGCCGCCTTCAGTAAAATTATCAGCCAATCAACTCAAAAGAAGAGGGTCGGAATCGTCTTGCCCCCAGGTAAAGGGGGACTAGTCGCCAATTTGGCGGTTTTATTGTCAGGAAAAATTCCAGTAAATTTAAATTTTACTGCAGGATCCGAAGCCATCATTTCTTCAATTGAACAAGCAAAACTCGATCATATAATTACAGCACAAGCCTTTATTGATAAGTATCCTGAATTTCCATGGCCAGAAAAAGATAACATTCTTTTAATTGAAAAATTATTACCTCCTCTAAAGCCTAAGATAATTCTATGGTTGATAGCACTCAAAGTCTTATCACCAAAAAAAATTGCATCGTTGCTAGGCGTATCGAAGAAAGGCGGCACCGAAGAAGCCGTCTTATTATTTACAAGTGGAAGCTCTGGCAACCCAAAGGGAGTCGTCCTCTCTCACCGAAATATCTTAGCCAATGTTAGCCAATTTGGAAGCCGTTTAGATCTTGATGATACTGATAAAGTTCTCGGCTGTTTACCGCTTTTTCACAGTTTCGGATCTACGGTAACATTATGGTATCCAATGCTAGAAGGGATTGATCTTGTCACCTATCCCAGCCCACTTGAACCGCCTAAACTAGCAGATCTCATAGATAAATATAAAGTCACTCTTCTTCTCGCAACACCAACATTTCTTCGTGGTTACATGCGAAGAGTCGAACCTGAAAAGCTTAAAAGTATAAAATATGTTGTTACGGGAGCTGAAAAATTACCAAAGAGGTTAGCTAAAGCCTTCGAAGAGAAATTTCAAAAGAAAGTGATGGAAGGATACGGACTAACTGAAACATCACCAGTTTCAAACGTTAACATTCCAAATTTGAATAAAATAAAAAATGAAGAACTCATATCTAGCGAAAGGTTTGGATCCGTAGGACAATTCCTCCCTGGAGTCGCCGTTAAAATAACAGACACCGATGATGAATCTCAGATACCTATTGATAATAGTGGAATGATTTGGCTCAAAGGAGCTAATATATTCAAAGAATATTTAGACTTACCTGATCAGACGAATGATGTAATCCATGATAACTGGTTCCGGACTGGTGACATTGGTAAAGTTGATAAGGATGGATTTCTGTATATAGAGGGGAGGCTTTCAAGGTTTTCTAAAATTGCAGGGGAAATGGTCCCTCATGAAACTGTAGAGTCCCACATTAATAAGACTCTTGGCTATGATTCTGAAGCCGAAAAGAAGATTGCTGTTATCGGGATTCCCGATGAGGCTAAGGGTGAATCACTAGTGCTCCTAAGCGCTATTGATATGAGTGATGAATCAGTAAACGATCTCCGACAAAATTTACTTAGTTCTGGAATCGCTGCATTATGGATACCAAAAAAAATAATCAAGGTTGATTCAATTCCATCATTAGCCTCAGGAAAACTTGATATAAAGAAGTGTGAACATCTTGCTAGATCTTAATAATAGATCATCACCTTAAAGTGAAAAAACTAAAAGAACGGCTCAAGAACTCGGAACAAATATCGTTCAAGGCCTTTATGCGCATGGCTCTTTATGACCAAAATGATGGGTATTACACTCAAAACATTCGGAATGTCGGAAGGAATGGAGATTTTTCTACATCTGCAACAATTAATAACTCTTTAGCCAAATCTATTAATTCATGGATCAAAAATCGATGGAAAGAGAACAAGGAATTAAACCGCAATATCCTTGAGATTGGCGCTGGAAATGGATCACTTGCCGATTCTATTTTGAAAAGTTTTAAACCTTGGGCACGCCTCGGTATCAACTATCATATAGTTGAAACGTCTCCAAAGTTAATAATTTCACAAAAGGAAAGATTAAAAAATCAAAGAAGAATTAATTGGCACGAGCAGATGGCAGATGCTCTCGAAGCTTGCTCTGGAAATACTTTAATAATATCAAATGAGCTTGTTGACGCATTTCCAGTAGAACTAATTGAATGGAATAAGGAAACAAAAAAATGGCATCGTGTCATGATCCAAAAAAATAATGGATCCTGGTTAATATCCATAGGTGATGAGTATTCAGTCGGAGAAAACTCTTCCATAAATAATTATAAGGATTTTAATAATAAACAGAGGATAGAGCGGCATGATCAATTTATTTCATGGTTTCATGAATGGCAAAATTTATGGAAAGTGGGCCATATGCTAACCATTGATTATGGCGAAGAATTCCCAGCAATATACCACCGCCGTCCCAACGGAACTCTAAGGTCTTACTTCCATCATGAAAGGTATGAACAACTTGAAGAAATATTATCAAGACCAGGCCTTCAAGATATAACATCTGACGTCGATTTCTCGGATATAAGAAAAAGAATGTTAACTAAAAGCATCAAAGAAGTCGATTATATGAACCAAGCTGATTTCATTATGTCCCACACTCAAAAACTCGATCCAATGGATCCAAGCATTGCAATTAATGGAGCAGGCTCAGCATTTAAAGTTCTTTGGCATGAAAAATAGAGCCACCGTTGAACTTTAATTTTCATTAGCTTGACAGTTGGCAAAGAAAATAAGATGTCTGATTAGTTATGAAGTTTGCTTTATGTAATGAAACGTATGGAAATTGGGATTTTAATGCCACCTGTGATCACATAGCCAAAAGCGGTTATGACGGGGTTGAAATAGCTCCATTCACTCTAAAAGAAGATCCACGTGATATAACTGAAAAGGAGGCCGAAAACTTTGGCAATCAAGCCAAGTCAGCAGGGCTAGAGGTCGTTGGTCTGCACTGGCTACTGGTCAAACCTTCATGGCTGCATTTAACAAGCGATGATAAATTGCTCCAAAAAGACACAATTCATTTTGGCCAGCACCTTGCTAGGATTTGTGCAGCGATGGGAGGTAATATTATGGTCTGGGGAAGTCCAAATCAAAGAAACATTGCTCCTGATTGGGATAGGAAAGATGCTGTGAAAAGAGCCGCTGAAACTCTATCAAAAATATCTGAAACTGCCCTCGAATTAGGGGTGACTATAGCTATGGAGCCATTAGCAAAAAAAGAAACAAATTTTCTTAATACCGCAGAGGAAACTATAAACTTAATTGAAGAGGTTAGTAGCCCGGCTTGCAAACTACACCTTGATGTAAAAGCAATGAGCGATGAATCTAAACCTATTTCTCAAATCATATTAGAAAGTAAAGATTACATCGCTCATTTTCATGCTAATGACCCTAACTTAAGAGGACCTGGAACCGGGGATGTGGACTATTCCCCAATCGTGGAATCACTCCAATCTATTGAGTACGATAGGTTTGTTTCCGTTGAAGTTTTTGATTATACTCCCGACCCTGAAACAATTGCTAAGGAGAGCATTGAATTCCTTAAAGCTGCATTTGGAAAATAAAAAAAGCAGCTCCCCTTGAAGGAGAACTGCTTTGAAAATAAAATTCAAAAATCTAAGGAATCATTATTCTTTCTCCAATCCTAATAAGACTGCCATTGATCCCATTAGCCTGTCTCAGAGCAGCAACAGATGTTCCATAATTCCTCGAAATGCTGTAAAGAGTATCTCCCTTAGCTACCTTATGAACACTTTTTGAAGGCGGTGGTGTGTATACCGGCTGAGGGCTATAATTTTTAACAGGTGCAGGAGGCGCAATTCCAAAATCGTCACCGGTCGGAGGAACATACGGATCACCTATGGGTTGGTTGTAAAAATCATTGTTGGAAGCATAAGGGTCTCCGTATGGCTGCCCCTTTTGTTTGTAGACGCTGACTCCAGTTTTTTTGTTACCGGTGCAAGAAACACTGATGAGTGAAATGAGTAATAGTGCAGTTATGCTTATATAATTCTTCATAAATAAAAGGCTTAGATGAGCAGATATTTTACATATCTTTACTAAAAGTCAAGAAGCGTCTTAAATTCGAACAAAAAATTAATCTTGCGACTTATTACGTGAATTTTATGAAATAATGCTGATGACTAACGTCGATTAAAGAGATCCCTAATTTGATCTAAATCTACGTCTTCAGGGATTCCTCGCCTGCCACCATTTCGCCCTCCCCCACGATTAAGGCCCTCTAAGGCTTTTCTCGCATTCTCAAGAGTAGGATTACTAGTCGCTCTATCGCTTGAAGCTTTTGATTTTTGCTTTGCCAATTCCGAGGCCTTTCTTTCTTTTTCTGCATCCTCAAAAGTTCCAGGAACTAATTTTCCAGATAAATATCCTTCAACTTCCTCTAACCAAGCATCAATATCTTCATGATCTGGATTACTTCTAACAAGAGCAACCATTGCTGTTAAAGCTTCTCTGTTCTTACCGGCTCTGAGCATATCCATATATTTAAGCCATTTAAGCTTCGGTAAGGTTTTATTAGTAAAGCCGGCTTCTGCTTCAGTACTGTTAGCAGCAGCAACAAGTTTAATTTCCTGAGAAATTCTTTTATCCCAAGCCTGCATCAATTCCTTAACTCTGTCAGGTGTCCGGTAAGTGGGCATTATAGTTGATTCATAAATCCCGCTAACATCCATTGGCGCTCTTGGCCAATTTTTAAGACCCACTAGAGTCGAGGACAAATCATAAACTTCAGCAAATGTGGACCCAGTCGCTGAAGCGCTAAGTATTCTTTGAGACTTTCCAAGATAAGGATAAGCAGAAATACAATTATCCATTAAGGTAATAAGTTCTGGGATTAAACTCTCACGCTCATCCTCTTCTAGATTTGCCGCCCTAATTGTCAAAATTAGAAACTGCAATTGTAGCCTTCTTGCAGAAGAGTGCTCCCTTGAGCTTAAGTACTCCTTGTTTTTTGTTCTCCAATCACGATATTCAGATTCTTTTGCTCCCTTTCTAGTAAAGTTAATTTCCTTATAACACTTTAAGTAAAAGTCATAGGCAGAAGTACCAGATGTCGCAGCAGCACGATAAGCTGATAAAGCAGAACTGTTAACTCCTGATCTTCCTTTAATGACTCCGGTCTTTATCTTTTTAATAGTATCAAGCATTTGGGCTTTCTCGGTAGCCGTAAGAGGCTGATCTTGGGCCGAAATTGAGCCAAACGGTAATATCAAAAGCATTACCAAAGAACAGAGTTTTAGAGACTTCATAAGAATAAAATTAAAGCTTCAGACACGAAAAATCAACATCGATCCAAAATTCCTAATAATCTATTAGTAATTTTTCCAGTAAAGGGACTTTAGTAGGCTATTTTTTCGAGTTTATCAGAATAAATATCACGTGCGATCAACTTCAATTTCTCTAATACAACCTGAACAGTTTCCTTCAAAGTAGAAGTTCCTGCAGTTAACCCTACCTCACTGCAAGCCTCAAACCAATCGGCATCTAAATCGGATGCCTTTTGTATATGAATGGCCCTTGAGCCTAACTCTTCAACAGTCGTAACTAGTTGTCTTGTGTTATTACTATTTTCTCCACCTACGACGACAATTGCATCACAGAATTGAGCCAATTCTCTCACTGATTTCTGTCTATTTTTTGTTGGCGAACAAATCGTATCTATAAATTTTACCTCAGCCTCTGGTGAATGAGATCGAATACTTTCAATAACACCGTCAACATAATCACTTCTTTGCGTAGTCTGAGATACGACTCCAATCTTCTTTACATCTGGAAGCTTTTTTAAATCTGACGATTTTTCTATTACTAAGGCCTGTGGAAAGTCTCCAACTAGACCTTCGACCTCGACGTGACCTTTTTTACCTATCACTACCGGAAAATAACCTAATTCAACTAGCTTAAACAAATTGTCATGCGCCTTCCTGACAAGAGGGCACGTTGTATCAACAATTTTCCTGTTTGGTGAACGCCAAGCATCTTTATCAAGATTCGATGCTCCGTGAGCAGTAATGATAACTGTTCCAGTAATGTCTTCAGAGGGATCGCGCAGCTTGCCACTTCTCACATGATTACGTTTGAGCTCATCATCAACAATGGGATTATGAACTAATTGACCAAGAACAGTCACCTTACCCTCGTTAAAAGTTTTTCGAGTCGCATCTATGGCATCTCTTACACCAAAACAGACTCCATAGTGGGAAGCGAGGTGCACATTAAAATTTGGTTCATTCATAATATTTACTGATTGCATTAATAATAATACTTTGTACGACAAAGCTTTCTTTCAAAAAAATTTAACTTCCTCCCTGTTTAACAATTTCCTCCAAAAGATTAAGATACCTATTGAAGGATTTCTTCCCTTTAGCTGTTAGAAAGTAATTCGTTACCTTTCTTCCCTTTAATTCTTTCTCCTTGTTTAAATATCCTGCCTTCTGCAAAGATCTCAGATGAGTGATTAAGTTACCATCACTCATTTTAAGTTCCTCTTTAATATCCTGAAAATTCCAAGTCCCTCTAGAAGAGAGGAGCGTCATGATAGAAAGCCTTCCTTTCTCATGAATGATTTTGTCTAATTTATCAAAATCTATCATTTAGTTCTAAAACAATTATTTTTTCCCCTTTCGTAATAACACACCTATACCATGACCGATATGTAGCATTCCAAAAGTGAGCATCATCATAATCGAGGCGGACCCCAAGTAATCTACTCCAAGAACAGCAGAAAGAGCCGCCTTAAATTTCATCCAAACTAAAAACAGCAAGGCCCCTGAAATGATAAATGCCCAACCTAATCGTTTAAGTGAACGTGGCGCCACTTCACCCATTGCCAGTATTGCTGCACCGTAACACAAAATCCATACGAAAGTGCAAAGCTCAAGGTCTAACCCCTTTGCAGCCTCAAACGAAATAAGGCCTCCAGCAATGACCGCAGGAGCGGTCTTCAAAAAAGTGAGTTTTAAGCCAGGAGAAATAAACTTTTTCCCTTCAGACTTTGCTCTTCGTAATAGTAAAAATCCATTAAAGCTATCACCAACTATTAGAGCAACTACCCACGTCCAAAAATATTGGCTCCCACTCACAAACACTCCATTCTTTTCCTGAATATAAAAATAACAACCAACAACTACTGCTAGAATTCCACCAAATATTGCTGCAGGAGCGGACAATGCCCTATAAACAGTTGCCCTTTCCATCATACTTCTGATGACCTTTAGCTGATCGAGCGCTTTTTCAGAATCATTCATAATATTTACTTTGTATTACAAAGTTCACTTTACAAGTAAATTTTGAATCAATAATAAAAATCCACCATTTTTGAATCTTTTAACGTGTAAATATTAGATTCATTGAATAAAATCGGGCCAATATAAAATATTCTAAAGTTAGAAAGGAGCCTCACTGAATTGCTGAAAAATGAAAAAAACAATCCATTTGAGGATTCAATTTTTCACACTCAAGGAGATCAAAGCCGGCTCAATGAGTATGTACTATATCCTGATCACCTCGAAAGGTTGAGCAGTGCCATAACCTCTACAAAGCTAGCGGTTGGAAGGAATGCTAAAACAATCATGGTCAGTTCACCAGAAGCTGGTCACGGTAAATCTCATCTAATTGCTAAAGCTCTAAAAGAAACAGCATTAAATAACGTCATTTTAGAGCTTCCATTGAACAAAATTGAGCATTTCAACTTTGATGAAATCCTAAGATTAGCGATAGAGTCACTATACGGAAAAACATCTATTAACTACCCAGTTAGAAATTTATTTGCATCCCTCATCTGTGATTTAATTAAAAAGGGAATTGTGCCGGTTGCTAACATAGGCAGCGCTACTAATGCCCTAAGCCAACACAATATTAGGATGTTAGATTTCAAGGATGAAAAATCTTTGATTGCTAAATGGTTCAAAGGAAATATCAACGCATTATTTCCTCACCTCATTAATTCAATGAGTGATCTTACAGGCGTGTCCAAAGAGTCTTGTGATTTTTGGATTAAAACATTATACGAATGCGAATTAGACAACTCAAAAAACGCACTAAAAAATATAAAGGCTCTCCCAGATCGTGAAGCACAAGATCGACTTGAGGATTTTGAAAAAATATTTTCAAAGGATCACTCATTAATTCTTGTTTTCGATCACATGGATAGCCTTTTTGGCGATCAACAAAAAGGATTAAAAATTGCACAACTTATTTCAAAAATCGATAGCTCTAACCTTTCTGTAGTTACAATTTTTGCGATTAATGATGACCTTTGGCATTCATGTTTCAAAGAATCAATTCCTAGCGCCTTACGCGATCGAATTAATGAATCAAACCTAAGACTAAATGGAATTAATTTACAATCAGCGCGGAATCTTATCAGGGAGCGAATGAAGCTTGCAGGACAGGATTCTGAGACTGCAGAGGCTATCATTCAGGGAATTAATTTAGAGAGCACGTTTTATTCTGAACCTAATGAGGGCAAACCCTCAATCCGAGGCATTTTAAGAACAGCTTCATCTCAATGGCAACAAATGGAGAATCAACGTGAGCAGCTTCACGAATCCAAAAATGCTTCAAAAGCTAGTCTCATCAATGATGATTCTCCGACGATCAGCTCAATATCAGAGATGATGAAATCGGTTAATAAAAGAAGTCGTGCAAGCATTGAACCAGATCAGCCTGTCAAAGCTTCAAAGAATTTAGAGCCACCTTTCAAATATATAGAGAACTCAGCACCAGATTCTGTGAAGGACTTTGTTCAGCACAGAGATGAACTTTACTCAAGCGGGCAAAGCTTATTCGATATTGAAGCTCTTAAGTACACTCTTGAGATTGCAGCAAAAAGATCTCCTGTCATCAAACATAGAGAGATAAAAATTGACCAAAAATCTTCAGCCACTTCATGGCTTTCCTATGACACTGAATTCATTTTTGGATTCGAAACTCCTGACAAAATAAGCTATTGGAATAAGATTATAAAGACTTCAGAGGAATCATCAGCGAATACATCAAAAATTATCGCATTCTCATTTCCAGACTCGGAAAAATTTAATCAATCTATAAAAGAAAAGGTTAACATAATCGATCTTAGTAGGGCAGAGCTCGCATCGTTAGCCGCAGGGAATACAGTCATCCAAGAATCAGACGATGAAGGTAAAGTCTTCTCTGAAATCGCTCCCGAGCTTGAATCTATTTGGAAAAGAATCACTCGTAGTGCCTAAACACTTAAGCTTACTACCTTAATTCAATTCCGGCCGATCAGTGAAAGAGGCGAGCATTTTGTAGTACGGTCCCATTGAAGAGAGCAGGTCTCTCCATAACTCCTCGTCAGCATCAAGACTGGCTGCGATCGGAACAGGCTTTCGCGTGATCCAAGAATTCTGTTTCAATTCGTGCTCTAACTGACCCTCTGCCCAACCAGAGTAACCAACAAACGCCCTAATAAAGAAACCTTCTCTAAGACGGTGCAATGCTTCTTCCGAGGATAAATGAGTATCGTATCCTAATTCCTCATCTTTAGCATCCCAGTTAATGGAGGCAAACGTCAATTGATCTGAGCTGACGGGACCACCTAAAAAAACTGGTAAGTCACCGAGCTCTCTCATTTCGTCGATCTGAATTAAATCTGAGACCTTTTTACCCATGGGTTTATTTAAAATAAACCCAGCTGATCCATCATCCTGCTGGTGATTAGTTAAAAGTAAAACACTCTTCTCAAAACCAGGATCTGTAAGCGACGGATCAGCAAGGATCAACGATCCCTTTAAACATAATTGCTCAGACTCTTCGAAACTCACTTTTATTAATTTATATAGAAACTGGATTGGTCAAATAATTCAAATCCAAATTCAATAAATAATCTGTCATTTTTAGCTATGCTCAAATATTTAATTAGTTATATCATACTAATATGCTTGAGCTAATAGAGACTTTAAGATCAGGAAATGAACTGAATGCAGAACAAATAGAATTAGCTGCAAATCAATTACTAAGTGAAAATGGTGATATTTCTTCAAAAACCCAATTTTTAAAAGAACTTGCTCATAAAGGAGAAACTCCCTCAGAAATCGCCGGTTTTGTTAAGTCCTTCCTAAATCACGCCGTTGATCCAAGGTTTGGCCCAGATGACTGCCAAGGGCCCAGCATTGATGTTTGTGGAACGGGAGGCGATAAGCTTGATCTCTTTAATATTTCAACGGCCTCAGTCTTTGTCCTTGCTGCAGGAGGGGCAACAGTTGTTAAGCATGGCAACCGCGGAATCACCTCAAAGAGTGGCGGCGCTGATGTACTCGAAGAGCTTGGTGTTCCGATAGACCTACCCGTTCAGGACCTTCGACAATGCGTCATAAGGGAGGGGGCAGGTTTTCTATTTGCTCCATTATATCACCCTGCATTCAAGGCTGTCGTTCCCGTAAGAAAAGAATTAGCTAGTGAAGGTATACGAACAGTTTTTAATTTGATCGGACCTCTTCTTAATCCAGTCAAACTGGACTACCAATTAGTCGGTGTCTTTGACCCTGAATTAACATCTACTTTCGCAGACATTCTTGGGAAGCTTGGCAGAAAAAGGGCCTGGGCAGTTCATGGTAAAGGACCAAACAATGAAGGTATGGATGAATTGTCTCTCTGCTCGGAGACAAAAGTTTCTGAATGGGGTTCTGATGAGGTTAATGAGTTCTCAATAAGACCAGAAGACTTTGATTTATCACCTTGCACCCTTGATGATTTAAAGGGAGGGGACCCCAAAGAAAATGCAGCTATCATTAACTCTATTTTAAGTAATGAAGATGATGGACCAAAGAGGGATATTATTGCTCTTAACGCAGCAGCCGGTTTTGTTGTTACCGGCATCGCATCTGACATTGGCCATGGATTAGAAATCGCTCAACGCTGTATAAAAGATGGCACAGCAATGGGTAAACTAGATTCACTAAGAAGCTTCAAAGCCAATTAAAAAAAGTAAAGTAAGAGTCATTTAGAATCTTCTTGATCGTAACTCCATCTCTCTTTCTTACCTTTACGACGAGGAGGTCTGGTTTTTTTGGAACTCCTTTCAATAATCCGAGAAGGACTATGCTCATCACTTTTTAAAACCCTTAATTGATCACGACAGTCCTCACAAAATTCAATACCATTGGCAGCAACCCTAAAAATGAGTTCCTCATCATCCTTCTCGGTTTTGCCACAATATTCGCAGTAATGAAGAGCTTCATCTTTACTAATTTGAGCATTCTCAAACTGGTTTCTCCTACTCGAAACCTGAGCCTTAACTTGAATTGATCTCTTCATCCCTGGAATAAAAACGACGAAAAAGTGTAACAGTGATACAAGAATGAGACTGGCTGTTCTTAGATCATTAAGAGCTTGAAGCAAAAGAATTCCGGCGGCAAAAATAGCAATCCAGAATAAACGTATCGGTATAATGGCAAATAACCTTACGACATAATTTGGATTATAAACGGCACAGGCAAACAGAATAGACTCAATAATGAGGAAGGTAGGGAACATTATTGAATTATTGGGAAACCCAATTAAAAATTCAGAGATTACAACACTTGCCACACCTCCAATTATGTAAAGAGTTAGCTTAAAACTTCCCCAAATTTCTTCTAACATGCTTCCTAAGAAAATAGTAAAAAACACCGCAAAAAACATAAATATAAAACTAGTTGCACCAACAGGTGGAATGAAGATGAAACTAAAGAGCCTCCACACCTGACCACTTAAAATTAAATCCTTATCTAAATAAAGTAGGGTATGAAGAAGCATGTCATCATCACGAAAGATGTTTAAAAGCCATACCAATGCCTGAAAAAGCATAATGATTTTAACAACTCCAGGAATAGCTACCCAGCTCATTCGTCGCTCTAATCGATCTATTAATGACATAAAATAAAAGTCTACTTTCGCTTCTTTTTTAAAGTTCGCAAGGTTCGTGATCTGAAAAAATAATCTTAAGACTAGATTAGGTTAGATCAATCAATTGTCTTTGTTAAGAAAGTTAGGAAAATTTTGATTAATCATTTTTATTGTTTCAGTTGAGTATCTGTCTAACGCTAAATCATAGGACGTTTTTAAGTAGAATTTGGATTTTTCATATTCTCCAATTGCTTCATAAGCAGCCCCAATAATCATATTAAATTCTTCGTTATTGCTAGCCCCAGGAGATTTCATAAGAAATTCAGCAAGTTGCACCGCCCCTTTGCCATCTCTCAATTGAACATTTTTAGAGGTAGATTTTATCCATGATAAACCTTGAATTGCAGGAATTGTTTTTGAATTGATCCTAAGTATTTTGTTATAAGTATCCGCAGCTTTTTTTTCCTTGCCGAGAGCATAATAAACATCACCTAGCAAAGTTAGATGATTAATGTTTTGTGGGAATTTCTCACAAAGTTTCTTGGCCAAGCCTTCTGCTTCTTTTCCCTCTCCTGCTTCTGCCATTGAAAAAATTTTTCTTAGCTTCATTCTCTCATTATTTGGATTGAGATGTGATGCCGCCTTGAATTGGCTTAAGGCTGTATCATTATCTCCTAATTTAGATAGAATTTCAGCAAGCTGGAAATGAACCTGTGAAAGTTGGAGTAATTTTCGAGACCCTATGTCTTTTCCTGGTATCACCTTGTGGGTCGAAAGAAAACTTGAAAGATGATTTTTAGCCTCCTCAGGATAACCAGAATTAAAATAAATTTTTGATACTGCTATCGGGTTTCTAATAAATTCTTTTTGTGTCCATAACCCCTCGAATGGAGAAGATTCTTTTCTCGCGACGTCTGGACCTAGACCCATTTTATTTTTGTCTTCAATGATCTGGTTGAAACTCGCTGGCCCTTTATATATAACCGTCAACCAAGAGCCTCTATCGATCAGAAAGCTTGAAGGTATTGGAAAATCATTATGCCTATAAACTGATTTCTTAATCAGACCATCAAGCGTATCCACCAATGATCTTGTAGCAAAACCTAAACGACCTTCGTATCCAGAGAGACGAACTTTTTCAATTACTTCTTCTGATCCGATTCCCCTATCTTCATATATATTATCAACACTGAGAGCAATGACCTCGATCCTTTCATCTCTTAAAATTGAAGAATTTTGTGCTAACTCTTTAAGCTCCTTAAGGCATGGCGCGCACCAATTGGCCCATAAATTAATCAACAGCGGGCCATTTTGAGTTAACTCATCTACGAGTAATTTATTGCCATTGAGATCTTTATAATCAAGGCCTTCTGGCAATTTCAATGGCTGTGAAAGCCTAATCCTGAGCTCATCAGTTTTTTTAGGAAGCTTTAAAGGCACCAGAGCAAACTTCTCTTTGAAGGTAATTCTCTCATGACTCTCAATTTTTCCAGACCCTTGGCTCAAAATGAATTTTCCCACTCCAGAATCAAGTTCAAAAATTTCAATTTCACCAGAAGGCCATCGAACTCTGGCATCTTGAAGAGTTTCAGATTTACCGATTCCAAATCTCAGATCCTTCGATGATTGACTTAAAAAAGAATCCCCCGCGTAAAGGGTTCTGAAAATATTTCTATCATTTAGCCTAACTTCAACCCTTGCACCAATAGCGTCCCTCGAACATTTTTTATTGGGGTCACCTATTAATTTTAGAACCAACCACCTGTTCTCATTCTTTAAGTCATTTCTAAGCACCCTAAAACGCGGCGCCGTTCGATTAGTTAAAAAATAATCAGGGTCGCCGTCTCCATCTAAATCTGTCACTGCTAAGCCTCTAGAATCGTCTATTAAATCTAGACCAAGCGAATATGAAACATCAGCAAATTTACCATCACCAGAATTTATAAATGCACAATTTCTTTCATTACCACTGAACGAATTTCCTGAGCGTATTCTTTGGGCTAATTTTCCAAAGGATTCTAAATAAGAATCTGAAGCACCTCTCGAATCAGAAAGAGGAGACTGCGACACGACCTGCCGCCAATAAAAACTTCACAAGTCACCAGAATCAGACTGCGTTATAAATCCATTGGCTACATAAATGTCCTGATAACCATCACCATCCATGTCCTCAAAACGAGAAGCCCATGCCCAACGGCCAACATTCACTCCCCTTGAAATACTATGATCTTCAAAAAATCCGTTACCTAAGTTGGTAAAAAGTGAATTTCCTCTGGCATGCCTTCTGTAGTAATTTCTAGTATTCTGATCAGCCGAATTATGAAACCGCTCCTGTGAAGTAATCCTATTTCCAGCTGATGAAAACATATTGGAAACGTAAAGGTCAGGGAGCCCATTATTGTCATAATCGCCCCATGTCACTGACATCCCTGGACCAATATCAACTACACCAACCTCTTCAGAGACATCCTTGAATCGTGAACCTTCCACAGCCCCGTGGTCATTGCGATAAAGATTATTCCTACCAAAGTCATTGGCAATATAGAGATCCATATCACCATCATTGTCATAATCCTCCCATGAAGCAGCATAACTAAACCTCTGATTATTTTGCTCCATACCTTCCAAAACGGTAACATTCTTAAACTGCCAATTTCCGTCATTACGAAAGAGGGCATTTCTTCCACCATTATTCGCATCATGATAAGGTACAGGCCGGGCAAAAAGATGATGTTGAATTCCTGCTTTCCGGGTATAGCAGCAAACATGGAAATCGAGATCCCCATCGTTATCATAATCGGTAGCAGTAATTGAATAAGGGACAGCAGAAGGTAATAATTGGGCGACTCTCTTGGAGAAAACCCCTGCTCCATTATTTTCCATAATCAACAATCCCTCCTGAACACCAGAGACAAGATCTTGATCACCATCATTGTCCAGATCAACGAAAAGGTTCCCGTGAGAGGAATCCAAGAAATTAATGAATGAACTTTTCGACCAGTCTTCAAAGCCTCCTTCCCTGTTTCTCACATATAGTCTATTAGGCAACCCGCCTGGCTGAGCAATATATACATCATCGAGGTTGTCACCATTAACATCTGCAATTGAAACACCCTGCCAACCTCCCACATCAATACCCGTCAACATCTCTATCCTTGAAGTCCAATAATCCTGACCACGATAAAACTGATTCTTAAAATCAACAACATTACCAAAGGCAGATTCAGTTACATCAACAAATTTTCCAATTGTCGAAAGTGATGCTGTAAAAGTCCCTTGAACAGAAACAAGATTCGTACTGTCTTTCTTTATGGACCATATCATTTTCATTAGTCCCTTTAATTCACGGTAAGTGCCTTTTGATTTTCCACCAAAGTGAACAATGACTTCAGATTGAATCTTCTTTTTATCTAGTTCCTTAATATCAACGACCTTGAAACTAGCCCTCTCTAAATTTCCCAATAATGCGACAGAACTTATTAAATTTTTGAGAGAACTTGAAAATGAAGAATACTCAATAGGGTCTCCATGTTTTGAAAAAACTTCAACTTTACCATCAGCAATTAATTCTGGAACAATGGGAATACTAAAAAAAGCAGACTCAAAATTATCAGATATTGATTCTGCAAAAACATCCCAATTTTCGTCATTAATAATTTTTGTACTAAGCTTTTTAAGAGAAGAGGTGATTTTCTCATTCCATTCTTCAACTGCCCACCCTCCAGCCTTGGGATCATAAACAGGAGGCTCTTGTTTGACACCTGATACAGTCGACTCGCGAATCTGATTTTCGACTTTAGTAGCCGGCTTTACATCGCCTGAATTGCCACCTTTATTGCATGAAAATAGCAAGGTTGCCAGAATGAATGTAAAGGCAGGTATTAATTTTTCATGTAAAAGCACCACCTTAAACTAGCGCAAATAAAGTCTCCACAAAAGAGCTATTCTATCTAAAAAAATTTTGTTTATTACAAGCCCGTAATATCTCTAACTCTTATGAAAAACCTCTCAGGTATTTCATCTTCGATGATGACTTCGTAACTAGTCTCATCTTCTTCACCAGGAATACTGTCATCATATTCCTCCCATGAACCATCTTCAACTGATCCTAAAAGAGCAGTCGAAACGTCTAAAGCGTAGCTTCTCCCAGTACCAGAAGGCCAAGACACAACGATAGTCTTATTATCTATATCTAAGAATACATCAGAAATTTGTAGTCCCTGCTTCAAAGCTGCAAGAAATGGAGACCCGTCTGGCTGTTTTGCTCCTATGGGAATGTAAGTATCTACCCTTAGCCAATTCGCTGAGCCATCTGAGCCATCTTGAGCATTACCATCAGGACCTACAGGAGTCAGCGCTAAATCAACAATATCTCCAGGATTAAGGTTCGCATACCAAGTCCGAATCTCACCAACACCATCATTACCGGCAAAAGACACAGAATCCATCATCTCTCCATTAACAAAAAGACTACCCGTGACACCTCCTCCATTAAGATTTGATTTTCTAGTATGCCACTTTAAACCTACTGGAGTCTCTGAAGTTATCTCGTCTGCCGACCATCTTCGAATTGTCCAGTGCTCTTCGTTAGGTGCACTATTTGTACCATTTGGATGAGTCCCCTCAGGTCCATTAAAAAGTGTCCATGGGGCGGCTGAAGGAGCAAGCCTCCAACCTGGTCTCCAATGCTCTGCCTCATCAAAAGCAACGAAATCATTTTCTGAATCATAACTTTCAACTTCACCTCCATCTAGAGTCAAATTACGATAACCATACTGCCAGTCATCTTGACCTTGAACTCCAGAAAACTCCTCATAGGAATCGGCAAGTAAGGTTGAGGGGTTAATTGATGCGTCGAGAGGATCAAAGAACCTTGTCACTTCATATCCGTCATTTACTCCATCCCCGTCAGAATCAGCTTTCAAAGGATCAGTTGAATGTTTCTCTACTTCTTCTCCATCTTTCAACCCATCCCCATCAGTATCAGCGTTGTTCGCTAAAGTTACATAACCATTTTCTCCATTTATTTCATCTCCATCTGCAATACCATCATTATCTGTATCGTCATTTTTTGGGTCAGTCTTATGCTCACTGACTTCTTCTCCATCCTTTAATCCATCTTTATCTGAGTCTGAATTATTTGGATTTGTTCCAAGACTAAATTCATCAATATCCGGCAAACCATCGTCATCAAGGTCTGCACCATTGAGACCACTAAGCTGAGTAAGATCACCATCAAAAATCGATAATTCCCATGCGTCAGGTAGTTCGTCAGCATCAGTATCTTCACCCGAAGCCGGAATAAAAGTAGATCCATCCGGCTGAGTAGGATTATCCGGCAACCTCAAATCAATTCTCATCCAGTTGACAGAAGAATCAGAACCATCGCCAGTGCCAGTCGTGCCTACAGGACTGTGCCCGAGATCAATAAAATCACCCGGGCTTATGTTTGCATAAACAATCCGGTCAGACCCTACAGTGTCGTCACCTGCAATTGCATGACTATCAATCATTTCACCATTGTGATGAATAGAACCAGTGACTCCATCACCACCGCCTCCCCTTTTTCGCACATTCCAGATGATTGTCACTGGCGTGACCGTATCAATTTCCTCACCAGCAGTAGCCGTCCAACGACGAATAGTATGATGCTCTTCACCATTATTGGTTCCATTAGGATGGGTATCCTCGCTTCCAAGAAAAGTCCATGGAGGGGCACCTGCAGTATTTAAATCCCAAGCGTTTCCATTCCATTGCTGTTGAACTCCGTTCCAGGCTCCATCATCTGGTCCTCCATTAAAAGCGTTAAAATCGGTCCGAGGGTCATAATTTTCTCCACCTCCATCAGCAGTGACATTTCGCCAACCGTTAGTCCAATTGTCTTGACCTTGAATACCGTCAGACCACTCTGATGAAGAATTTCCAATCAACAAAGTCAAAGGCGTATCATTGGAAAGAGTAGGATCACTATTAAAAAACAGCTCCTCACTATCATTAAATCCATCCGAATCAGTATCGGCTAGTATCGGGCTAGTAGGTGGAGAACCTAAGACCTCATCGCCATCTTCAATCCCATCACCATCGGTATCAGGTAAAGTAGGGTCTGAAGAATGTTCATCTACTTCTACGAAGTCATCAAGCCCATCATTATCTGTATCAGATTCGTCTGGATTTGATTTAATGTTAAACTCCTGTAAATCACTTAATCCATCCTCATCATAATCGGCCACGCCATCTCCATTCAAAGCTGACAAATCGCCTGGCGAGTAAAGCTCCTCCCAATTGTCTGGAAGACCATCCTCGTCATCATCATCACCTGTAGCTGAAACAAACGTTGATCCATCAGGTTGAGTTTCAATATCATTAACCTCATCATCAATGATCATTGAATAATATGATCCGTCTGCACCATCGGCCCTATCTCCACTAGGGCCGACTGGAGTCAGCGCCAAATCCACAACATCACCAGACTCAATGTTAAGGTAATAAGTTCTAGTGAACCCATTAGTGTCATCCGTTGAGGCAGAATCTACCAGCACTCCATTATGATGCAACGATCCTCCAACCCCGCTCCCTCCATCATTCTGTTCTCTAAGACTCCAAGTAAAGGCTAATGGACCACTACGATCAGACTCCCATCTTCTAATTGCCCAGTGCTCTTCTCCGTTATTTTGCCCATTAGGATGAGCAAGCTCTGAATTTAACAGTGTCCAAGGAGCGTTGGATGGTACAAGGCGCCAACCCTCACCTCTCCAATGCTCATTCTGGTCAAATGCTATAAAATCCTCATTAGGCTGATAATCATCTCCCCCGCCATCTAAAGAATAATTACGATAACCAGAGACCCAACCGTTATCGCCTTGAGTTCCATCAAGACTAAAGTCGTTAATTGAATTGGCTACCTCAGTAGCACCTAGATGACCAATAAAAAAAATAGATAAAAGAAAGAGGACAGTATGAAATTTAACTCTCATGTGCGTTTTATAACACATACAGGGCTAAGGCATCAATCTTTTTGAATGGTAATATAACTATTAATCAAAAATTATAGCCTTGAGTACATTCTCTGAAGGCATAAAAGAGAATAACAAGTCGTGAGGACTGGATCCTTTTCCCACCAACGGCCATTCTCATTAGACCATGAACCGTCAGGTTTTTGCAGATCAAAAAGTTTTTTTGTCAATTGGTCCCGCCAATTCACTTTCTTGCCAGTCTCCAACTCAAACTCATCCACGTCTAAAATATTTAAAGCCTTAGACATAGTGTTGTAGTAATAATAAAGCCCCTGCGGACCCATTCCTGGATTTTGAGAAACTGAATAATTTTTCTTAAGCCAATCTTTGACAGCAACGATTCTTGGGTCGCTTTTTTTCATGTCAGCATACACAAAACTTAAAAGCCCGGCATAACTCATACTACCATAGGAACGCAAAGCCACCTTACCTTCAGCTGATTCCTCGGTAGACATACTCTTTCCAGGAAAGTAAACGAATCCTCCTTGGTCTTTAGCATCCTTACTCACCCATTCTTGTTTATTTGATTCAGATCTCTGCTGACAGTTGCTGACAAAAGTAATTGCAGCCCCCCAGTCAAGATCAAGAACTTCTCCTTGAACATCTTTAACTAGTTCTTTGGTATAGTGCAAAGCCTCCAGGGCATGATAGGTATTTGATAGGTCAGGATGAGAATAACTTGATCCATATCCTACACCTCCATCAAAAACGTTATCAGTCTCCCCTTTACGATCAAAATCAGACTGTTGATTGACTAAGAATTTACGTGCTTTCATTATAATTTCTTTGTCTTTATCTAGACCTGCTTCCAACAAAGCCATCATACAAATCGAAGTATTGTATGAACCTAGACCCTTCCCATAAATTCCACCATCAAGGCGAACTTTTGATCT
This sequence comes from Verrucomicrobiales bacterium, assembly GCA_028033615.1. Taxonomy (GTDB): domain Bacteria; phylum Verrucomicrobiota; class Verrucomicrobiia; order Verrucomicrobiales; family DEV007; genus EC70. Next base: position 9,279 of record JAOFDG010000010.1, on the reverse strand, counting down.
AATGTAATCAAGACCTCTCGTAGCGCTATCAGGCAGAGCAACGCCTTCTCTAGAAGGATCTCCAAGAATTGACTGAACTACCAAACCTGTTAATGCCGGATAATTCTCTTCACCCCATCTGCCATCTTCTTCCTGTTTTTTTGCAAGGAATGCTACACCCTTTGACACAGCGTGCTGAACCTCTCTCTTTAAAGATTCATTTCCCTGAACTTGAGCGTGGCAAAAACCAGCAAAAAACATGCTGGAAATAATTAATGTTGTGAATTTCTTCATCGTAATAGTTTGTTGAGGTTTTAAATCTTTTCTTTTTTTGTTGGAATTGACCCTTTTGGGAGAAGTCTCTTTTCTTGAGAAACTTCGACATCGGGTAATGGCTTAAAAATGACAGTGACCTCGGTATCGAGCGGAGGAACTTTCGAAACGATCGGAAACCATAATTCATCATCATCACTTCCAGGATTAAAAGTATTACAAAGAGATCCCTCAAACCGATAAACTGCTGCAATCGCGCCGTCTTCGGCCGCCAAAAAATATCCATCAATTACCTTAGAACCGGTGTATGTCCAACTCCCGGAGCCTACAACCTTTTTAGTATTCACATTATGAACCCAGTTACCTATAGGCTCCGTCACTTCTTTCCCATCTTTAGCCTTATAACGAACAAGAATTTCCATTCTACCTTTACCGTCGTCTTTTAGGACGCCGATGGGTTTTCCTTCCTCATTAAATTTTCTGTAAATTTGCCTCTCTGAGGGAACCCAACGCAGTAGCTTCATTGCTATCTGAATCTCAAATGGAGTCACTTTAGTTGAAAGCAGACTCTCATGAAGCTTTCCTCTAAACTCATCACAAATTGCAAACTCGAGGAGAACTTCATTTTGATTCACTCTGCATGGGAACCAGATTTCACGAGTCTTAGGATTAAATGAAAGCTTACCAATTTTGTATTCATTCTCTGAAACCTTAATTGGCTTCATATCCTTGGGAGGCTTGGTTGGCCCCAGAGCCTGAGCATATATGTCTGCACGCAACATTGTTGCGACAACTAATAGAGACATCAGACTAAATTTAATGAATTGATTCACCGTAACAGTTTATTCTTAAAGGAAATATCTTCCAGAAATATTCTATTTAAACACTTCTCTTGATTTAACACTTAGAAGAAATTGAAAATTCATAATTATTAAATTCTAAAAAGATAGATTTCATAGAGTTAATTAACTGAATTAACGAGTTTTTATTAGGTGTAGAATTAAAACACCTCTCAATAGACAAAGACAGTCTATCCGTAGAATTGAGCAATAAGTCTAGAAAATACCTAGTATTTTGCTTAAGCTTATTATTAAAGAATTCTCTTTTATCACTAAAATGAAAACCATAATAACTCTTCTCGGCCTTTTACTCAGCTTTTCTTCTCATGCTAAAAGGCCAAATATCTTATTTATTTTCACTGATGACCATGGTTACCAGGCCATAAGCTCATACGGATCGAACAGAAACAAGACACCAAACATTGACCGAATCGCAGCCGAAGGAATGAGATTTGAAAATTGTTTTGTGACGAATGCTATCTGCGGACCTAGTCGAGCCGTTATTCTGACTGGAAAGCATAGCCACCTGAATGGATTCATGACCAACGGTAACCGGTTCGATGGTACGCAACAGACCTTTCCAAAACTACTCAGAAAGAAAGGTTATCAAACGGCCATATTCGGCAAGTGGCATTTAAAGACTGATCCAACTGGTTTTGACAATTGGAAAGTTCTACTGGGTCAAGGCCCTTACTACAACCCGCCCATGAAGAGTGAAGAGGGCACAAAAAAAATTGAAGGTTATACTACTGATATCATTACTGACCTAACTCTTGAGTGGCTTAAAGATGGAAGAAATAAAGATGAGCCTTTCATGCTAATGTGTCAGCATAAAGCTCCACACCGAAATTGGCAGCCTGGGCCAGATCATTTAAATCTTTATGATGATGTTGAAATGCCTTATCCGGAAACTTTCTGGGATGATTATAAAGGAAGAACTGCAGCCGCATCAACTCAAGCAATGACGGTCGCCAACCACTTATCAGCTAACGACCTTAAGCTAAATCAACCAAGGAACCTGACCACATCGCAACTGGCAGCTTGGAACGCGGCCTATGAACCAAAAAACAAAGCCTTCAAAGAAGCTAAATTAGAAGGTAAAGAAAGAATCAAGTGGCAGTACCAAAGATACGTAAAAGACTACCTCCGTTGTGTAACTAGCGTTGATGATAATATAGGCAGGTTATTGAAGTACCTCGACGAGAGTGGATTAGCAGAAAACACCATCGTTATTTATTCTTCAGACCAAGGTTGGTACTTAGGCGAACATGGTTGGTATGACAAAAGATGGATGTATGAAGAGAGCTTCAGAACTCCGTTAGTCGTCCGGTGGCCAGGTACTATTAAACCAGGTTCCGTAAACAATGACTTCGTATCTAATCTAGATTTCGCGCAAACTTTCCTAGATATTGCAGGTGTTTCAAAAATTCCGGAACCTATGCAAGGTCATTCTCTAGTGCCCATATTTAAGGGTAATACACCTAACAATTGGCGTAAAAGTTTCTATTATCACTACTACGAATTTCCAGGAGCTCATTCAGTTAGGCGTCATTACGGAGTCAGGAAAGACGATTATAAACTCATTCATTTTTACAACCTCAACGCTTGGGAGCTCTTCGACTTAAAGAAAGACCCTAATGAACTCAAAAGCGTTTATTCAGAACCTAATTATCAGGACATAGTGAAAGATTTAAAGAGTGAACTCGGTCAATTGAGGAAAAAATATAAGGTCCCTGAAGACACGAGGCCCGTTCAGAGAGGAAACAAAAAGCCAAAGAATCAGCAGAACGGCAAAAAGAACAAGTGAGACCAACTCTTTCTATAATTTTATGCCTCCTATTTACTCCAATCGCTTTAGCGGCTAATGAAAATGAATCACGGTTCAATCCTAAGTTAAAGGGATGCTACCTAGGGGTCATAATAAAGGAGACTAAAGAAGGAATTCTACTAAAGGAAGTATCTGAAGGCAGCGCGGCTGAAAATGCTGGACTGGAAAAAGATGATATTATTGTCAGGTTCGGAGATTGGCGGTTTAAAAAAGGAACAAAAAAGTTTCAGGACTATCTCTCAAATCTAGAACCTAAGAAAACCATTGCTCAAGTCTTAAGGGACGGCTCTGAGCTTGATCTCGAAATTAAACCAGACCCGTCGATTGCAAGGGACGCGAAAGAAATCGCCAGATTAATTTCAAAAAATTTACTGTTTAGAAAAAAGTTACAGACTAGAAATTCAGACCTAGAGGATTCTTTAATAGAGGCAGTGAGATCGAGTAGCTATCGGGAAAATGCTTATGAAAACATGAACGAGATTGTAGACAGCTTTAAGATTTCTCATACCGCAGTCATAACTCCCTGGGTAGCTAAAAACCTATTTGGTGAAGGCGATAAATTTCACCTTGGGTTATTTCTACAAATCGTAAACCTTGATGGAAAGGACAGATTTTTCATAAGGTCTATGATGCATGGATCTCCCGCCAGAGAAGCTGGTCTATGGATCGGTGACGAAATCACATCAATTAACAAAATTCCGACTCTAAAATCTCCTAGAAAGACTCTCGCAGGATATGAGCACCATCGAAAAATGTATACGATTCAAATTGATAAAGGTGAAACAGTAGAAATTGCCTTTCGAAGGAATGAAAATGGATCCATAAAAAAATCTAAACTTACGGCTAATATTCCATTAAGCGCAAAAAAATCTATCGAAGAAAGCGCTCGTTTAATGCCACTGAGCAGAGAACATGACGCCGGTTATATCCACCTATGGAATCTCATGACCATGTCCAACGCCTCCGCTTTGAGGGCTGCCATGAATTACAAATTTAAAAATGCGAGCGCTCTAATTATTGATCTTCGAGGCAGAGGAGGAAAGGTGAATGTTATTAGGTCGATTTCGAGAACGTTAAAAGAGCAAAAAAAACCTACAGTCCTAATCATTGACCGGGAAGCTCGAAGTGCCAAAGAAATGCTCGCTCATAGGCTTCAAGGATTAAAGCATGTAACACTTGTCGGAGAAGTCTCGGCAGGAGCAGTACTCCCAGCATCTTTTTATGAACTGAGTGGAGATGCAAAGTTTATGATCCCAAACCAAGGTGGAGATTCTCAGTTACTTCGTTTCATGAAAGACACTAGACTCGAAGGAAGAGGGGCCATTCCTGATGTAAACGTAAAATTCGAATTACCTTTTTCTGAAGGAAAGGATTTAATCCTTCTTAAGGCTATTAATATCCTAAAAAAGGATACCCTTGGAAAATTAATGCGAATTTAGATTTAACGGTGATAAGGCTCTCCTCTTTTTATTGTATAAACCCTATAAAATTGTTCAACAGCGGTAGTTAAAGCAAGCTCGTGCTGGATGGTCATTCTTCCAAAAGAGATAATGAGGTCTGCAGAATTTCTAAGCTCAGCACTATGACCTTCAGCTCCACCTATTAAAACTGTGACCAATTTACATGAGCCATCCATCTCCAACTCATTGATTTTTTCTGTTAAGGTTTTTGTATCAATCAGCTCTCCCCTCTCATCAAAAACAATCCTGTAGCTGTTTTCACTCGCCTTAAGGAGTCGCTCACCTTCTTCTTCCTTGGTCCCATTCTTTACTGAAACAAGCTCTACCCCTACATATTTTCGCATTCTCTTGAGGTACTCGTCGATTCCTAACCTAGCATATTTAAGTGAAGGTTTTCCGACTACAACAAACTTCCATTTCATTTTCTTTTCTCTTCCCTCTCACGTACTCCCCTCAACCTGTTACGTAAAGTTTCTACCTGATCTTCAAGTTCACGCATCTCTTCAACGATCGCTGAATAATCGCCTAGTTTTGACTTAGTTGTTCCATCTTTCTCATTCAGTTGAAGCGTTTCTTCCTGGGCCTCCTGCATACCAGTCATAATAACGCCAATAAAGAGGTTAAGCATGACCATCGTTCCGAATAAAACGAATGAGACGTGAAAAATAACGGATGCTAGGGGTGATGCAGTAGGGACAATTCCTGGGTACCTAGACATCTCAGACAACTCATAACCGTAATTATCTGACCCGTACATATTGATGTACATAATATCAGTCCAATCCTCAAGAGTCACGACCCTGAAAAGAGAAAGCATTGAGTCGCCAAGGTCTGCATAATGCTTCGGATCATTATCTCCGAAAAGCATCACTCCTAAGACGGCATAAATATAAAAGAGAATGAATAACAATATCGTAACGTAGAACATTGAGGGAATACTTCTAAGTAATGCGACAACCAAAATTTGTAATTTAGGAACTACACTCAAGAGCCTGAGAACACGAAGCACTCTTGCCAACCTCAGAACGGCAACGTACTCAGCGTCAAATGGCATGAAGCAAATAACCACGATAGAAAAATCAAAAACATTCCATCCATCTTTAAAATAATTACCCGGCTTAGGAAGGTGCGAAAGAATCTTTAGTAAGGCTTCTGCAGCAAAAACATAAAGAACCAATGCATCAAGAACATGAATTAAAGATCCATACTTTGACATTATTGACTCGGACGTCTCAAGGCCAACCAGCGCTGCCGCTGCCAAAATAAATAAAATAACGATCCGCGTGAAGGACTTTGACTCCACTAAGGCTATTAGACTGGGATAAGATCCTGACCTCATTAAATCAATATAGCGTCTGAACGCTTAACACCAAAATAAGAATTTCAAAAAAGACCCTTTAATACTTAGCCATTTTTATTTGAAACCAACGTTTACTTAAGAAGCTAGTCCGTTAGTATAAACCAAATTTAAAGTCAATATTACGGAAATATTTCCATGAAACCTAACAAAGCTATTATCACATCATTTATTTTTTTCATCGCTCTATCTTTCAACTGGATATGTTTGGCTAAAGATTTCCCAGAAGCAGAAAAGAAAGCAAATGAGCATGGCAAAGCCGCCACAACCTCTTCTTCCCCGTCGATTAACCAAAAAGACCTTAAAAACTTTCTAGAGAGACTTGCTTCTAATGAATACGAAGGGCGTGGAACGGGAGACAAAGGAGAACGCATGGCTACTGCATACCTCTCCTCCTTCTTCAGTGAACTCGATTTGGAACCTGCTGGTGATAATGGCACTTACTTTCAGAAATTTAGTTTTAACACCGGGAAGAAAATGAATAGTGACAACTTGATGACGGTCACGATCGACGAACCTATTGGTGTTGTCAGGAAGTTCAAACCCGGTCAGCACTACCTTCCTGTTAATTTCAGCCCATCCGGGGACACGGGTGAAACTAAAACAGTCTTCGCAGGATTTGGGATTGATACTAAAGACTACAATTCCTATGAGGGGCTAGATGTTAAAGACAAGTGGGTCATTGTTTTCCGTGGTGCGCCTAAGGACAAAAAGGAACTTCAGAAATTTGGACCACTAGTTAACAAGGCTCAGCAAGCCAAGAAACTCGGTGCTAAAGGGATTATTTATATAAAGGGACCTCACCCAGGAGTAGGAACAATGCTAGTTCCTCCTACACAGAATGTAGGAAGTAATAATAATATTATGCCAGCAGTCACAATATCGGATGACCTTGCTGGAGCCATGCTCGGAGGAACTGAGAACGGATCCTTCAAAGAGATTTTTGAGGCATACTACAACAATAAAAGAGTCATTGGCTTCCCTTTACCGTTTTCTGTTCGTGCACGTGTAGGGCTAGATAAAAAAGAAGATCAGGGACGAAACGTCATCGCAAGACTTAAGGTGAAGGACACCTCATCTGAAGAAGCTATTATGGTCGGAGGTCATATTGATCACCTTGGTTTTGGCAATCGGGGAGGAACTCGTGCCAAGGGAGATGAAGCGTCTAAAATGCACCTAGGAGCTGATGATAACGCGTCTGGAATAGCTGCTATCATGGAACTAGCGCAGTACTACAACGAACTAAAGAAAAAAGGCGAACTCAATCTTAAAAGAGATATCATCTTTGCTGCGTGGTCCGGAGAAGAAATGGGACTCTTTGGCTCAAAACACTTCGCTCAAAAACAAAAAGAAATTAAGGAAGAAAAAGTTTACCCATCAATCGCTGCTTATATAAATCTCGATATGATCGGGAGACTCGAAGAAAAACCTCTCATCGTTCATGGGACTGGATCAAGCCAATCCTGGGACAACCTTGTCGATTCAGTTGCCGGTGAACTTAAGTTAGAGAAATCAGCAAGTCCCTATCTCCCAACAGACTCAACCCCACTATATAATGTAGGAGTCCCCATACTAGCACTATTCACTGGACTCCATGATGACTACCACACTCCAAGAGACACTCCTGATAAAATTGATTATCCAGGACTAGAAAAAGTTTCTAAGTACCTTCGAGACCTGACTTCAGCGACAGCAAATTTAGAATCTGCTCCTGACTACATTAAGGTTAAGAGATAAAGCTACTCTTTAAGTACTCTGAAGAAACCATAACCATCAAGGATTGAGAATCGCTCTCGAGAAGTACCCCCGTCACCGTTTACAACTCTTAAACTTAACCATCTTTCCAAATTAGATGAGATTTGAATAAGATATCTAGATTCATTTTCTGCAGGGAACAATATCTCAATTTCATTACCCCCAAGAACGTTAACCTTAATCTTAAAGTCTGGAATATTTTTCGGATCGTCAACTAGGCTACCAAATAATAATTCAGTCTCATCTTTCCAACCGTCACCATCTTTGTCACCTTCAACCGGTGGAACTGGAAAACTGAGTGGATCTTTTGGACTAGTACCTTCATTTAACTCTTCAGGGTCAGAAAAGCCGTCTCCGTCGGTATCAACCAAAAGATCGCTAGTCCCATGAATATCCTCTTCTACTGACTGTGTCAGTCCATCACCGTCACTATCTTCCTCTCGGTCATCCGTGATAGTAATTAAGACCTCTGCATTATCAGTCAACTCCTTGTCTTTGACCTGAACGTTTAATGTTAAAGAATTTTTCGTTTCATAATCCAAGTCATCTTTATCAAGAACGAGTAATTTATTACCTACTAAAACAAAGGCGTCAATACCGTCACCATCAGTGTCCTCCGAAGACAAAATTGAGAAACTAAGGGTATCTCCATTCGCGTCTTGAGCAATCAAATCGCCTATTATCAGACCCGCGGCAGTATTTTCAACGACACTGAAAGTCTGATCCTCAATAATCGGAGCTTCGTTTGGGAAAATGGTTTCATCCTTAGGATTTAATCCTGCCGCTAATTCGACCCCATCTGAATAACCATCATTATCGGTATCTGAATTCTGAGGATCCGTAAAGTGGATGACTATCTCAGCATAGTTAGTTACTCCATCATCATCAGAGTCTCTTAAATCTTCATCAAATAACGGGCCTATTGTTTTGTTTGAATTCATAACAATAGAGATTGTTTCAGTCGTCTCTTCAATATCACCAAACCAACCATCAAAAAGATACCCCGCCTCAGCAATGGCAACAATTTCTACCGTTGAACCTTTTCTGAATGACAACTGATCACCGATACTTAAACTTCCCTTTCCTTCAAAACTCCCGAGAACAGTTATTTCTCTTGTCGGATACTCAGTAACCTCTAGAGGGTTAGTTTCCTCAATCACTTCCTCATAATCAGAAAAACCGTCCTCATCTGTATCAGCTACAAGATCGCTAGTCCCATGAATATCTTCTTCCTCTGCCTCAGTCAAACCATCACCATCACTATCCTCTTCACGGTTATCAATAATTGTAATTGTAATAGTTTGAATTGAAGAAAGCTCACCGTCTGAAACTGTGACATCCACTTCAAGACTTTGCTTTTTCTCGTAATCAAAAACATTGCCACTTGAAGCAATGAGTGTTGAGTTTTCAATGAGAATCTCATTACCCTCTCCCTCAATTGAAAAAACCATCGCGTCATCATTAGGATCAATAGCAATGAGATCACCAATATTTATGGCCCCTTCGTTAACACTGAATGCTAAACTTTGTATTTCAGGAGCCTCATTTATTTCTTCCCTGGCGGTCACTAAAATATTTCGATCATATTTAGTGATATTTCCTGCATAATCGGCAACTACATAACGAATGACTTGCTCTCCCTCCAAAGTAGGATCCAGAGGCTGTTGAACGATCAAATTAGAGCTCAAGTCACCATCCTCTGCATCATTAACACTGACATTATTGTATTCAAATTCGACTCCTAGTGACCACTCTGTCACAGCCTCAGGAGACAAGGAAATGACGGGA
>JAOFDG010000001.1 GCA_028033615.1 Verrucomicrobiales bacterium | reverse complement strand
TGCCCCAATAATTTCTCCTCCTTTCCTGAGCTCACTTACCGCTTCAATTTTGTTATCGGTTCTACTAATCTCTCGAAATTTCAATTTACCATCCTCTAAGGATGGAAATTCCATAGACTCCCACTCGATTAAGTTGCCATCTAATGATTGACCAGAATATTGTGCAAAGAAATCTCTCCCAGAATCTTCTCCGAATTCCCACCAGTAATATTTTTCTTTTTCAAAATCATAAGTTATCGCTGAATAAGAAGTGGCGTTGTCCATAGTAACTTTCCTAACCGTATATCTTTGATTGGCAAATTTTATGGTTATTTTGGCTTCCTCATTAATAACTAACTCGTTTTTACTAGGACCTTTTTTTCTTTTTGCTATCCATATTCCCGCTTTGCCCAGATTTTTGATCTCCTTAATTAGATTTGCTTCGTCATTAGGCTGATTCCATAATGTCATAACAAATTCTTTAGTTACTTTATCTGGAATAGGAGGCAAATCCTCTTTCTCGATCTCTGGAGGTTTAGCATTATCAGTAGTTTGATTCTTTCCACACCCCACAGCGAGAATGGTGATAGCAATCAATAGTAAATTTTTCATGTTTTAAATCCTAACACCTCTCGTAATCTAACCAATTACAAAATCACCCTGAATTTATAACGGGAACAGTGGCTGGGGGCTATAGGAATCTTAGAACTCACAATCCCCGAACAACTGACCATGAAGCAGGGGTTATTGGTTATTCCTCATCATCCTCATCATCCTCATCATCCGCTTCAGCGAACAACATTCTAAATGAGATAATTACAGGGACAATCAATACAACAAGCCAGATGTAGAATGTATCTTCATTGTTTGAATCTTCTAAAACAGGCCCCATAACCATCAGAAATAAAAAGGCAATTATAAATGAAGCCACCAATAAACATCCCCAATTCCGACCTCCTTTTCTCCAATTACTAGATTTCATAACAATATTTTAAACAATAATCCCCAAGTAGCAGGGGTAGTGATATGGCTAGCAGGATAAAGGGTACGGGGTTCATGGGTTATTCGGCTTCGGCTTCGGCTCCGGTCTCATCTTCGAATTCGTTACGGTCCTCATTAATTTCGTTTTCCAATTTTTTCCAACATTTTCTCGCCTTCTTCTTGATCAATTTCTTCGCCCTTGTCGTTCCAAAACTTCCATTCTAATGATTGAGGGTTTTCCACACGCATTGTGGCCGCTTTTTTACCATTCTTATGCCAAGCGTTTAATCCAATGGCTGTTATCATTAATGATTTTTTCTCACCTGTTTTATAATAATTTTGAGATTGAATTTGTTCTCCTTCCCTATTGAGAGACATATTCTCTATCTTGCCATTGGTATACCAGAGCATGGCAAAGCCATCTGGTTGACCGTTTTTCCACTGAACAAGTTCCACGAGGCGATCTTCATAAACATCTTTTGTCCACCCAGTATAGTCGGTTGGTTCAGCACTATTATAGTCTATTGCACCTTTGGCAAATCGTTCAACATCAGCATCGCTAATTAAAGGTAAGAATTTGAATTGAGCCTCTTCATCTATTGTTTCCTTTGAAGGTGACTTATTCTTAAGGAATTCCTGATCACCTATAGAGAGTTTATTCAGTGGCACCTCAAAGACTTTGCCTGACTTTAGCTTAAGTTTAACAAGTCCTTTTTCGTTCGATACAAACTCTGCTTCTACCTCTTTGCCGTTAACAGCAGTCCAAGTTCTTAGCTCTGCATGACACATTGACCCCAGAATAATGAAAAAGAGTATTAGAATCCTCATCCCAAAACCCTAACACCCCACAACTAACCGACCAATTACAAAATCCACCGAAGATTATAACGGGAACAGGGGCTGGGGGCTTTAATGGAAACAGCACGAGTGTGTAGAGCCTCGAAGATATATAATCACCTTGCTAATCAGGTTTAGTATTTCAATGAGAACGAGTATCGCTGATCTTATTCAAGCCCCGTGATCAGAAACATGATAATAAAAAACCAAGGCACCGCTCTGCTGACAATTCTCATTTGTTCATTTGTGATAGCTGCTATTAATTGCTGCTTCTCAATCTTACTTAATTCCCCAAATTTCTGTCCCGCTATACTCTCACGATATTTTCTGACTGACTTATTTCCCTTAGCTTTATTTATCCAACCTGCATCTTTACTTTTACGCCAAAGAAATTCTCCAACACCCCAGATACATAAAAAGAACCCAATAAGAATAATTAGATAAATGTCAGTAGGTTTCATTCAAAGACAATGACCAAACAAACAAACGATAGCAATAAGAAACAGCTATAGGGCTCAACCCACACAATCCCCGAACAAGGGACCATGGATCAGAGTGATTACTAACTATGCGCGCTGACGTTTACGCATTCTCTTAAGAAAACCAACGACGGGTAGAATTCCTAGAATCGGTAGTGGTGCAGGGACAGCGACTGCGCTTACAGCATACTTAAAAGTCGATGAAGTTGACCATGTCCCCGCAACGCTACCACCACTTGAATTTGACTTTTGATAATCTACAAAACTGCTCCATGTTTGATAGGCGTAATGAACATTTCTAACACTTGTTGCTTGTGCAAAAGATTGGGCTAGAGATGAATCATTCCACCATGGCGTAGATTGAAACTGAGACGCATTGCCATCGTATGATGTGCTTTCATATGTCACAGTATAATCCTGTCCTCCAACAGTAACTGAAGTTGTGGCTGCATCAGCAAATATAATTGTGAGGCATAGACAAAATATTTGGAACAATAATTTCACATTCCAAAGTTAGAAGTATTCAAACTTAAAGCAAACATTTTCATCCAACACATAACATGAACACCCGATAATGATCACCAACCACCGCTAACGGTCGGCGGGCACGGGGGCAGGGGGGCACCCCACACAATCCACGAACAAGGGACCATGGATCAGGGGTCGGTGGTTATGGCTTCTCACTAATCAACTTTACAGGCCTACCACCAAAAGTGTCACCCCAGCCCTTCGCTTCAGGTTTGCGGTAGATGATGGGGGAAGCCTCTTCGAAAGCGTTTCCTGCCACCTTTGGGGCATCCCCAAGAAATGTTATAGCGGTCATGTTAGTGCAGTCACGGAAGGTAAAATCCCCGATGCTGATGACGCTATCAGGGATCGTGATGCTCTTCAGGGTGGTGCATTTGAAGAAGGCTGCAGCTTCGATGCTGGTGACACTATCAGGAATCGTGATGTTTGTCAGGCCGGTGCATTTGAAGAAGGCTGCAGCTTTGATGCTGGTGACGTTATCAGGAATCGTGATGCTCGTCAGGCTGGTGCAGCCAGAGAAAGCTTTATCTCCGATGCTGGTGACGCTGTCGGGGATGGTGACACTTGTCAGGCTGGTGCAGCCAGAGAAAGCTTCATCTCCGATTCTGGTGACGCCATCATGTATAGTGATGCTGTTTAGGCCGGTGCAGCCAGAGAAGGCTTCATCGCCGATTCTGGTGACGCTATCAGGAATCGTGATGCTCTTTAGGCCGGTGCAGCTACAGAAAGACAGACTCCCGATGTAGGTTACGCTATCAGGGATCGTGATGCTCGTCAGGCTGGTGCAGTTAGCGAAGGCAACTAGACCGATGTAGGTTACGCTATCAGGGATCGTGATGCTCGTCAGGCTGGTGCAACTAATGAAGGCAGAGTCCCCAATCCTAGTAACACCATCAGGAATCGTGATGCTCGTCAGGCTGGTGCATTTTGCGAAGACCTGAGCCCCGATGCTAGTGACGCTATCAGGAATCGTGATGTTTGTAAGGTCGGTGCATTTGAAGAAGGCCTGATACCCGATGCTGGTGACAGACTTACCTTCTATAGTCGGAGGAATGTTTAAAGCACCCGATGCCTTTTCAACACAGTCAAAGATGGTCACGGTGTCCTCGATGATATCATAACTAAGATCACTGATGTCAGCTGCATTGAGAGGTATGGCCGATATCGTTAAGAGAGCTATTAATACGTGCTTAACCATTTTAAAACCCTAACACCCTGCACAAATCTAACCAATTACAAAATCACGCTAAAATTATAACGGTCCATGGCAGGTGGGCGGGGGGCGTTTGATCGTGATTCTCTAGCCTTCGAGTGACGCCCCCCGTACTGGGTGTTTTTCTCTCGGACTGCTATATACAATATATCCCTCTGTAAAAAAAAATCTTAAAAATACGACCGCTCAATACGGTTCATCCATAAAGAAATCCAATATTTTCCATAAGAAACTATCCCGAGTCCACCATAAAAATAAGCCGATCACAGATAATGCCATTATAGTTAAAGCCCATTGCCACCACTTAAGATTTTTAAAAGTCTCTATAGTTTCTTTATCGAATACGGGCTCGGACATACCAAGACATTGATGGTAATTAACATACATAACAATGAATAATAAATATAACCTCTAACCCCCTTGAGCGAGCATTGAGCGACGTGCGTTGATAATAAACATTCTTTTGTGTCCTTTATGGGGCAGGGTGTCCACTGAGCCGTGTATCATTTCTCCTGTATAATCGAGCCTGAAACTTTATACACAGTACATTGCGCAGGTTGCATGATGAAAATGAGCGACCATTTAAATGAGCGACCATTGTTTCATTTTTGTGGCTTTCTTTCCATTTGTCCCAAAACCAATATTCATATCGAAAGAAACACGCCCCATCGTGCACCTTTTACGGCTAGTGGTTCAGATACTGTCTCACTTTGATGGATAGCCACATTTAATAAAAGGCATCATATTGGGGCGTACTTTTCTTGGTATAGAGGTTTTCAACCGCTCAAATTTGATTGATCGTACAATTCCTTTTTTTATTGTTGTCTTTAATGGTTAGGCTAATTGTCTTTGAATGGAACCTAGCGACATTCTTCTATTAATTCTTCTTGGTGCACCTGCACTTATCTGGGTTGGTGCTGAATTTAAGTACCGTAAAAGTAAAGACGCATCATGGGTAAAAAAAGCTAAACGAAATAAGTCAGTCTCAAAATATCGTCAGAGTTTAGTAGGACGAAAATTAAGTGGCTTTGAGCAGACAGGTGATCCAAGTCAGATTGAGAGGAAGCAATTTAGCGAGGTTGAGCAGGAGCAGTTAATAAAAGCTTATTTCAGAGAGCAACAAAGGGTTCTATGGAGAGTCGTGCCTTGGCTAGTGATTGCCCTGATCTTGGGCACTTACATATATCACGGAGGTGAATAACATTATTGATACCCCCCAAGAAGCAGGGGCAGTGTCACAATGATCAGGAATAAGGGTACGGGGTTCATAATTCTAGATACCTTTATTCAATATGTTATCCGCTATGAACCCCATAATGAATAATGAAAGTATGAAAATCCCAATTGACTTGAAAAACCATTTTAGAGCGAAAGACCCCCAACCAGAATGATCGTGACGATAGTAAAAAGTATGAACTAAAGCAAATAACGGAGAACCTATGAATAGAAGAAAAGATTCACCATAAGGCATTCCCGTGATAGTCAAGAACAGCAAAACAAACCAGCAACCTGCTAAGATAAGAATGATTTTCATGTTTAAACCCTAACACCACACTCAAATCTAACCAATTACAAAATTCACCGAAGATTATAACGGTCGATGGTAGGTGGACAGGTGCAGCCCACACAATCCCCGAACAAGGGACCATGGATCAGGGGTTGTTGGTTATGGTTTCTCGCTAATTAGCTTTACTGGCCTGCCAGCCCAAGTATCCCCCCAACCTTTTGCTTCGGGGTTGCGGTAGATGGTGGGTGTAACATCTATTCCTCGCACTGGTAATAAATTAAGTTCAAAATCTGATGGGTTGATCTTAGGTGCATTTCCAAGAAATGTTATATCTTTTAAAGAAGAACAATTTCCAAATGCCGCTCGACCTATTTTTGTGACATTCGGACCAACTACGACTTTAGTGAGTTCGGCACACGCATTAAAAGCACCTGCACCGATATTAGTAACTCCGCTCGAAATTCTGATCGTTCTTAGACTAGTGCAGTTACCGAACGCCCAATCTCCGATAAGTGTAACGCTATCAGGAATAGTGATACTGACTAGTCCAGAACATGAAACAAATGTCCAATTCCGAATCATGGTGATGCTCTCAGGGATGGTGATACTGGATAGACTTGTGCATGATGCAAACGCCATTTCACCGATGCTCTGAACTTTATTGCCAATAGTTATACTTGAGAGTGAAGTGCAATCAGAAAACACAGACTTCCCTATGAGAGTGACATTATTAGGAATTATAATATCGGATAACTTTGAACATTCTGAAAATGCATAACTCTCAATTCTGTTAATATTTTTCCCAATAGTGATGCTTGATAGATCTTTACATTCAGAAAAAGCAGAGTTCCCAATACTGGTGACTTTCTTACCTTGAATAGTTGCAGGAATAGTTATATCCCCTGATGCCTTTGCATCACATTCAGTGATGATTACCTTATCACGTTTTATTTCATACTTTAAATTAGGATTTAATGGGATTTCTTCTTCAGTCTTAGCTTCCTCTTTAACTTCCTGCTGTTTTTCTTCTATTTGCTTAGATTCAGCAACAGGTTTTTCAGACTTAACATCAGCTACAGACTCCTTCTCCCCACACCCCCCAAGAAGCAGGGGCAGTGATATTGCGAGCAGGAATAAGGGTACGGGGTTCATGGGTTATTTCCTAGCTTCTTCTATTGAATCAACAGGCTCGCCTTTGCTGTTCCAGAACTTTTCTGAACCTTCTACCTTCTTGTCGTCCTTATAGCTTATTTCCCATAACTTCTTGCCGTTTTCATGTCTGACAGTAAATACCCCATTCTTCTCAATCTCTATTGTAGGTTCTTCAATTCCACACCCCCCAAGAAGCAGGGGCAGTGATATGGCGAGCAGGATAAAGGGTACGGAGTTCATGAACACTATAAGGAAACTTAAAATGCATCTTTAAATGTGTACATTTTATTTTTGTGATCCACACGCGGAGGAGTTTTTTTTGACTCAAACCAATCATAGCCTTGTTTTAAATTTTCCCAGAAAAGTTGCCATCTTTGATTAGATTTCCTTTCCATTTTTTCCGCTGACATTCTAAATGGAAAGGAGTGAACATCAAAAGAATGATGCCCTGATTCTAGAGAAGCCTCAGCGATCAAATATATCTCTTCTATCCATTTATTTGTCATAGCAAAACAACCTGTTGAGACACAATCTCCATGAACCATTAAAAAAGAACCTGTCCGACCAAGGTCACTCTCAAGGGAGTTGGGAAAACCCAAATTAAATGATAGATGAAACTTGCTATTCGGATTCATTCTAGATTTATCCACAGAATAAAAACCCTCAGGTGCTTGTAGATCCCCTTCTTGCAATTTGGGACCTAAATAACCTGAATAATTACAAATTGGAAAACTCTTAAAAAATCTGAAAGTTTTTTTTTCGTTCTCTTGTAACCATAACTCCAATATTTTTTCTTCCTTGAAGATTCGGATAAATACCTTGGATCCAAGATCTAGGCCTTTCTCTTCGAGTTCCTCTTTGATCTTAGGAATTAATCTCTTTCTAATTTCATCTAAATCCTTACGCATAGACTCTCTGGATGTAATAAGAGTAATCATGCTAACTAAGCAAAAGATGGTAATTATAAAAATGAGAGGCCTGTTCATTTATTCTTAACTTACTAAACGATTCAAAAGGCATCAATCTATCAGCAAATAAGAAATTTAGTTACTGAGTTGCTTTAAAACAAAACCAATTACAAAATCCTCCTAATATTATAACGGTCCACGCCATTTGATCACCCCACACAATCCACGAACAAGGGACCATGGATCAGGGGGTCAGTTAATTGAATTACACAGACCTAAAATAGGCGATTAGCATCCAAGCGAAGCCAACAACATTTATGAATACTATTGGGAAAACAATACATCCCAAAGTCGATGGCACAGTTTTATCGAGGTTCTTTTCTTTTTTATTTCTATTGCCCGTTACCTTATGAATCGTAATCAGCAATGCGCCTAAAATGGCTGATGGGACAGTTATATACTGCAGAAATAAAGCAAAAGGATTTATATCCATGGTTCAAAAGAATGATAAACCACACTAACAAAGACAACAGAAATAAGAAACATTTATAGGGATCTTAGAGCTCACAATCCCCGAACAAGGGACCATGAATTATTTGTTAGGGCTTAGGCATTGAACTGAAGTTTTGAAAAACCTCAAATATGCCTTAAATAAGAGATATGAAAAAGCCGATTATTATTAGCGTATTATTTTTTATTATTAGTTCGATATCATCCTTTGGGCAGGGTGTTTGGATCGAAGAGAACGTCGACCCAGAAACTGGTTTACGAACTGGAAAAATTGAAACTGACTTTGGAACTTTCGAAATAAAACCTAATGCGGATCTCAGTAGGGGAAATTTATACAGATTTGATCTAAGAAATGCTAATCTCGAAGGTGCTAATCTATCTTTTGCTGGGTTGGATGAAGCTGATATTCAGGGAGCAAACCTTGAAGGCGCAGACCTTGGAGCGGCCAGAGTAGGAGGAATAAGATCTGGAAAATTAAAGGGGACTCCCTCAGCTCTTCCTTTCGGTTACAAGATTATAAATGGATATCTTGTTGGTAGAGGAGTCAGTCTCAATGGTGCCGATCTTCAGGGAGCAGATCTTCAAGGAATGGACTTAAGTTACGTATATTTCAATACTACAAATCTCGAGGGTGCTAATCTATCAGGAACTAAACTTGATAAAGTTTATTGGAGCGATGTTAAAGTCACCCCTAACACGCTCCCTGAAGGTTACTCTATCATTAAAGGTAATCTTGTTGGTCCTAATACCAATCTTAAAAGGGCAGATCTCGAGGGCGCCAATCTGGATGGCTTGAATTTAGATGGAGCAGATCTCGAAGAAGCCAACCTGAAAAATGCTTCTCTCATAAACACGTCTCTTAAAAATGCTAACCTTTTGGAGGCTGATTTTTCTGGAGCTAACCTAGAAGGAGCTAGTCTAAGAGAGAGCAGTCTTCATAAAGGAAGTGAATTTTGGTCCATCAGAACAGCGACTCTTGGAACCCAAGAACCTAATGAAGAAGCTATTTTCTCTGGTGCTAATCTACGTGGTGTAGATTTTGGAGGTACGTCATTTATAATTAATGGACGCAACATAAGCGCATTCGTGTCAGCAAATATACTTGAGAATTATAAAAGCATTAAAGCGCTCCAAGCTAATATAGTTGAGGGCGAAAATGGCGGTGGAATTTCTCCTGAGCAAGCTGCTGCCATTACTGCCAACACAACAAAGATTGATGAGCTTGATGGCATTTTGACAACAGCAGACGAAACCCTTGAAGCTTTTAGTGAAAATATCGATACTCTTAATGAAAACGATCAAATCCTTAACGCTAACGACGAATCTATAACCGAACAAATGGCTACGCTCAGCGAGAATGATCAATCCATTATGGCTGAGATAAACGCAATGAAAGCACAGCTTCAAACCCTAGTTGCACAAGTCGCTGAAAAGGATCAAAGAATTGCAGAACTCGAACAGGGTGGTGAAGGACAATCCTTAGAACAGGTTCTTGAGCAAGTGCGTGATGCTAGAGCAGGTTCAGTAGTCTTAACAGTTGATCCAGATGGTGATAATATCACGTTAGGATTAACAATCGAGCAGAGTGATAATCTCATTGAGTGGACTAAGCTCGATGGAGAAATGACTCGCACTATCCCAATTCCTGACGGCAAGAAGTTCTACCGCTTTGCTTTGGATAAGTGATCACCAAACACCGCTAATAGTCGGTGGGCACCCCACACAATCCACGAACAAGGGACCATGAGTCATTGGTTATGGGTGTAAGGATCAATTTTCTGATACCTGAAGCATTGCCAATCCTAAGGTTTCATTCAAAGAGCTTCTTGCCATGTATCAACAGGTTCAGGTATCGCCTTTCCTCTAACGAAAGCTGATGTAATAGGAACAAACTTTTCGGCTGCTCTCCAATGAACGCTCCAAGCTCCTTTTTTCCCTTTATCTAAATACTTAGGATCTTTGTATTTATCACCACCATGCTCTATCAGATATTGCTTAATGTGTAGCTTAGTGACAATACCTGCATACGCATCCGCATAATGTGTAAATAGATAGTAAGCCTCGATTATATCTTGCGGTATAGTCCTCGTCTCTTCCTTATCGATATACTTCTTCACCCTCTTTCTACACCTTACCTCTGACTTAGAGCAATCCTCTAGATATTCAGGATTACAGGAAATCGACTTCAGATATTGATCATGTTCTTTTATAACCTCTATCTTCTCAGGATTAATCTCCATATAGCTATCACCATAAATATCTCTGAAGATGATATCCGCTAAGAGTATAGATCTGGGATCTTTACAGTGTGGATCTACAATGTGTAAAGCTTGGGGATGGAAGACACTAAATAATTCATAGAACTTCTCTGAACCTAATTGATATATAGGATCTTCTTCTGGTAAGCTGTTCCAAAGCTCAGTCAGATATCTCTCTACATGGTATTCGATTTTGTTATTCGGCTTATTAAACCAATTATCCATTATATCTTCCTGACTCCATAAGGGTGGATTACCCCTTTTATCGAATTCTCTTTGAAAAGCATCATGGGCTTTTTTCCCATTCAGATATTCATTATCACCCTTAAATTTAATGAGGGGCAGTTTAATTTTAGAGAATGCACCATCGATTTCAGAAAGCGTCATAGAGGCTGACAATTCAGAAGGGGCTTCAAGCTTTATATGATCAATCGGAGTGGTTGGAACTAGCTTACATTCACTTAAATCAATGTCTGAAAGGGTAAGTTCTTTGGTTCCAACCAGTTCTAAAAATGGATTAGGGTCAGGAACATCTTTACATCCACTAGAATTCTTAATGATTAAACTTAGTGGTTTAGGTGTCGGTTTATTAAGATCAATATTAAGCCCACCCCGATGTTTCTTATTTAAAGATAGTCTTTCTTTGCGCCAAGGGGATATGAAATTACGTCCAAGAGCCTTTTCTTTTCCAATAACTTTCTGAACATTCTCCTTGTTCAGATCCTCTGCTGACAAGTCATCAAACAATATTGGTAGAGTTAATAATAAATTCCTAGATCTCCAATACTTTTTGTTCCACCGCATTAAATGAGATTATATTCTATCAATCAATAACCTCAAGAGATGCTCTTATAAAAAAAGTTGCCTACCCTTTTATGTATCTCTAAATCCTAAGAATACTCAATTAGAGGGAGTTTTAATTCTACTCCATTCTCAATCTCATATAGTTGTGTGATCAGCTTAATAAACGCATGATGAGTTCTATCCTTTTGCTTTTTAGTTAAGAGCTTCCGACACTCCTCCAACATCAATTCGGCTGTCTCCTGCTTCTCCTTTAAAACAGCCTTCTCTGCCTCATGAGACTCAAACTCCCACTTGTTAGCTATCTTTACAGCATCTCTCTTTTTCGGGGTGCCAGTGCTTTTAGATTGTCTTTCCCCTTCTAGGTCATACCACACAGCGTAGTAGTTTGGGCTGAGAGGTTTTCCGTTCTTTCTTTTAATGTATGTTGTAGCCATAGGAGCGTAATCGCATGTGTTTAGGTTTATTTGGGGTAAGCAGTTGAGTTTATTTTTGCCTACCCTTTTTCTGTATCGGCTACTAGATACAGAGTAGATACCCCTAGAGGGATTGAATCCCATCAATGACGTACACGCTTTTACTTTTATACTTGT
This sequence comes from Verrucomicrobiales bacterium, assembly GCA_028033615.1. Lineage (GTDB taxonomy): Bacteria > Verrucomicrobiota > Verrucomicrobiia > Verrucomicrobiales > DEV007 > EC70. The sequence continues at coordinate 74,689 of JAOFDG010000001.1, read as the reverse complement.
ATAATAGCGTATGGCGCATAGTTTACACCCAGTCGGTCGGCGGTTCGATCCCGTCCCCGCGCACCACTCTAAAAAATCAAAGCATTCGGAGAACTGATTACTCGTAATTCACGATGAAACTGACTGAAGATCAAATAGCTACCGTTAAATCATGGATAGAATCAGGCGAAGACCTTGGTACTATTCAAAAGAAGATCCATGAGAACTTCGATTTGAATCTCACGTTTCTAGAAACTCGCTTTCTACTTTCCGATCTCAAACTCGAATTCGCTGAGGAAGAGGAAGAGGAAGAGGAAGAGGAAGAGAATAATGAAGAACCTGCGCCTGTCACAGATCAAGAACAAGATGCAGTTAATGATAACTCAGAAAACCCTAGCGAGGAGCAAGAAGGTGGGTCTAGTAGCGTAAGCGTAAGTGTTGATTCAATTGCTCAACCCCAATGTATCATCAGTGGCAAAGTCACATTTTCAGATGGCAAAGCAGCATCTTGGCATTTTGATCAAATGAGCCAGCTAGGATTAAAGCCTGATGAAGAGGGTTATACTCCATCACAAGAAGACGTGGCAGTCTTTCAGGTCGAACTTCGAAAAGTTCTAGCAACCCAAGGTTTTTAATATTTTTTAGAAACCTATACTCCTTCACCAAAAGGGAAGAAATTTGTCAGAAGGATAGTTAGGAAAAAATTGAACACTAGTAGTGCCAAAGAAGATATAACAACGGCCTTTGTTGTACCCCGCCCAACTCCAACAGCACCGTCCTTAACGACAAGACCCTGATGGCATGAGATGAGGCATATTAAAATACCAAATACGAAGCCTTTTATCATTCCGAATGCAATGTCCTCAAGCTCGGTATAGCTATTGAGATGGTTCAAAAACCAAACCGAATTAATGTTATAAAATTTTACGGCGATAAGATAAGAGGCCATGATTCCAAATATGATTGCCTCTGCTATTAAAAGTGGCATTGAAATCATAATCGCCACAAATCTTGGAACGACCACGTATCCTGTGGGACTCACCCCCATTGTTTTTAGAGCATCAATTTGCTCGGTAACTTTCATGGTGCCAATTTCAGCAGCCATCGAAGCTCCCACTCTCCCAGCGAGCATGAGTCCAACGAGAACTGGTCCAAGCTCTCTACAAATTGCTATAGAAACTAATCCACCTATACCAGATTCCAAATCGAGCTTCGTGGCTTGGTAATAAGTCTGGGCAGTAAAAACAGCACCTGTGAAGGCGCCTGTTACGATCACGACCATTTGAGAGCTAAATCCAATATTTACTATCTGCCGACACATGAGTCTCGGCCTAATCCTCCCTTTGAAGAGGAAGATCATTATTTCAGTAAGCAGCTTAGCCAACTGTCCAAAATAAGACAGGGAGTTTAAAACAGTTCGGCCAAGTATTCTCACTCTTGAATCAATTTTTTTATTAATCTTTATGGCATGAGGTAAACTAGGTCAAACGCACACTACGTTTCTTATCAAGGCGCAATACTTTTCCTGATAGGTCATCGGGCAGGTCGGCTTTGAGATCTGTAACCTTTTCACCATCTATTTGAATTGCTCCTTGTGCAATGAGTTGCCTGATTTCTCCGCCGCTGCGCTTAACACCATAGCCCTCAGAATAAGCTAAACCAACTGAAGCAATTAGCCTTCTTTCAGAACCCAGTTCAACATCGGGCCAAGTCGCCTCTGTATCATTTTTGACAAACTTAGATTCAAAATCGCTGCGTGCCTCTTTGGCCTTTTCTTCACTGTGATATCTCCCAACAATAGATTCGGCCAAGTGCTTTTTGGCTTCCATTGGGTGCAATTGGGTGTCTCTTTCTGCACCTAACAAAAGAGTATACCAACGGTCCATCAATTCATCGGAGACGCTCATCGTCTTACCGAACATCTCGGCAGGGTCTTCATCAACACCAACATAATTGCCATAGCTCTTGGACATCTTTTTCACTCCGTCTGTCCCCTCTAATATAGGTAAACACATGGCGACCTGGGAATCCATACCTTCAGATTTTTGCATATCTCTCCCAACCAAGATATTAAAGAGTTGGTCTGTCCCGCCTAGCTCAACGTCAGCCTTAACTACAACTGAATCCCAACCCTGCATGATTGGGTATTGAATTTCATGTAGTCTAACTTCAACGGCACCGTCTATTCGTGACTTAAAGTCCTCACGCTGCAACATTTGTTGCATGGTGACTCGTGCATTAAGCTTAAGAACCTCTTCGTAAGTCATTTTCCGGAACCACTCCCCATTATAAACGACCTCAGTTTGATCTCGATCTAATATCTTAAACGCCTGGTCCGTGTAGGTCTCAGCATTAGCCAAAACCTCTTCACGTGTTAATGGTGGCCTCGTCGAGGATCGACCAGTCGGGTCTCCGACCGTTGCCGTAAAATCACCAATGATAAGAACGGCCTGATGACCCAGAGATTGGAACTGTCTCAACTTTTCCAGAACGACGGTATGACCTAGATGAATGTCAGGAGCAGTAGGGTCTACACCCAATTTAGCCCTAAGGGGCCTACCTGTCTCAAGCTTGGTTAAAAGTTCCTTTTCATTTAAAACTGTAGCAGTACCTCGGACAAGGAGTTCAAATTGTTCTTTTGGCGACATTGTTAATGAAATTTTAAAGATCTGAAGTTGCCCTCGAAATGGCTTAGGATCAACTACACATTAGAAAGGACTGACTCAATTTTATAATTAGTTACCCAGAAGCCTTTTGACATCATCAATGCTCATTCCTTGTGGTGCGTTTTGAGTGCCTGGTCTGTTAATGATTTCTAATTCGTTGTTTATGTTTTTGCCATTATCGTCGACTGCTTGCTGAAAAGTCTTAGAAGGCACTAATTTTTCAGAATCTTGATAGCTCTGTGTTTTCACTTTTTTCCGTCTGCCGAACCAAGTTCTTGAACCTTCACTAGCCTTTTTATTACTCTGATCAAATTGATTATTGGCAATTAGAGCCTTCTCATTTTTTCTTTCTCGTGGCCGAGCAAAATAATAGTTATCTGGGTCGAACTGATTGTTCGCATAACTGCTTTTCTTTGATCCCTGAAACATTTTTTTCTTATACTTTCCACCGAAGAGAAGATTTTCTTGCGTTCCTCCAAAAATTTTCTTTGTCGTCGTTCTCCTATTATCCATCGAATGCCGAGCCCCGCTTTCATACTTGGAGACTGAGCTACCAATGAACCTGTCAGAAAGTGGGTCACTAATGCCCTTAGATTCAATACTCGTCACCTCCCTGACTGACTTGCAGGACAGAAGCCCCACACAAAGTGCAATCATTAATGTTGAACCAAATAACTTGTAAGACATTTTAGTAGTTGAAACCTTACGTTTAAGTTTACTTTATATTGAATCTAACTCATGGCAGAAGAATTGCGAACAGAAGACTTTAATTATCATTTACCCGAAGAACTCATTGCTTCTAAGCCTTCCGAGAAGAGAGATGGCTCAAGAATGATGCTAATTGATCGAAAAACGGGATCTATAAGTTGCCATCTTTTTGAGGAGTTTAAAGATATGATCAATGATGGGGACCTTTGTATTTTTAATAATACTAAAGTCGTTAAATCTAGATTCTTTAGTGATGATAGCAAAATTGAAATTACAAGGCTCAATGAAATCGAGCCTAAGGTATGGAAGTGCTTAGTTAAACCAGGCAAGAAAATGCGCATCGGTCATTTCATAGAAATCGATGGAATTAAAGGGGTCGTTGAGTCTATCCTCCCTGACGGTGAGAGACTCATTAGGTTTGATGAAGAAATCGATATTGAAAGTAATGGTCAATTGGCTCTGCCTCATTATATGAGAAGAGAAGCTGAGGAAATGGATTCAGAAAGGTACCAAACTGTTTACGCTGAAAGTCCAGGAGCCATCGCAGCACCAACGGCAGGGCTCCATTTTACTAAAGAGCATCTCTCAAAAATCCCTCATACTTTTATCACTTTACACGTAGGGGTGGGTACTTTTAAACCCGTCAAAGCTGACTTAATCACCAATCATGAAATGCACAGTGAGCACTTCAATGTTTCTAAAGAAGCAGAAGAAAAAATCAATGGAGCAGAGAAAAGAATATCGATTGGCACCACAGTAACTAGAGTACTTGAGCACATGACTCAAAACGATACCGGTAAAATCGTAGCAGGTTCAGGTGACACCCACATTTTCATTTATCCGGGATATCAATTCAAATGTGTAGATGCCCTTTTGACAAATTTTCACCTCCCAAAAAGCACTCTTTTTATGCTAGTCTGCGCCCTGGCTGGGACTGATTTAATGAAAGAAGCTTACGATAGGGCAGTTGAACAAAAATTCAGGTTCTTCAGCTACGGTGATTGTTGCCTAATCATCTAATGCGCAAACAATTCATTTTGAGTAATATATGGAAAATTATTAAATATTGTTTAATAAAAACTAAATATATTATCATATTTGATAAAAAAATTTAAAAAATATTATCTTGAAATATCGTTTAATTAGAAGATAATTTAATTAATGAGAATTTTTATCATATTTATGAGTGCTATATTTCTAGCGAGTTCAGTATATGCCCAAACAACTGTAACCGAATACGTTGATGCTCCAGGCACTGATAATGACGGAGTTTGGCAAGTCACTTATAATACGGGAACATTTGATTCTTTTCTTACTCAAATCGACGATACAGTTTGGTGGACCAATGAAGGTGCAGCTCAAGCGTTTGCTACTGCTTTTAATGTAGACAATTTAAAATTTGCTTATGGTGAATTTGAGCCACTAGCAACGGATTATGCTTTGTATTCAGATAACACCACTACTGTGGGTAACGGAGGAAGTTTGGATACTACTACAAGTGCTGGCTACGCAATAACTGCAACAAACGTCCCTGCCCCATTGCCAATACTCGGAATTCTACCAATTATTGGATTCTTAAAAAGAATGCGTAAGAGGCAACGCGCCTAATTTTTTAGTTAGCTTTTAGTTGAGCTAGCTATCACAAAATGTCTGATTCTGGCAAAGCCTCTAAAAAGGTACTAGCCCACATTACACATATTTGCCGATTATCTGCTAATTTAATATTCATCTTCTTTTTAGTTGGCTCCACCCTTTCAATTTTAGGTTACAGCACTGATAACCTAGGAACTTGGAGAATTAATTTCTCAAACCAACTAATGGATAGGTCTCACCTTCCACTCATTGGTGTAGCTTTTTATTCTCTAAGCTTAATGTCAAGTGAAGAGAGAAAGTATCAACCTTCTGTTTACTGGAAACAGCTTACTATTATAAGCAGTCTTGGAGTTCTTTTATATACAGGATGCCTTTTGGATAACTCCGAAAGAGCCTATTCAATAACAAAGAGAAACTTACCCAAAATGAATCTTGATGGATACCTCGATAAGATACAAAAATCAGTAGATCATATTAAATCAATCGAGGAAGCAAAATTTATTTTTGATACTGTTAGTGCGCAATCAGGTAACCAGACGAATATAGATAAGAATGATAACCTTGAATCAATAAAGTTGAAGATCAAAGAACTCAAAGAAACGCTTTTAATTAATGGCTTTCAACAGCAAGAAAAGGAGTTCATTGCTGTAAACCGAAGAAATAAATTAAAGGCAATAAGATTCGTCATCTACTCAGTTATATTTATTGTTTTCTACTTAAAATTAGCTCTCTTCTTTAACCGTTTAAAAATGTCTAGCTGAGGTTTTATCTGTAAAAGTGAATAAATATGAGTCACTTCAGGCAATCACCTCAAATGATTACCCTCTGGTTAATCGCATTCAGTATATCACCAAGATTTTTTAGTAGCTATGCTTTGGAAACAGGGACCATATGCATATTACTTTTTTGGGTTGGAATGTTGGTAATATTTTCGGATTTTGTTGAGGCGCCAAGTTTTACGGAGAAGTCTGATAATTATCTATCTTTTTTTCCAGTAATGATAATTGTTTTTATTTTTCTAATTTCGATATTAGTCTTTTTTTATAAAGACAATATTTATGACAAAGAGTCTGAGGCATCATTCAAAATTATACGGTGGTCACTGTATCTTGCACACCCATTAATTTGCATGATTTGGTATCCCTTTGTTGATCAAAAAAACAAGCTTCGATTTCTTTTTTACATCACTTCTCTGACAGTGATGATTGCAGCTACTCTTGTGGTACCAAGTTTTTTGTTTAAATTCTCTTCCGGTCGAATTTTGAATGAAGGTACCAGTTTTATTTCTGCAAAATTATTGTCCATGTTTGTTGACCAAAAAATTGTAAGTTCAGGAATATTTTTATACCATGAAAATTTTTCTTTGAGAGTGCACCAGAGCTGCTCCTCAGCGCATCAAATAATGATCTCTTTTTTTACTATCTACGTGTTCTACATTTCCTGTCACATCAAATCACTCTTTAAAATCATAGCTATAATTATATCATCAATCATTATAGCTTTTTTGATGAATGCCTTTCGCATATCTATTCTGGGATATTTTAAATTTGTCAGTAATGATGAGGCATTCGAATCATGGCACACTGGTTTAGGGTCATTATCATTTTCACTTGTTATAATGATGATAACCTGTTCGATTTATTACTTTTTTTGGACCAGGGAAAATCCTATTCAAGTGATTGAAGAATAATTTGCCAATAAAATATCAATTAGTGCTTTTTTCTTCAACCGCTTGCCAAGGTCCAGCTAATAAGGCATCCCAAATAGAATTCTTGGTGTTTCTCTAAGCGGTTCATTGTGAGAGCATTAATGCTTTGTTAGGCATTTAAATTTAACAAATCAAATGTTTTAAATAGCTTAATATAAAGCTAACAAATGACAAAAATGCACTAACAAGCTTGTTGTGTTTACGGTTTGTTAGTATTTGTTTCAATATCGTAATAATTAAATTCTCTGTTGTTAACTACGTTATATTAAACATCTAAAAAACTAATGAATAAAAAATTAATAACTCGCGCATTAGCCATCACTTTTCTTTTGGCTTCTTTTAACTCTTGTAAAACTATTACTCAGGATGTTGCAGAAAATGGAAATGATGAAAACGGAATTTATGGTGAATGGATTAATTTCAATGGTAGTGGTGGATTCCAAATTAAAACGATTAGTAAAGGTATAGAAACCAATAAACAATATAACGAGTGGGGAACACTCCGCCAGAATAGGACAGCTAATGTAGCTATCGAATCAGATGATGATTCGATCTCTTCAAAAAAAGGGGTCATCATTGGACCTAAGGCAGAGTGGGATTACCTAGCAGGCGGAAAAAAACCTGAAGCATTGAAATGGACAACAACTGGCTTTGACCCAAAGCAAGCTAACTGGGCAAAAGGTAAAGCTGGATTTGGTTATGCTGATGACGATGACGAGACCGTGCTTAGTGATATGCTTGATAAGTACACAACGGTTTATATAAGAAAAGAATTTGAGATTTCTAAAAGCACAGATATCTCGCGGTTGGCTCTCGCCATTAATTATGATGATGGGTTTGTTCTCTATCTAAACGGTCGTTATGTTTTTTCTATTAACGTTACTGATGAAGAAGGAAAAATCACGGTAGCAAACCATGAAGCCTCTGGAGTAGAGTATTTTCCATTGGCATCATTCGCCGATGCCCTTCAAGAAGGAAAAAATGTCATTGGCATCGAAGGTCATAATGCAAAATTAGACAGTAGCGATTTTACATTGGACCCTCAACTCATTGTAGGTGGTGGCTACACCAATTTCGTAAAAAGTAATATCTTTACAAAATCTTATGATATAAAGGGCAAATTCAGCAAAGAAGAGGAATTAGAGGGAAATCGTGAAGGTGGGTATATGATTACTGACGGTGTTTTAAGAGAATCTCAATCACCTGTAGATGGGAAAGTCACCCAACCTAGTAGAGGATTCACAAGAATTAACGAGCCGGGCCAAGCCTTATTAATTGCAGCAAGAGATGGCAATATAAGAAAAATTAATTCACTTTTAAAATCAGGTACACCTGTTGATTATACAACACCTGGATCATACACGCCGCTAGCATATGCAGTAGCTAGAGGACACCTCAGGGCCGCTTCTATATTGTTGAAAAACGGAGCGGATATTAATAAACAAGCTAGATTCGATAAAAGCCCCATTTTATTAGTCGCGGGTTCCAAACATCATAATTCAGCAAAATTTCTTGTTAGTAGGGGTGCTGACATCAATGCAATTCAATGGCATAAAGCTACCTGTTTGCACGAAGCGGCTCTATGGCATCAGCCTAAAAACCTAAAATATTTCGTAGATAAAGGAGTCGATCCCAACATTGTCTCAGGTAACGGATCATCTCCGCTTCATTGGACTATTTGGAGAGCAAACAAGGATGATGAAGACTCTCTAGAAACAACAAAAGTTATGATAAAAATTCTTTTAGATGCAGGGGTTAAAAAATCATTAAAAACAAAAAATGGTGAAACTGCCTATGACTTTGCAATGAACAAGGAACTTGATGAAATTGCAGCTATGTTAAAGCCTTAAAAGAAATAGATTAGATATTAATTTTTATTTCCTCAGTAATTACACAATTGTGAGTTGTGTAATTGCTGAGGTTTTTATATTTTCAGTCTAATGCCAGAATAAAAGATGTCTAAAACGATAAAAATTAAATTAATTTGGTTTACCTATTTGTGCCAATTTTTCGTTTTTACTGATCATATTTTTTCTGAGGAAAGCTCAACAGAAAATAAATTTTCAGGTAACTGGATAGAGTATACAAGTTGGGGCTTCCAAATTAAGCGTATTTCTGAAGGCACCGAGACTTTAGAAAATTATAATGAATTTGGTAAGCTGACCTCTAATAAAACGTTAAACCTCAGTTTCCCAAACGAAGGAAATGCAGAGGGCGAATACCTGATTAAGCCAAACAGTAATTGGCATTATCTTACGGGAAAAAAGAAACCAGATAATCTTAAATGGGCCTCTATTAATTTTGATGCCACCAAGGGCAATTGGAAAAATGGGGAAGCCGGATTCGGTTACGCAGATAACGATGACAAAACGCTCCTTAACGATATGGTAAATGAATACCAATCTGTCTTTATTCGAAAAGAATTTACAATCCAAAAAGAAATGGATCTATCTAGGCTGATGTTGGCTATTAATTTTGATGATAGCTTTGCCCTTCATCTAAACGGAAGATACATCTTTTCTATTAATATTGTTGGAGAAAATGGTCAGGTGAAAGTTACTGATCATGAGGCAACTGGATTTGAATTTTTCCCGCTTAAATCATATAGCGATGCTTTAAATATAGGAAAAAATGTTATTGGCTTAGAGGGATACAATAAAGATCTTAACAGTAGTGATTTTACACTAGACTCATACCTAGTAATCGGTGGTGGCTATACTAATTACTCAAAAAATGACCCTGAAAATAATACGCAGTCTCGAGGCGGATACCTGATTAGGGATAATAAACTACAAGAGTTCATAACCTCAGAGGAACAAGGCAAACCTTCTACTCAAAAAACTTTTTTTAGTTTAGATAGTCCTGAGGAATCATTACTCCATGCTGCAAGGAATGGAGAAGAAGAAAAAATAGAAAAACTTTTAAATAAAGGTGTTCAAATTGATTTCAGTACTGAAGAATCATATACGGCTCTTGGCTATGCTTCAGCAAAAGGAAACCTCGAATTAATGCAGTTTCTTTTAAAGAATGGCGCCGACATCAATAATAAATCAAGGAATAATAAGTCACCAATTCTTGTTGTAGCTGGAACAAAATACATTAATGCCGCGAAAATGCTTATTAAAAACGGTGCAGATCTAAATATAATTAATGGACAGAGAACTTGCTTGCATGAGTCGGCTTATTGGCGACAACCAGAAACTCTTCAGTTTTTTATAGATCAAGGAATTGATAGTAACGCTAAAGGGTTTTATAACATCACCCCGTTACACTGGGTCGTCTATCCAATGAAAGAAAATGACATTGAAAGAAATAAAAAATCAATTAAATGCATTGAAATTCTCCTGCAAAACGGCGCCAAGAAATCAAATAAAGTTAACGGAAAAACAGCAGCTGACTGGGCAAGAGAAAGAAATTTGAGTGATGTAGCAAAAATGCTCGCACCTTGATGCTTATCAAATAAGCTCACTAATAGCGTTGCCGGATCCAACCACATCCTGAACATCACGCGGAATATTAGCAAGCGTCCTCACCTTACCCAAATCAAAAAGGCTATGCATGATCGTGCCTAATAAATCATTACTTGTAATCGGATTAGTAATAGGCTCAGCCCCCTTCTTATCAGACTCACCAATGACTTGACCCATCTTTAAACCCCCTCCAACAAAGACTAAAGGGCAAAGATTACCCCAGTGATCTCTCCCTCCTTTAGAATTGATCTTTGGCGTGCGACCAAATTCACCAGTAATCACTAAAAGAACTTTTTCAGTTAATCCTCTAGATTCTATATCTTCAATGAATGCACTGACTGCCTTATCAACTGCCGGACCAAGGACTGGCATGCCATCAGTTATTGCAAACTCATGGGCGCCATGCATGTCCCAACCTGGACTGCTCACAGTAATAAAACCACACCCCGCTTCACAGAGCCTCCGAGCAAGTAGCATTTGTTTACCTAAGGAAATAGGTGAATGGCCACGAATCGCATCCTTATTTTTTCGACGGTCCACCGCTGCTTTAGGAACATCAAACTGACTCGTATCATAGCGCTCAATGAGCTTAGGATTCTCTTTAGATAAATTGAAAGCCTCACCTACACCATTCATTAAGACATCGACAGCTTGTTGTTGTAGAGCAGAGGCTTGATGAATGGCGCTTGATGAATCAAGCTTTCTTTTAAGCGCATCAAGACTAGAAGTAAGGCTCAACTGATCCATGATTCTTTCATGGGGAACCTGTAATTTCATATCATCAAGAACATCACCTCCAGAACTTGGGTCAAAGGCACCATAAACTGAGGAGAGTTTTCCAGTGTTTGCTATGCGGGTCGGCACGGAGTTAAATTTTCTCGCACCCTCAGGCTCTACAGCTGCTGGCACGATCAATGTATTTGCAGGCATTCCATTAAGAGTGTTCGTAATCCCAGCAACGCGGCTAAAAAGGGAACCCATGCATGCACCCGTAGGATTGCCTCCTGCAGCAACATGCATTGCCGCTTTAGCGTGATCACTAATTCCGTGCCGATAACTACGAACAACAGCCATCTTATCTGCCATCTTTGCTAACCTTTTAAAATGCCCACCAAATCTTACACCAGGAAGGTTGGTTTTCACCTCGCCAAAGACAGAACGAATTTCTGAAGGAGCATCCATTTTAGGATCAAAGGTTTCATACTGTGATGGTCCTCCCTGCATATTAAGCATGACTACCGTCCTGTCTTTAACATAGCCGTGAGATTCCTGAGCAAGCAGCTCGGGCAGACCCAAACCTCCTAATCCTAAAGCTCCAATCTTTAATAACTCTCGTCGACTGTACCCCTGACAATTATGAGTCTTCTTATCAGAGTAAAGAGTCAACATGATGAATTAGTTTCACTGATCTTTTATTTAATATCAAACAAAGAGTCATTATTTTAGGAGCCTCGGCTGATCTTGATGCTCATAAATAAAATAACTGATAATACAGCCAATAGTAAGGACCCAATGATCCAATTTATTGGAAATTGACCAATCAGTTCATCTTCAAGATTCAAATTTAAATCATCATCTTTGGAGTTTTTAGATCCAGGCAAGCCCTCAGAATAAGGATTTTCCTCATCCGATTTCACCAAGTCACCTACTCCAGTTAATGGAGGTAAAACTTTATCCACAACGACCTCGCTACCTACAAGGGCATCTTGCCAGCTCGCAGTCATGATAAGATCAATGCCAGGGTTTTCACGCTTTACCTCGCAAGAACAAGCTCCACAAATGTAAGTACACGCTTTCATCATTATTTCCTCGGTCATTACAGAGGCAGGAATAGCCTCTAAAGTACGACCTCTTCCAAACACAGGAAAAATCAAATTCTGATTGGGATAGGCTCTCTTCAAATGTGGAACATATGATTTGAGCATGAGAGAAAATATCTTTTCTCTAGGGTCACCTTTTTCAATTCTAATCACATCAAAAGAAATTTTAAGTGGGATCGTCGACCTCAATACATCCTCTACATCAACCTCTCCACTAGCGACCCTGTCTAGTTCACCAGGGCCGACAACCCCTTCAGGAATTTCTATTTTCTGTGAAACATTTTGGAGGTATTTTTTTAACTCTTTTTCAACAGCAATATCTTTTTCTTTATCACCAGATCCAAGAATGACCCAGACCGCTGATTCACCTGATATTATTTTCTCTCGTATCGCTTTTCTAACTGGAGAGTCAACAATAAGGCCAAGGCTTTCTGTAGTTAACTCCCCCTTCCATAAAGGTACGTCTGTGTCAATGGATCTATTCCCTCTACCAACGCTCCAAGGGTAATGAAGCTGGCCAATGACTTTACCTTCTGGCACCAAAATATTTCCATACTTGGCAACTTCAGAACCACTCATGTTCTTAGCATCAACTCTGAAGGTTTCGATATTTGCATTAATATCGAGAGAGTTTACCAAAGCTCCTTGATCCTCGCTGAGGCTATCATTGAAAAAAATAGCAAGTTCATACTTGTCACTTGCCCATCGCTCTAGGGCATATCTAAAGACAGGAACTTGACAAGCATTGACTGAATGAGAAATAAAAATTGAAATGAATAAAAATACTAGGACCACAAGGGAACGGATTTTTAGAATACATTTCACAGTATTATTCTCTACAATAGTTTTTATAATAGCAACGACTTTAAATGATCACATCGCATGAAAAAATAATTAACTAAAACTTTAGATGCTTATTAAAAAAACGCTTTGTCTTCTCCCACATTTCATCTGATAAAACATGACCAACACCTTCTTGAACAAAGGAGGTAAAATTTTCTTTAGCCTCCATTTCTTCATATACTTGAGCAATTCTCTGAATACCCTCATTCACATACTCGATAGGGCTACCTTCGTCATTTTCACCAAAATTTAAGTGGAGAGGTCTAGGAGCTATGAGTGACACTATCTCTGGTATGTCACCATAATCAGTCCAATTAGGTACATAGTTTGAGGAGCAATGTATAATTTTTTTGTGATCAATTGCTGAATATGTGGCCATGCAGCAATTACCTAATAAAGCCTTAAGCCGCGGCTCATGAGGTCCTAATAACCAGGTATGTGTTGACCCCATAGAGTGCCCGTAACATCCAATCTTTTCTTGATCAACTTCCGGTCTGCTGACTAGAAAATCAACGGCGCGTCGCATATCTAATATATTTTTCCATGCCATCGATTTTCCCTCTACAATGTATCTCAAAAATTCAAAGTACTCATAGTTGCTATCCTTTATTTTCTTATCAGGATCTTGACGCTCCTCAAAGCATAGTGCATCGGGACATAGTACAACATAACCCTCCTTTGCCAAAGCCACTCCAGTATGATGCATTGGTGAACCTGCCATTCCTGCAGGTTCGCTTTTTCCTATGTGATACTCCCCGTTGTGTTGATGCCATACAACAACTCCTGGAGCTGGATTTTTTTTATTAACCCGGTCAGGCACAATTAATATTGCAGGAACTCTGTCATTTTCTTCAACTTGGTAGTTCAAAAATTCAAGATGATAACCCTCCTTATTAATCTTTTTATTAATTGTGGGCTCAAGAGAACAAGGCTCAGGCCAAGGACCACCCAAACAATCAACTAATGAAATTAATAATTCTTTCTTTTTTGAATCCATATTTATCTATTCAGAATAATTATCAGCGTTCGAATTGGGAATACTGTTAACTGCAATTCCAATAGCTGATGATCTAAGAAATCCTCTACGGTGTATGAGTAATGAGTCTTTTTTAGACATGTTACCTATGAAATATCGAGAAAAATCTCAACATTAACGAAGTGATCAATTATAACGATATTTTAATTGAAGGACGACTTGGCATAAAAATATTTAGGAGCTATAAGTATTAATCGTATCATTAATTAAATGAATTTAACTCATCGTTTCAAATGCCAGTCCTTTTTAATATTGGTATCATTATCAGGATTACTTTTTAGCTTAGAAGAATCCAAGTCTCAGCTCATAGTAGATATGAAGTTAAAGAAAACTAACTATCTGGCTTATGAACCCATGGAGGCTTCTGTTACAGTTTATAATAGAGCAGGTAATGATATTGTCCTTGGAGGGCCTAAAGGTCGAGGATGGATGACCTTTGACGTGTACCGTGATGGGCAACTCCTATCGCCGCGTTCTATTGGTGGAGGATTTGAATCGATGCTACTAAAATCTGGCCGTAGCATTACAAAGAAAATAGATATTAACAGATTGTACCCAATCTCAGATTATGGAAGCTACACGATAAATGCATCCGTTTATTTCCCTCCTCAGCGGTCCTACTTCAGCTCAAAAAAGAGTCGAGTAAATGTGACCGATGCAAGAGCATTCTGGAAGCAATCATTCGGGTTTTCACAAGGGAGGAATAAGCTAGCGAACTTCAGGCAATTTTCACTTCACGAACACAGAGACTCTGCAAATTCTGCGCTCTACGTCCGTTTAAGAGAAACCAAAGGAACTAAGGTTTTTTGCACATTCTCCCTCGGTAGATACATCAATGTACGAAAGCCTCAGGCAACAATTGATTCACAAAATAGACTCCATGTGATGCATATGATTAGTCCACGACTCTACTCTCATGCAAAGGTTAGCCCTAAAGGTGCTTTCCTAGGAAATGAATACTTCCGTGAGACTGCAGATACTAGGCCATCATTGGTCATCGACTCGGGAGGATCCGTAAAAGTTATTGGAGGAATTGCCTATAATCCCAATAAACCTCCAGAACCTGAAAATAAGCCTCGATCTGCAACTGATCTACCTCCTGGAATTATTCCAAATTAGTAAAAATTAAGATAACCCGTTAACTTTCCCGAAGTGCTTCATTCTACTCATTTTTCGACATTCAAAGTACTTGTATTTATTTGTTTAAGTTTTCTAACCTTAAATAGTAATAACACCGCGAAAGCAGTTCCATTTACGAAAGTCATTTTAGATGCTGGACATGGAGGACACGATTTTGGGGGTACTTTTGGTCTGACCTATGAAAAACACCTCGCTCTAGATGTTGTCAGGCGCGTTGAAATTTATCTAAAATCACAAGGAATAAGCACCAAATTGACGAGATCCAGAGATAATTTCATTTCTCTACCAAGAAGAGCAAGAATCGCAAATGCAGAATCAGGAGCAATTTTTGTTAGCATTCACTTTAATCATGCGAGAAGCAGGAAAGCCGCAGGTATCGAAACTTTCTACCATACAAAAAATAAAAACAGCCTCAAGCTTGCTCATATGATTCAATCTGCAGCGCTTTATAAAACAAGAGCAAACAATCGTGGCGTTAAAAAAGGAAACTTTCTTGTTCTCTCTAAAAATAATCGCCCCGCAGTTCTCTTGGAATGTGCTTTTTTGACAAATTCCTCAGACCGTTTCCGTGCCCTTGACCCTGAATACAGACAAAGGATCGCTGAAGCTGTAGCCATGGGAATAATAAAGTTCCGGCAATCAAATTAGAACTTTAAATGACCACCTTTTGGGTCATCTATAAAGTATTAAATAATGATTCTGGACCCACAAGAAATGGTAGAGGCCGAAAGGCAGCTAATTGAAGGAGGTGTCAATCCGGAATCTCTGATGGATGAAGCCGGCTTGGGTATTGCCAATGCTGTGTCTCAGTTCTTCCCCCAACCCGGTACATTGTTTGTTTTTGTAGGTCATGGTCATAATGGAGGTGACGCTTTAGTTGCAGCTAGACACCTAAAGGCAAGAGGTTGGATTACTGAATTAAAGTTCGCTACTTCAATCAATAATCTAAAACCGTTAACATCTAAGAAACTCCATGAATTTGAACAAGAGCCGGCCAGACCAAATAGATTATATGACTCTGGACAAAAACTTCCTCTAATTAGTATCGATGGACTTCTAGGTATCGGTGCAAGTGGAGATCTCAGGCCGGGATACCTTGAGTTGGCAATGGAAATAAATAGTCTGCGTGATAATTATCATGCCGTAACGTTCTCTCTGGATATTCCATCAGGATTAGATGGGAAATCTGGAAACGCGTATGAAGGAGCCGTCGTAGCTGATTTCACCCTCACAATTGCATACCCTAAGACTGGACTTTTAAGGGATCATTCAATTAACTATGTTGGTAGATTAGTACTGATAAATTTGCCCAATATTTATCCTCTACCTGGACAAGGAGACCACGACGCTTTTTTAATCAACTCTTTTAGTCTTGGGGGATTCCTGAATAAATCTCTTCATGACGCTCATAAAGGGATAAATGGCCATGTTGGCATCATTGGAGGTAATCAGGGAATGATCGGGGCATCAGTTTTATCGGGAATTGCGGCACTTAAAGGTGGAGCGGGTCTAGTAACCATAATAGCTAGGGAAGATATGTATTCATTAATTGCATCAATCTCTCCGCCTGAAATAATGATCGTTCCTGTAAAATCATATACAGAAGTTAATGAAATGCCCCTCGATACTATTGCCATAGGTCCAGGCTTAGGAAAAGGAGAATGGGACAGCGAAGTCCTTGAGCTGTTAACCTCTGAAATTAGACCTTTGATCATCGACGCGGATGCTCTGAACCTTCTTGCTAGAAATAATCCATCAGAGCTACAGAATGCTCCTGGGCCTAGGCTCTTAACTCCTCATCCCGGAGAAATGAAAAGGCTAGACCCTGAAGGTGATGGAACGCGACGCGAAAGAGCAGAGTCATTCGCAAAAAAAACTTCGTCTACCGTTCTTCTGAAAGGAGCAAGAACTATTATCGCTTCTGATAGTGCTACGCAACCTAGCGCGTATAACTCCACAGGAAATCCTGGGATGTCATCTGCCGGTGTTGGTGATACACTGACAGGATTATGCGCTGCATTAGTGGCAAGAGGACTGAAAGTCTTCGATGCAGCATGCTTGGGTTCATGGATTAATGGAAGAGCAGCAGAAATTGCAATTTTTGATGGAAACGAATCAATTCAATCGTTAACAGCTAGTGATCTTCCTAAACAGTATGGAAAATGTTTCAATGATCTTGAAAAGAGTGCTTTTTAAACAGGCTTGAAACTGTAAATTGATTTAGGAAAAATCATGGACCCGATAAAGGCAAAGATTATTTTTGAGATATCTACACTATGTTTAATAGGTATCATTATTGGTTTATTTGTCTTTTGGTTATACAGAATAAAACCAAAGAAAAATGGCTTAGACAGAAATAGATATTTTCCAGAAAATAAACAGGGAATAATCGACCCTGTTATCAAAATTGATTTATTTGACCTGATGATTGTCATTACAATCATCCTATTTTTTTACGCAAATGTAGCTCTACTTTATTTTGAGACTAATGATATAGGCCCAAGCGAAAGTTCAAAAGCAAAAGCAGAATTAAGCCTTAATGAAACCCTATTAAGTGTAGGTATTTTTCTTATTGTTGGTGCGGTCATTTTTTCACTAGCTTCTGTATCTAGAGGGCGTCAACCCCGTCAAGTCTTCGGTCTTCGAAAACGATCCCCGTCTTATGTGATCAAAATGGGAGCTTTAGGAATGATTGCAGTTTACGGATCAGTATTTATTGGTTCAGTTATTTCAAATATCTTATTATCAACCGGAGAACCAAAAAAAGAGGACTTACAAGAAATTGTTCAAACCCTATTAACCAATGATGAACTCTCACTAAAAATAGCAATCATAATTTCAGCTGTAGTGGTTGCACCACTAGTCGAGGAAATAATTTTTAGGGGATACATTTATCCTGTATTAAAACGATTCACTCATCCAGCCTTCTCATGCGTAATGACTTCACTCCTCTTTGCGGTCATTCATACAAACGTCGAAAGTCTTATTTCTTTATTTTTTTTAGCAATAGTCTTAACAATGTTTTATGAAAAGACTAAGTCCATATGGGTTCCCATATTAATGCATTCCATCTTTAACGGAGTTAACACTTTTTTCATATTAAAGTTTTCCGATGCAATATAGAAGAGGCTTAAAAATATCTGATATAGGTGAAGATTCTTTTATCGATCTAGTCACCAAAAAACTTATTTCAGGAAAGGATGTTATTGCAGCGGCGGGTGACGATTGTGCCGTCATTAAAAACCATTCAAAGGACTCATATACATTATTAAAAACCGACTCTATTGTAGAAAGTATCCATTATTTGGCTACTGACTCCCCTCAAGCCGTTGGATACAAAGCCATGGCAAGAGCAATTAGCGATATTGCTGCGATGGGAGGCACACCTCAACATGCTTTGGTGACGCTGATTTTAGACCCAAAATCCAAAGTCCCTTATCTTCAATCTATATACCAAGGACTTTCTAAAGCTGCATTAAAATTCAAAATTAGTATCGTAGGCGGAGAAACTACAAGAGCAGGGGAAACCTCAAAAAACTCTATCACAATATCGATGACTGGAACCGTTCCAAAGGATCAATGCTGTTTTAGGCATAAAGGCAAGCCTGGTCAGCTATTATATGTAACAGGCAGACTCGGTGGCTCATTAAAAGGAAAGCATCTTAAATTTACTCCAAGGCTTAAGGAAGCTAATTGGTTAGTAAGAAAATTTAAACCTAATGCAATGATGGATCTCAGTGATGGCCTTGCAAGCGATCTACCTAAGCTAGCAAAGGCAAGTAATTGTGGATATGAAATTGACCTTGGTGCCCTTCCAAGATCAAGAGGTTCAGATATCAAATCTGCTCTTTCGGACGGAGAGGATTACGAATTACTTTTCGCAATTTCCAAATTAAAACGCCATGCACTTGAAAAAGATTGGAGGAAATCTTTTGGTAATCTCAAACTAACTCAAATAGGGGCCCTTCGTTCTTCAGATATACATAGCCCCAAACTCGAAGGAGGCTGGCAACATTTTTAGACATTAATGAGTGAAGTTCTTATAAAGACCGAGTCCGAAATGATTGAGTACGGAAAGCAATTAGGTGCTCAATCAAAACTTGGAGATTCTTTAGGATTAATCGGTGACCTCGGAGCAGGGAAAACACATTTCACTAAAGGTTTTGCCCTCGGAATTCAATGCAAGAGTCAAGTAACAAGCCCTACTTTTTCATTACTTCATGAATATAAGGGGGGCTCTTCATGCCTATACCATTTTGATTTATATCGGTTAGAAAGTGAAATGGAGCTGATAGAAATTGGTTGGGAGGATTATCTAGAAATTGATGGTATTTGTATCGTTGAATGGGCGGACAAATTTCCTGAAATGATGCCTGAGAATATGAAATGGCTCGAATTCCAAGTTTTGGATGATGACGTTAGATCAATAAGAGAGGTCAGCACTCCATGAAAAGTATACTATCGATAGACACCTCAACCAATGAAGGAAAGGTCGCCCTATTGGTAGACAATTCATTAGTATACGAAAACTCTTTCACCTCAGAAAGATCACATAACTCACAAATATTTAATCCATTAGAAGCCGCTCTTAATCTCTGTGAAAGAAAACCTTCTCTCATAGTGGTCGGCACTGGTCCAGGATCCTATACCGGTGTACGAATTGGTATAACCGCTGGTCTTGGGATATCAATGGCTAAAGAGGTGAAGGTTATTGGAATACCTTCAATATGCGCAGCAGAAACTCAAAACGACATTAGATCATATTCTTTTCTTGGTGATGCCCGAAGAGGAGAAACCTTTATGGTTAATATTAAAGATCATGAACTTGTGTCTTCGACAGAAATCGTTAAATCAGATGAAAGTCTGGATGATAAAATTAATATCAGTCTAAATTCTATATATACTTTTGATAATGGTATTCATTCAAAAGCCATTAAGACAAAACCCAGCGCAGCTATACTTGCCAATTTAGCGTACAATATAAAAGAAAGTGAAATTCAAAGGCTTAGTCTAATTCAGCCAATTCCACTATACATAAGAGGTCCATTTATTACAAAACCTAAAAAGATTGGGAAGACTGGGCCAAAAATGATATCCGAATAATTTTACTATTCTTAAAAACCAATCAAAGTTATATCTTTTCCAAATAACAATTGAGTAATAAGACTTGGTCTTTAGTTCGCACATCTTCATTTTTTATTTCTTGGCTCTAATCCTTGGAGCCTATTACTTTTCTCCGCACAGGCTAAGGCATTTGATGCTTACATTGGGAAGTTACTTTTTCTATGCATGGTGGAACCCATGGTTCGTATTGCTGATGATTACTTCAACGATCATCGATTTTACATGCGGGAAAGTCATACATGGTTCTGGTTCAAAAACGCACTATAGAAAGTTAGGTCTATTAATTTCAATAATTGCTAATTTATCGATCCTTGGATTTTTTAAATATGGAAATTTCTTTGTAGATAATATATCCGTTTTAGCACTTTCAGTTGGGTTAGGTGAAATTCCCCTACCAAATTTCTTTAGGGAAATCATATTACCAATTGGTATCTCTTTTTATACTTTTCAGTCAATGTCATACACCATAGACATTTACAGAAAGCACGCGAAGCCGGCGACAGATTTCCTTTCCTTTGCTTGTTACGTTTCAATGTTCCCTCAACTTGTTGCCGGACCCATTGTTAGATACAGTGATATAGCAAATCAACTGAAGGAGCGTATCCATTCAACCGGAACATTTGTTTACGGATTCTCAAGGTTCAATTATGGTTTTGCAAAAAAAATCCTACTCGCTAACCCTGTCGGTGAAGTTGCCGATTTGTGCTTCAGCGCCGGAGAATTATCATTAAGCACACCGGCTGCTTGGATAGGAATTTGCTTCTATTCTTTTCAAATTTATTTTGATTTTTCAGCCTATTCAGACATGGCGATAGGACTTGGAAGAATGTTTGGTTTTAGATTTAATGAAAATTTTAATTCGCCTTATAAATCAAAATCTATTACCGAATTCTGGAGAAGATGGCATATCTCTCTTTCTAGTTTTTTAAGAGACTATCTGTACATACCATTGGGAGGTAATAGAAAAGGCTCATCAAGGACCTACTTTAACCTTATTCTAGTGATGTTTCTGGGAGGTCTATGGCATGGAGCGCAATGGACATTCATTGCATGGGGTATTATTCATGGAAGCTTTCTTGTCATTGAAAAATTGTTGAGGAATTCCAGATTATTTCGCAATATTCCAAATTTAATCAAAGTATCATTCACTTTCACAATAGTAGCCATCGCTTGGGTTTTCTTCAGAGCGGAAAATTTTGATCGAGCATTTATCTATTTATCTTCAATGTTTGGCGCTGGTGATTCGAGTCAACCCTCAGCGATATTACTCAGTCAAGTCACCAGACCAATGGTGTGGTTAATGGCAGTAATTTCCATTATTTTCATTTTCGCCACACCAAACTCAGGACAGTTTTTGAAAAAGTTAACAAAAACGAAAGTATCAATAGGCCTTTTGTTATTAGTTCTATCTGTATCTTTTATGTTTGCCCAAGATTTTAATCCATTCCTTTATTTTCAATTCTAATGGAATCAAAAAAGACAGAAAACACCAATGCACTGAACTCTCAATTTGAATTGGTCATGGGCCATTTAGCTTGTCGAATATTTATAGCAATTTTTATTATCTTAATCACCATTCCTCCAATTTATAGAAATGCTTTTGATGTCTCATCGTATTTTAATGACGAATCCTCTAATGAGATTTCTAGTTCGGCTCCAATATTGAAAATATTTAAAAAGCAAAAAGGTCTGCCATTAAATGCTCATTTTAATGATTTTGAAGAAAATCTCAAATCCGCAGTCTTTGCAGAGCCGCCTAGAAAAATAATACAAAGTTCTCTAAGTTTGGGACCACTTAAAGAAGGAAATCGTAAAACAAGTATTGGCGAAGAAGGTTGGTTGTTCTTTCGAGATACACTAAATATATTGACTGGATACGGCCCTTTAAAAGAGGAGCCAAACTTTGTAAATAAGGACCCAAATATCAAAAACAGAAGAGACCCTTCATCGGTAATTAAGGAATTTGCTAACCAGTTAGATGGTTTCGGCAGCCACCTTATACTCGTCAACATTCCTACTAAGGCCATGGTCTATCCGGATAAGATAACGAAAAATGTTGATGGACCAATCAGACACCCAGACGCTGAGAAGTTTTTTGCAGATCTTGAATCCATCCCAAACCTTGATGTATTAGATCTTACAGATCCACTTTTTCAACTTAGGAATAGTGTTCAGGTCTTTCTAAAACAGGATACGCACTGGACTCCTCAGGGGATGGAAGAGTCAGCAAAGATTATTGCAAATCATATCCATTCAATGGGTTTAAATTTTGATAAAACTAAGATTGATTATCAAGAAAAAGAAGAGCGTTCCGGATACGGAGATTTGGTTGATAATCTTCAAATATTTAACCAAGGTTTTAATAAAGAATTAGTCAATGTTCATCCTATTAAAGGAATGACTAAAGATATTAATTCTGAAGTTATTTTACTAGGCGATAGCTTTACTAATATTTACTCTAGTAATACTGGTCTTGGTTGGGGGAGTGGAGCAGGTCTTCCTGAGCACCTTGCCATTAATTTGGGAATGCCTCTAGATGTTATATCAATTAACGGTGGCGGTGCCACTGAAGTCAGGAAAAAATTAGCTCAAAGGCGTGGTAGTGCCATTAAGATGGAAAATAAGAAAATTATTATCTGGGCCATAACTTCTAGAGATCTCTTCCAATCCGAAAGTCAAAGACACGAAGCTGGAATCAAATGGGATACTGTGAGATTTAATGAACTGGAACCTAAAAAAGAACTACCTAACTCCCCAATTATTGTTCGAGCCAGACTGACAAAAAAAACCAACATCCCTAATCCCCAACTGACTACTTATAAAGACCTCCTTTATGGTTCAGATTATGAGATTATTGAAAAAATTTCAGGGGACATCCAAGATGATAATGGCAAAATCGCAGTTATTAATTGGGCCTTCAAAAATAGAAAAATTAAGCCAAGTGCTGAATATGCTCTTGAAAGAGAGGCTATAATTAAACTTGTTCCCTTCGAAAAAATGAAAGAACTTCAAACATTGGAGCAAGTTTACGATGGAGATATTTTCGATCTGTATTGGGAATTGTCGGAAAATTCAGACAAAGGTACCGAAATTAATCAAATAATGGCTGAAAATACTGGTTTTAAACACAAAATTGCATCAATAACTAGTGGTATTTTTTCTATTTTTATCTTTCTAGGCACTAGGTTTATACCAAAACATAGTTGCTAATAAGGTTTTTTGAATTTGACCCAAGCAAGAATCCAAGGCAACATTCACGCCCCCTCAGAGGCAATATTATTAAGTAAAAAAACAATAAATTCAAATGAACGCACGCATCTATCGAGAAAAAGACGCAGACATGAAAGTCCTAAAAGGAAAAACTTTTGCCGTGATCGGTTTCGGATCGCAAGGACATGCTCATGCACTTAATCTTAAAGAGAGTAAAGTCAATGTCATCATTGGTCTATACAAAGGATCTAAATCAAGAGCCGTTGCAAAAAAATTAGGTTTTAAAGTCTACGACACAGCAGAAGCAGTTCAAAAGGCTGACGTTATTTTTATTGCTGCACCCGACACAAAGATTGGTGAAATCTACAAAAAGGATATAGAAAAACATCTTACCAAAGGAAAGACTCTTGGCTTTAGTCATGGGTTTGCAATTCATTATGGTACCGTTGTTCCACCTGAGGATGTTAACGTCATTATGGTAGCTCCAAAAGGCCCTGGCCATATCGTTCGACGTCAATTCACTGAGGGTAAAGGAGTACCTGCTCTTATAGCCGTCCATCAGAATCCCGGAAAGGATGCAAAGAAGATTGCACTCGCGTGGGCTCACGGTGTTGGTGGAACAAGAGGAGGAGTCATTCAAACTACCTTTATAGAGGAAACTGAAACTGACTTATTTGGTGAACAAACCGTTTTATGTGGTGGAGTTAGTGCCCTTGTTAAAACTGGATATGAAGTACTGGTTGAAGCGGGGTACCAACCTGAGATGGCATACTTTGAATGCCTTCATGAGCTCAAGCTGATTGTTGATCTAATGAACGAATCCGGCATTGCAGGTATGAGATTTTCTATCTCCGAAACTGCAGAGTGGGGAGATGTTTCAGTAGGCCCAACAATAATTGATAACGCGACAAAAAATAAAATGAAACGTGCTCTCAAAAGAATCCAAAACGGAGAATTTGCTGAAGAGTGGATCAAAGAAAACAAAAAAGGTCAGAAAACATTCAATAAACTTCGTAAAGAAGGTGCAGAGCACGGGATTGAAAAAGTTGGAAAGAGACTCCGCGGGCTCATGCCTTGGATTAAGAAGAGATCCACCAAAGGTGCGCAAGCTTCTTATTCCTAACATTTTTAAAGAATTAATTAATTTAAAAGGCCAGGGGTTCAACCTGGCCTTTTTTTATGCTAGAATAAACTTAAAGCTCATAAAATTTAAAACTCATTATCTGTAATGCCAAGAACGCAAAAGGTTCTAATTATTCTATTTTCAAGCATATTTGGTTTGAACATATTATTTGGCATTGCTCCTCTAAATGAAAAAAATGAAGGTGTGATTTCAAAAAAAATTGACCCGATAAGGTGGACAGTGGGTGCAGCACAAAAATGGGATATGTTCCATAGCATCCCAACGCTATCAGGATTAGAGATTGAACTCATTGCCGAAAATATTAAAGGCGAAAAATTTAACCTTGGACCCGGTCTACCTGACTTGAAAAAAATTGAACCTAAGGAAAAAATTAGGTTTCACTATACTTTTTTAAGACTCTTTCAGAATCCTTCTAACAATACATTTAAGGAAGCTTATATTCTATCCTTACAAAAAGCTCTTCATAAAAGTGACCCAAACCTTATAAACTTCTCAATAGTTCTGCATCTAAATGTAATTAACAAGATAGGTGATATTAAACTAGGATCTGATATATCTAGACCTATAGTTCAGACTTTTGGTCCTTACCCCTTGAGTAAAAAAGAATGAAAGCATTTTGCTCTATTTGGTTAAAGGGGGTGGACCAAAGAAGGTACGCTATTTTAAGGATAGGTTTTGCTATCTTAATGTTATTACACTTTGCATGTATTCTGCCATATGCTGTGTCACTCTTAAGTCATGAAGGCATTTCACCGTCAAGCATGTCAGCGATCGGATTCTACGAAATTACAGGTGGTATTTCAGTTTCAATATTTAATCTAATAACGTCTCCTCTTTTGGTAAAGCTTGCAGTACTGTTAGCCATCATTGCCTGTTTGTTATTGATCTCAGGGAAATACTCGAGAACCTCTCTGATCTATTGCTTTGTTATCCAACTTTCATTCATCCATAGAGCCCCCATTTCTACAACAGGTTGGGATACAATCATTACAAACATTTGTTTAATCCTTATCTTTAGCCCACTTGGAGAGAATTGGGGGCTTAAAAGCCTTATTAAAAATAGGCTTCAAATCAATTCTGTATCTGAAACTCCTCGGTACGGACTTGTGCTTATCCAAATGCAAGTATTTGTGATTTATTGGCAAACAGTTTTGCAAAAAATGGGTGATTATTACTGGGCAAATGGAGAGTCTATTACATATTTTTTTCTATCACATCATGGTAGATTCTCAGGTCAATGGCCCGTCAATATTCATGGGTTTTTAGATAAGCTAAATTATTTAACATTGCTCACCGAGCTTGCAATACCAATCCTTTTATGGATTTCAAAAACTAGAAAAATAGGTCTAGTAATTGGTATCAGCTTTCACGTTTGTATTGCAGCTTTAGGAATTAATCTTTTTCTATTTAGTCTCACTATGATTATAAGCTATTTGGCTTTTCTAAAACCTTGGGAAATAGGAATGGGAAAATACAAAAATATTAGTCAAAGTAATTAGTTTGAAATAAGAATACTTCTGACTATTTGTTGATCACTTAAATCCTCAATCACAAAATCCGGTTCATACTGAGATAATTCATCACATGTAAAAGATCCTGTGCCCACAGCAAGGACTTTAGCACCAAAAGCTTTCGCGCATTTAATATCTTTTGGAGTGTCTCCAATAACTATCACATTCTCAGGATCAAAGTTACAATCATATTTTTCATATGCTCTTTCCAACGCTATAGGACCTAACTTATTTCGGTCTTGGTGATCACAACCATAAGCACCAAATGAAAAGTGCTCCCCAATACGAAAATGTTCCACTTTCATCTTTGCTCCTTCTTCAAGGTTTCCCGTTAGCAGTCCAGTATAGACTCCATGAATTTGAAAATTAACTGATAATTCCTTAAGAAGCGTATCTACTCCTGGAAGCAAATGACCGGCGAATTTAGAGCTAGATAAATTCGAATTAAGCTTACTTAAATAAGTATCAAAAAACACTTTTCTTTCTTTTACTGAATCCTCAATTCCAAGTGATTTAAAAATTTCAATAACTAATCCAGAATCTGTGCTTCCAGCCATATCTAGACTCAACGAATTACCTCCTATGAGATTATCAGAGTAAAGGTCTTCGATGGCACCATGAAAAGCATTCATGCCTGCACCTCCAGTATTCAATAAAGTACAATCAATATCAAAAAGCAGAAGGCGGTTTTGCTTCGCACCCATATTTAAAAAGAAATTTTAGCTATCCTCGCTTTAGCTTAGGTCTACCATCATCACCCTCGAGCATCGCTATTTCATCGACCACATCTAAATGCTGATGGTCCTCATTTGGCTTTTCATACTCCTCTATTTCATACTCCTCTATTTCATCTTCCTCGTCTTCGTCCGGCAAATCATCATGATTCTTGAACTTAGGCTTTTGTAAATGCTTTGCTAATGGAGAAAGCATCATAGTGATATTTCTGCCTGTGAGCTTTGGCTCTAAATCTACATGCGAAACACCAGTCAAATCCTCTTTGACTTCTTTCATTAGATCAAAGCCAATTTCTTTGTGAGCCATTTGTCGACCTCTAAACATCAACTGAATTCGAACCTTGTCTTCTTGCATTAAAAATGACTCAGCACGAGTTACTTTCATGTTGTAATCATGCGCCTCAATTCCAACCCTAAACTTAACTTCTTTAAGTCTATGAACTTTCTTTGGTTGTTCTTTTTTGAGTTTCTTCTGGTCGTACTTGTACTTACCATAATCAACAATTTTACAAACAGGCGGTCTAGCGTTAGTTGAAACTTCAACCAAATCAAGGCCTACGCTTTTCGCTTTTCGAACAGCATCTTGTGTATCCATTACACCCAACTGTTTGGCTCCATAAATGACCCGAACCTTTGGCGCTCTGATACGATCGTTGATCCTATCTCTTGGGGTCCATTTCCTAAAGTTTTTCTTTTTTGGTCTAGCGATAACTTTTCTCCTTTAAATTAAATTTAACTAAATATAGCATTAAATACAATTAAATAACAGTTTAAAGTACACGGTTTCTTACCTCATCCTGAAAATTATTGATAAATTCCTCAGGACTCAGTGATCCGATATCACCTCGACTCCTGTGACGCACTGAAATGGTGTTCGATTCAACTTCATTAGCTCCGATAATTAACATATATGGAACCTTATCAAGTTGAGCAAGTCGAATTTTGGCACCAATTTTTTCAGCTGAATTATCCATAGATGCTCTGGCACCAACTCCGAGCATTTCATTGAGGCGCTCCTTAGCGGGACTAGTAAACTTTTCAGAGATTGGTAATATTCTAACCTGCTCAGGTGCCAACCAAGTAGGAAAGGATCCCTCAAAATGCTCAATGAGCACAGCCACAAACCTTTCGAGGGAACCAAAAGGTGCCCTGTGAATCATTACAGGTCTGTGAGGTTTATTATCGGGACCTATGTAACTAAGGTCAAATCTCTCTGGCAAATTATAATCAACTTGGACCGTTCCTAGCTGCCATTCCCTACCAATAACATCCTTTACAACAAAATCTATCTTCGGACCATAAAATGCAGCTTCACCTGATTCTTCGGTGAAGGGTACTTCTAAACTACTCGCAGCTTCCCTTAGTGCATTCTCTGCACGATCCCAATTTTCTGGATCCCCTACATATTTATCAGAATTCGCATCTCTGAGTCCAACTCGAACCCTATAGTCCTTAATTCCAAGAGTATTTAAAACAACCTTCACCAGATCAAGGCACCCCATGATCTCATCTTGAACTTGGTCATCGGTACAAAATAAATGGGCATCATCTTGGGTAAACGATCTGACTCTTGTTAAACCACCTAACTCTCCTGATTTTTCCCATCTGTAGACAGTTCCAAACTCAGCGAGCCTAACAGGTAAATCACGATAGCTTCGGTGTTCACTCGAAAAGATTTTAATATGGTGAGGGCAATTCATCGGTTTAAGTAAAAAACCATCTGTCTCACCTTCCTTGAGTTTATTTGATAGCTCCCCACATGTACAACCCTCATCTGAAAGCTTTTGCATTGAGTCTTTGTCTACTATCGGAGAAAACTGACTTTCTTCATAATACGGAAAATGTCCACTTGTTCGGTAAAGATCAAGCTTACCAATATGAGGAGTAAAAACTTGGCTGTAACCCTTTTTATCCAATTCATTGGATATGAACTTCTGTAATTCATTTCTAATAATGGCTCCCTTGGGCTTCCATAGAACTAGACCTTGTCCTACAGATTCATCAAAATGGAACAATCCGAGTTCCTTACCAATCTTTCTGTGATCTCGCTTTTTGGCTTCTTCTAACTGCTCAAGGTATTCATTAAGTTGAGTTTTATTTTTAAATGCAGTTCCATAAATTCTTTGAAGCTGCACGTTATTTGAGTCCCCCTTATAAAATGCGCTGGCAACCGACATTAACTTAAATGCTTTACAATTTCCTGTTCGAGGAACGTGGGGGCCAGCACAAAGATCCCAAAAATCACCATTCTGAAATATGGATATTTCTTCTTCTTCTGGAATGTCATTGAGCAAATCAATTTTGAAGGTTGATTCTGTATCCCGTTCTCCAAGAGCCGCGAGGCGCCCAGCCTTGGCTAACTTAAGGGCTTCGTCGCGGCTAACACCTATCCTCTCAAATTTTTGATTTTCCTTAACAACAACAGTCATCTCCTTCTCGATAGCCTCAAAATCATCTGTGGAGATACGATGATTAAGTTCAACATCATAGTAGAAGCCATTTTCTACAGGTGGCCCTGCCGCAAATTGAGCTTCCGGCCAGATTTTAGCAATAGCAGTCGCCAAAATATGAGCAGTAGAATGTCTCAATCGCTCAACGTCAGTCATCTGTGAGCGCTCCTCTAAAGTCTTTCTTTGATTTTCAGCCTCCATAATACGGAAGTTAACCACTTAACCGGATAAGTGAAATTTACAACTTGAAACCCGCGGGAGAAGTAGGAATATAGTGTGCTTAATCGGGGTGTAGCTCAGCTTGGTCAGAGCGCCTGCTTTGGGAGCAGGAAGCCGTAGGTTCGAATCCTATCACCCCGACCATTTCCTAAAAAACCATTTTTTGCTATTTTTTAGCTAATTTTAAGGGATATTCATGACCAAGGCAACAACTGAGCAGGACCTTTATATTAAAATCAAGGAAGCTTTTAACTCTGCAAATTGGGAATTTAGAGAGATAGAAGATAAGAAGGTTATTGAAGCTGAATTTGAAGCTCATCACGCCAAAGTTCCCTTACATGCTCAATCATTTGAGGAACTAATGGCAATTTCAGTGATTTCTAGGCTCTCTTTTTCTATTTTGCCTAAATCAATGAGATCAGCACTTGATGCCCTAATGAGAACTAATATCACTCTCAATTTAGGCAATTTTGAGGCTAATCCTGTCAGTGGGGAAGTTTACTTTAGGATTACTAATGTTTTCCCAGATTATAATTTCAACCCTGATATCGTTACTAGCTTGGTTAGGGTTGCTATTGTTGAAATGGATAGAGTTACCCCATTTTTGTCAGAACTAAATAAGAACCCTAATCAACCGATAGCACAACTACTCGAACGTAAGGATCTTTTACCAGAATTCGAAAATGAAGGCAGCTAGCCCTTTAAAATTTGGTTGTTTCTAGTTAGTAACCTCTTTCTGAATAAAGAGCATATATATGCCTACAATAATAAGAAAAACACCAAAAAGGACTCTTAATTGAGGAGCAGATAAACTTTTCATTAAATCTGAACCAAAGTAAGCCGAAACTAATGCTGCTAAAGCAGCGATACCAGCGATCTTCCAATCAATTAATCCGGCTTGTGCATACTTAAAGGATGAGACAGATGCAGTCACCACCATCACCGCCAAGGAAGTTGCAATGGCTTTTTTCATTGAAAGACCAAGAAATCCTTTAAAGGCAGGTACCATCAAAATTCCACCACCGACACCAAGGAGAGAACCTAAAAGAGCAGCCAAGGCCCCGACTAATAGTGCAATGAATAATATCTGCATAGATAAAAAATTTATTTTTAATGGTTTAAGTCGCAAGCACTCTTATAACCAGTCTTTCTAAAGTAACTCTATGGTCAAGGGCGCTAGTAACTAGAGATCTATTTGCTCGCAAACATTCGAAAAGAGATTTCTGTAGTTGTGAAAGAGAAAATTTTCTACACTCTGAAGACGCAAGGAAAATCGGGTAAACACTTAAACCTCCATCTTTTTTTCGCGGCAAGTGAGCCGTTTCTGATTCGCTTAAACGGGATAGTGAGGATTCATATGAACGGTAATTTCGAGTGGCTCTAATTCCATGCCTATCAGCTAAGTCTTTCGCAATTAAAAGCCGTCGAATAGTAGGGACAACAGCAGCTAAAAGAATACCTATGGCACTTTCGCCTTGGTATAAAAGATGATCAATGTTCCTAAGAGCAGAAGAAAGATCCTTTTTTGCAATGCTATTACCTAATTCAAAAACAACTCCAGCCCTTGTTAAAGCAACTTGGTTGAGAACATGCTCTACAGTTACCGTCCTTTGGTCTTTAGAAAGAAATAGATCAATTTTTTCAATCTCATTATTAATTTGAGTGAGGTCAGTACCAGCAAGCATGACGAAATGCTCCAAAGCTTCTGGTTTAAATTGTAAACTCTTATTACTTGCTAGGTTACTAACATGATTCTTAACCTGATCTTGCCATCCGTCTCGAGTCATGTCTGGCTTATCAAAAACCTTAACATTGCCTACCTTAACAAGCTTCTTATAAAATGAGCGCCTCTTATCAATGGATGGCGCACTGAGAATAAAAATAATATTATCGGGCAAGTCCTTTGAAATGAATTGAGCTAACGCTTCCGCAGTATCCAAGACTGAAGCAGCTTTACCCGTTTGTGAATCAGCGAATACGTTTGCCCCTTTTAACCAAACTACTTTTTGACCTCCAAAAAACGGTAAGGTCTGCAAAGCACTGAGCGTCTGAGTGATAACCTTAACAGCAGAGTCAGCGTTCTCTGATACCCCATCAATAACCTCAGCTCCAAACTCAGCATCTTCCTTAGGAGCAAGAGCATTAAAACAATTCAAAGCCGCTTCCTTCAAACTCGCTTCATCTGTGCCAACAAAAGCATGAATGTTTTTTGAAAACTTAGATGACACGCTTTTCTTTTTTGTGACCACAACTGAATTTGATCTGTAATAGCATACAATAAAAGTAAAAAAAGAGTTACAACTTAAATCGCTTAGTGCTTGCCCAGCTTGATGCTTAATGCCTTATTAATGAAATCATTCCGAAAAGATCTAAATATTGTGATCTTTCCTAAAGTGATTAGTACTAATAAAGAATCATCATGAAAAAATACTCTCACATATTTGCCATTTTAATCCTAACAGCAATCGGCTGTAGTAAACAAGAGCCAGAGGAGAAAGTATCAGAAGAATCAACAGTTAAAGCTGTTCCGGTCCTTAATGAAGAAAGCTCCATCGAGCCTGCTACTACTGACACCTCTAAAGAGCCCACTTCTGCCGTAGACAATGATTTAGAGATAGATGTTGTTACTGAGGAAGAGAATGTAAAATTAGGTAAACATTCCTCCACAGCTAAGAGCCTCATGAAGTTAATGAACGGTTTCATTGATAATTTATCGCTAGTTAGAGACAAAGAAAGCGCCGAAGCTGCAGTGGCTAAGTTTGACGATATGGCAGAAAGCTTTGAAAAGATAGCCGCAGAGATGGAAGCTCTAGGTAAACCAACTGGCCAAGAGGCTCAGGCAGTAATAACGCTGTTCGAGCAGACTGAAGAAGAGCTCCAAGAAAAATTGTCTGGAATTATGGGATTCCTCTTAGGCGATGAAGAGGTTGGTAAAATTATTACCCCTGCTTTACAAAAATTTGGTGAACGGATGAGTGACTTGGATCCTTTAATGGAAAAGTGGTCAGGCAAGTCAAGTCAAGCAAACGAAACGCCTCCAATCGGTGGAGGATTGGAAGAGCCTTTGGAGGGTGCGGCTGATAACGAGAACGAATAATATTAAAAAATTAAACTATAAATTAATTTCATCATTTCATTTTAAACAAAGGTCCTCATTGACAAAATGAGGACCTTTATTTTTGTAACATAGACAAATGATTAAGAAGATCACCACCATCAATTTTCTACTTTCTACTTTAGTAATAACTAGTTTTTCTAAGCAAGCACTACCAGCTTCAAAAGAAATTACTGTAGCCATTGATTCACTACTTAATAATTCAATATCACAGTCAAAAATTCCTGGTGCAGTCCTATGGATAGAAAAGGAAGGGAAATCATATCATAAGTCTTATGGAAATAAGTGTATTACTCCTGCCATTAAAAAGATGACAAATGATACTATTTTTGATGCCGCATCCCTAACTAAAGTGATGGCGACAGCTCCATCAATTATGGTGTTAATTGACCAAGGCAAGATATCAATTAATGATAAAGTCATAAAGCATCTGCCTCAATTTGAAGGAACCCAAAAGAAAAGAATAACAATAAAGCAATTACTAACGCATACATCAGGACTGCCTCCAGTCCTACCTAGAAAACCAGAGTGGGAAGGTTACGACAAAGCCATCGACCTTTGCTACTCGGTAAACGTTATTGATAATCCAGGTCAAAAATTCAGATACAGTGATGTTAATTTTATTTTACTTGGGGAGATCGTAAACCGGGTTTCAGGCCTGTCCTTGAAAAAATTCTCTGAAAAAGAAATTTTTTACCCTCTAAAAATGAAAGATACATGCTTCTTACCAAATCGAAAATTAATCGATAGAATTTCACCCACCACTAAAGAAAAGGGACTATTGATTCATGGCGTTGTTCATGATCCTTCAGCGAGAGCAATGGGAGGAATCGCAGGACATGCTGGGCTTTTTACTACAACTAATGATCTAGCAAAGTTCTGCAGGATGATCGTAAATGACGGAAAAATTGGAAATGTTAGGATATTGAATAAGCAAAGCATTGAGCTGATGACAAGAAACCACACGTCAATTACTAAACACAAAGTGAGTAGAGGTCTTGGCTGGGACATTGATTCAAAATATTCTGGTGCCAGAGGTGATATTTTCCCAAAAATGAAATCTTTTGGTCATACTGGTTGGACAGGAGGATCTGTTTGGATTCACCCAAACACGAAGAGCTTTGTTATTCTTTTTAGTAATCGCAATCACCCAATAGAACGACGTTCTATCAAGTCGATACAACACGAGCTTGGAAACCTGTCAGCTAAGGCATTTGGTTTAAAGTCTAAGTAATTATTTGCCCTCACTCAAACGTTCTGCAAGCTGTTTAGGCAGGCCTTCATCGAAGATTTTTTCTTGGGTTCTTTTGATATCATATTCAATACGCCTATTAATGACTCGCTGAGCTCCTAAGTCATAAATACAATATGACGATCTTGGGTCTCCATCTCGAGGCTGTCCGACGCTACCAACATTTATTTGATATTTTTTTCCTGGCTCTATTTCTAGTGACTTTCCGGTATACTCTTCAATACGTAAGGACTTGACGTAAAAAGCTGGAACATGAGTATGTCCAAAAAAACAAACAGGAGTGTATTGGTAACCTAAGCTTTCTAATGCATCAAACTTCGTCGTTACATATCCCCAAGAGGCAGGCGAGTCTAAGGTAGCATGCACGATAGTAAAGTCTCTGACCTGCCGTAATAATTTTAATTCTCTTAGGTATAACTTATCTTCAGAATCTAGATTATCTCTAGTCCATTGCATGGAGTGCTGAGCAAGTGGATTTAGCCCCACTAATTCTGAATCCGAAGATGCAACTTCATCATGATTTCCTTTAACGACTGGACAATCTAGGCTTCTAATAATATTCAAGCACTCACGTGGATTTGCATTGTATCCAACTATGTCTCCAATACAAACGTAGTGGGTGCAATCGTGATTTTTTGCATCTTCCAACACAGCATTGAGAGCCTCAAGATTTGCATGAATATCACCAAAAATTGCAAACTTCATTTGTTGGCGGATGTTAGATTAGTGAACATTACTGCTTGTTCGAATCTTCACTTTTTATCAGTTTTTCCTTCGTAGGGATATTAAGCTCAGACTCAAGTTTCTTTAGATCTATTAAATCAACTCTTCTAAAAATTTGAGGTGATGACAAATACATTTTTTTTAAAATCTTATAGGCTCGTTCTTGATTAGCAGGATCTTTGGCAATTAGCAGAGCAAATTTTCTACGATAAAAATCAGGAGCTTTTGGATTTTTTACAAGCTCTCTATATGCATTAATTGCTAAAGAAATATTATTCTCCTCTTCAAGATAATAAGTAGCTATAGCATCATGAATTATGTATTTAGATTTTTCTTTTCTCACCATTGCCTTAAGCTCATCAATGCTCTTGGCTTGAACTAATTCATTTACAAGGTACCCCTCAAGTCTCTCCATATCTCTATGCAGCGTCAAAGTTCGAAGCTTTCCATCATTATAAAGATTTGAAACGACCTCGTAAGCTTCTTCTTCCATACCAATGCACTTAGCAAGCTGAGTTGCATAAGCCCTATAAATGTAAGTTGGCGCATCTTTGGCTTGAGATGATTTAAAATACCATTCAGAAGCAAGTTTTGGATTGTTATATTTTTGAGAATAGATATCACCTATGACCATCGGCAGTCTATAGCTCTCTGGAGTCCACTTCGCTCCCTCCTTTGCAAAACTTAACCCCTTCTCAAGATAACTTGGCATAATCATTTTTTCTATTCGCCATAGCTCTAAGTCATCTTTAGAAAATTCAGATTTGCTACGATAATAAGCATATGCATTCCATGCCATATCCCAAGCCGCTAAATCCCAATGCTTTGCAAAACGAGGCTGTAGCGAAGTCGTCACTTTGCGGAACCGTTCCACAGAACCCCAATCCTTATCTCGAAATGCTTCATGAGCACGTAAATCATAAATACTTGCAACCAGTGAACGAAATCCACCTATTGCACCAATAAAACTTGCTTGTGTGAGTTGCTCCCTAGCCGACATGTTAGGAACCCAATCCCGAAATCCTAGATCCTTTAATTTTTGTTCAGTTTGAGATTCGAAGGGTATTCTCAAAAATCCAAAAACTACCAATATGGCAAGGATCATCAAAATCCGGCCACAGGAAAATAATTTTGATTTTATTACAATAATCAAAGCTCTTTTTTAGCGAAAATTACCCAACTTACAAAACTATAGATAAAAAGATAAAAACCCGTCAAACCAGTTAGACGAAACATCAGACTCATTGGGACAGATTGCCCACTGACAATACCATCAACAACATTAAAGATCTGCAAGTTTGGAAAAATAATTGCAACAATCCCAGCAATGAATCTTTGTAACGCCCCATGCATATCACCTTCTGGAAAATAATAATCAAGGGCCATGGACTGGGCGTGTCCTATAAAATAGATGACTAAACTTACGATGATGGTAAACAAGGTAGAGCTTGCAAAGGTGGAAACAACAAGAGCTATAGCAGCAGCCACAGCGGCTTTTAGAAAAACCGCAACGACACCATTGATAAGTTCGAGTCTCAAACCTTGAGCAAAAATATCCTCTCTTAATGAAGATATTTGTTCTTGAGAGGGCTGGCCACGCATTTGATTGATCTCTTCTGCAAGGATTCCGTGCTGCCTAACAAACAAAACGGCAAAGAAAAGAATCGACATCAAGAGCAGACTGACTGCGACAAGAAACAAAATACCAAGAAGCTTGCCAACTAAATACTCAAACCTAGGTACTGGCTTTGTAAGAATACTATAAAGAGTTCTATCTTCTATATCCTTAGGAATTAGTAAAGCCGTTCCAACGATAGAAAAAATACTAGCGAAAAGAGTCATTGCCCCAAATGAAACATCCTGAAGGATCTTAAGCTCCTGCTCAAAAGTGAAATTGAGGAACAATACATTTGCCCCAATAATTAAAACACTAAAGATCAACAGAAAGTAAAATACTTTCATCCGAACCAGTTGGGTGAAAGTATTCATAGCAATAGCCATGACACGTGAGAGTGAAAAAAGTTTAAACTTTGAATTCAGCTCGTTATCAATTGATTTGTTATTTTCAACTGTCATGAATCATTTCTAGCATCTTTTGAATCTCCTCCTGTCTCCTTCAAAAAGAGGGTTTCTAAGGTCGTTCTAGGTCGACCCGATCTAACTAAATTTACACCACTTTCCTGATTAACTAGATCGGAAATTTTTTTCAATAAATCAGATCCGGCATTTTCCAAAACGATCTCAGTCTGATCCTCAATTTCAATTAACTTTTTCAAGCTTCCTTCACGAACCAGCTTACCTTCAAAAATAATTCCCACCCTGTCACAAACTTCCTGAACTTGCTCTAAAAGATGAGATGAAAGTATTACAGTAATTCCTTGTTCTTTCAGTTGCATGATTAGGTCTCGAATCTTTCTTGATCCCGCTGGATCAACTCCTGCAGTCGGCTCATCTAGCACAACCAGCTTAGGTCTGCCAACCAGAGCTTGGGCCAAACCGATTCTTTGTAACATTCCTTTAGAGTATCCAGCGAGCCTTCGATCCCTCGCGCCTTCGAGTTCAACCAAGTTTAATAATTCAGATGTTCTCTCTTTGATGGCTTTTCGCTTAAGCCCACAAAGCTTTCCATAAAAGGCTATCGTCTCGGCTCCCGTAAGATACTTATAGAAGTAAGGGTTTTCAGGAAGAAACCCAACTGAACCACGACTAGCTGTTTCAGTACTACTCATACCAAAGACAGTGGAGCTTCCGGAAGTAGCAGATATCAGCCCAAGAAGCACTTTCATCGTTGTACTTTTCCCGGATCCATTAGGGCCAATTAATCCATAAACTTCCCCAGGCTTTACCGACAGAGACAAATTATCGACTGCCACTACCTTTTCTTTCCTGAAAGGAAGAGGAAAGATTTTTGTAAGGTTTTTAATTTGTACGGCTGTGGGCAGGTCTTTCGACATTATGATTCTCTTTAAATGAAATTAAGTGCCAGTATTTGGTAAGAACAAGCATCAAAAAAAAAATCTGTTTACCTGAAACAAAAAACCCGTGCTCGAAAATCAATATCCGAACACGGGCACTCAGCTATTATCAACTCAGAAGAATTGATACTTTAATCACTAACTCACCTCAATTTGCACCTTTCTGGGCTTTGAAGATTCAACTTTTGGTAGTGAAACTCCAAGGATTCCATTCTCGAACTTGGCGGCTATAGCGCTAGATTCAGCATCCTGAGGAACTTTGAAGGATCGTGAAAATTTACCAACTGAGAACTCCGTTCGGTGAATTTTTTCATTTTTGACTTCTTTCTCCGATTTCCGCTCACCAGTAATAGTAATTTTACCATTTTCTACACCCACTTGAATGTCTTCTTTTTTTACTCCTGGAACTTCTAGATCAATTTTATATCTTAAATCATTTTCTGTAACGTTAACTGCTGGGGTCCAATCTAATTCCTCATTAACCTGGCCATCATCATTTAAATATGGTCTCTGACCAAAGTTCATTAAATTAGATAATTGGTTGGTAACGTCATGAAATTCACTTATTGGGCTCCATTTAATTAGACTTCTCATATTATATTTCTCCTTTATTGTTTTTATTAGTTAATTGTTTATTTTTAAAATGTACTGTTATAGTACAGCTATATCTATGCCAATTAGTGATAAGTAACATGCTAAACGTTTATAATAAAGAAGTTATGATATATATTTCGATTCAATTAAAGCATCTTATAGGGTCATAATGTTCCATTTAAGTATATTTAGAATCTCAATAAAGAGTCATTTTGTCTCTCTTTAAACCTCGTTATGAAACTCTCCCTCTCTTTTTTTATCCAAATAATTATTTTAATCTCTACCCCAAAAGCATGGGCTAAAGAAATTCGATTCATTGATATTTCAAAAGACTTGGATCGTCAGATCATTGTCGACAAAGAAAAGGGTCAATATTTAGGTCATCCAACAACGACTCTATTAAATGATGGAAAAACGGTCCTTTGCGTATACCCAAAAGGACATGGTAAAGGGGCTATTGTTTACAAGAAAAGTGATGATGGAGGCAAGAGCTGGAGCGAACGCTTAGAAACACCAAATAATTGGACCAGCTCAAAAGAGGTTCCCACACTATTCCAAGTTAAAGATCAAAAGGGAAAAGAAAGGATTGTCATGTTTTCAGGGCTATACCCAATTAGAATGGCTACCAGTGAAAACAATGGTAAGACATGGTCAGAACTTAATCCTATCGGGGACTTTGGCGGCATAGTGGCTATGGGAACAATGATTAAAGACTTAAAAAATCCTGGGCATTACCGAGCCCTTTTCCATGACGATGGAAGGTTCATTGCGGAGGGTTCAAAAAAACAAAATCCTGTAATGTTTACTTTGTACAGCTCATTATCAACTGATGGAGGAATGACATGGCAAAACCCCAAAGAAATTTTTTCCTCAAGTTTTATTCACCTCTGCGAACCAGGTGCAATCAGATCTCCAGATAAACGGCAACTATGTGTTCTCCTAAGAGAGAATTCGAGACAAAAAAATTCGTATCTCATATTATCTAATGATGAAGGAAAGACTTGGTCGAAGCCGAAAGAATTACCCATAACGTTAACTGGAGATAGACACACCGCAAAATACCTTCCAGATGGAAGGCTTTTTATTTCTTTTCGTTGC
Source organism: Verrucomicrobiales bacterium (assembly GCA_028033615.1). Taxonomy (GTDB): domain Bacteria; phylum Verrucomicrobiota; class Verrucomicrobiia; order Verrucomicrobiales; family DEV007; genus EC70. The sequence goes on along the minus strand of JAOFDG010000001.1, from coordinate 35,577 downwards.
AAGACCGCGATAGGCTCAAAATTAGGAGTTGATAAGAGTCCGATCCCTCATGAGGGCGACTGGGCTGCATGGGTTGGAACATATGACGATATAATTGAAGGAAACTCTGGTCAGTACGTCATTAAAGTGGCGGATAACAAAAAAGGTTGGGATACTACATATCCGGGAGTTGAATTGCTAAGAGACGGAACCATTCTTACGACAACTTATGGTCATTGGGAAAAAGGGGAAGAGCCCTATATTATTAGTGTTAGAATAAAATCTCAAGAGTTTGATGAATTAGCAAAAGATTCTCGCGCTCTTAAGGTTGAGAAAAGCAAAATGAGCCTGATAAGGCAATAACTAACTTCTAGTAGATACTTTTCTTGACCAAACTGCCTTAAGACATTCAATATTCAATTAACCGCTAAATGAAAGAATCTTACTTAAAGATATTTTTTCTACTTTCTCTTTGTCTGAACGTACATGGAAATCAAAACGACCATGCGAAAAACATGACAATGAGCAAAGAGCTATTCAGAAATGAAATAAAAACTCTTTTCGATAGCCAATGCTTAAAATGCCATGGAGGCGATAAGACAAAGTCCTCTTTCGATCTTAGTAGTCGACAAGGATTAATTGCAGGTGGAGATCAGGGTATTGCCGTAATTCCTGGCAACGCCAAAGAGAGTCCACTCATTAACTATCTTAGGCACAGTGAAGAACCCTTCATGCCACCTAAAGAAGATAAGATGCAAGAGTCATCTATTAAATTAATTGAAAAATGGATAGATTTAGGAGCTGCATATGACAGCCCACTTGTTGAAAGGTCTAACGGCGAAAAGGCTCCCATGAAAGTGACTGATGAAGATCGATCTTACTGGGCATACTCTCCTATCAAGACGAGTTTTGGAAATAAAAATAATCTTGATGATTTTATTAAATCTAAAGAAGTGGCCACACCCAGAGTCTTGGGAAGGCGCCTTCATTTTGATCTGATCGGCTTACCTCCTGACCCAGATAATCTTGATGATTTTGTAAATAATTATTCCAGTAAAAATTATAAAGCACTTATTGATGGTTTGTTATCAAATCCAAAGTTTGGAGAAAAGTGGGCACGGCACTGGTTAGACGTAGCGAGATTCGGTGAGAGTCACGGTTTCGAGCAAGATTATGACCGCAAATTTGCATTCCATTATAGGGACTTTGTTATTCGTTCCTTTAACTCCGACATGCCATATAATGAATTCACAAAATGGCAAATAGCTGGAGATGAGTTAGCTCCTGATGACCCGATGGCAATGATGGCCACAGGGTTTTTGGGGGCGGGAGTGTTTCCAACCCAAATTACCATCAGTGAAGCTGAGAGAATACGATACGATGCTATGGATGACATGCTTGGAACAATGGGCACCGCAATGTTAGCAACCACAATTGCTTGTGCTCGCTGTCATGATCATAAATATGATCCAATTCCTACAGCAGATTATTATAACATGCTTTCGGCATTCACTACGACTGTAAGGAGCGATGTGGATATTGATTTGGCGTCAATGAATCCAAAAGATAATGAAAGTCTTAGAAAAAAAGTTAACGATGTCAGATCAAAATTAAAAAACTATGAAACAAATGATCTTAAAAAATCATTTGAAAAATGGCATTCAAATCTAAAAAAAGATAACTTAATCACAAAGGCTAAAAGTCCATGGTCAATTTTAGTTCCTGAGCAAATTAAATCTAAAGGCGGGGCTAAGTTTTTAAAACAGGATGATGGTTCTTATTTAGTGACAGGTAATAATGCAAATTTTGATACTTATACATTTACTGCCAAAAATTCACTAGAGAAGATAAGTGCTATTCTAATTGAAGCATTGAAAGACGATTCAATGGTAAAAGGAGGCCCCGGAAGAGCCAGTAACGGTAACATAGCTCTGAGTGACTTTAAAATAACAGCAGATGGCAAAACACTTAAACTCATCAATCCAAGAGCGACTTTTGAGCAAACAAATCTACCGATTTCGGCAGCCATTGATGACAATCCGAAATCTGCCTGGGCGCTAGACCCTAAATTTGGAAAAGACCACTCTGCAATGTTTGATATTAGCAATGATTCAAATTCCAAAAAAGGAGATCAGTTAGAAATCAAACTCCATTTCAATAACAATCACAAACATAACATTGGGAGGTTTAGGATTTCGGTTACCGATAAAGAAGCCTCAACTCTTTCAATTAAGAATCTAAATTCTGGTCCAGAAAAAATAGTTAAGGAAATTCAAGATGCCATTACTTCAAATAGTGGAAAATTCGATAAATCAAATATAGAAAAAATACTAACTCTTTATAAGACTCTTGACGGTCATTGGAATAAACTAACTTCCGAATTAAAAGAACTCGAATCAAAGCAAAAGAAGGAGATTGCTAAAGTTATGATTTGCTCGAGTGGAAATAAAGTCAAACCGATGCGACACCACACTAGTAGTGGAAGTATTCCAGATTTCTATAAACAAACTTATTTCTTAAATCGTGGTGATGTTAGACAAAAAGGTGAAGTCGCTTCATTAGGATTTCTCCAAGTTTTGAGTAGGGGGACAGAAATAAAGTCTAAAGGTAGGACTGCAATTGCAGAGTGGATTACTGATGTAAATAATGGCGCAGGGCACTTACTTGCTAGGGTTATCGTAAACCGTATTTGGCAGCACTACTTTGGCATAGGAATTGTTTCAACTCCGAACGATTTCGGTTTCCAGGGAGAAAAACCTAACCACCCTGAACTGCTAGATTGGTTAGCTTTAGAGCTCATTGAAAATGGTTGGAGTCTGAAACACATTCATCGTCTGATTCTTGAAAGTAAAGCATATCAGTCACCCAGAGAGCCAAGAAGGCTCGAGGCCGAAGCCATTCGAGATAATGCTCTAGTAGTATCTGGCCTTCTAGATGAAACTATGTACGGTCCAGGCACTCTAAAAGAAAGCATGAACAGGCGGAGTATTTATTTTTTCATTAAAAGAAGTAAACTTGTACCAATCATGCAATTATTTGATTGGCCTGACTCTTTGTCAAGTATGGGTAAAAGGTCAGTGACAACAACACCATCTCAAGCATTAAGCTTTATAAATGATCCAAACATTAGGAGAATGGCTGTCGCATTTGCCGCTAGGTTAAAAAATTCGGATGATCCTGTAACTCTTGGATACAGAATTGCCTTTGGAAGGAAACCAACGAGGATTGAACTTCAGACCGGTATTAATTTTCTTAAAGCTCAAACAGATAGCTACTCTGGCAATAAAGAAAAAGCTCTCACGAATTACTGTGGAGCATTGATGAGTTCAAACGAATTTATTTACATCGAATAAAAATTATGAATCACTGCGGAAGAATACAAAACGTTTCAACCCGTCGAGCACTCTTGCAACGTGCAGGAGGAGGCATAGGTATGCTGGCATTAAATTCTCTGCTCAATCAGAATTCAATCGGCTCACAAAATAATTCTATTAACCCATTAGCCTCGAAAAAACCTCACCACAAGGCTAAAGCTAAAAACGTAATATGGCTTTTCATCAACGGAGGACCAAGCCATGTAGACACTTGGGATTATAAGCCCGGGCTAGTAAAAGCAGACGGACAGAAACTCGATGGATTCGATAAGACAACTGGATTCTTTGATAATGCTGTAGGACCACTACTGAAGTCTCCATTTGAATTTAAACAGCACGGACAAAGTGGCATGTGGGCATCTTCTTTGTTTCCTAACCTTTCAAAACACGTTGATAAAATGGCATTCATAAAGTCATTTCATACGCAATCTAACAACCATAGCCCTGCTCTTTTTATGGCCAATACGGGCGTTACAAGAATGAGTCACCCATGCGTTGGCAGTTGGGTAACTTATGGCCTCGGATCCGAAAATGAAAATCTTCCAGCATTCGTAGTGATGTCAGATCCTCTAAACAGAGGCCTACCAAAAGGTCATGCTGCTAATTGGAGTAGCGGCTTTCTTCCAGGAGCTTATCAGGGCACTTGGGTAAGATCAAAAGGTGAACCTATACCAAATTTGAGGAGAATAGGTGAGTTAAGTGATCAGCAGCAAAGAGCTCAACTTGATCTGATTGGGAAATTAAATAACGAACATCAAAAAAAATATCCAGAGGATAAAGAACTCACAGCTAGAATAAGAAGTTTTGAACTTGCTTATAGGATGCAACAAGAGGCACCAGAATGCTTTGAAGTTGATAGTGAACCCGAGCATATCAAAAATTTATACGGTCTAAATGAAAAGAGATGCTCTCACTTTGCAAGGCAATGCCTAATGGCTAGGCGAATGGTTGAACGTGGAGTTCGATTCGTGCAGATTTATTCTGGCGGCATGGAGAATCAAAGAAGTTGGGACGGCCATGGAGATATTAAGAAGAACCATTCACAATTTGCAGGTGAAACTGATCAGCCAATTGCAGGTCTTCTTTCTGACCTCGAACAACGTGGTCTACTGAAAGATACTTTAGTTATTTGGGGTGGTGAATTTGGCAGACTTCCAGTCTCACAACTTTCAGGTGGCAAACCTACTGGAAGAGATCATAACCCTCATGCCGGTTGCTATTGGTTTGCAGGTGGAGGATCTAAGGGAGGCACTTCATATGGTGAAACAGATGAAATAGGTCACAAAGCAGCAGTGGATAAGGTTGAGATCCATGACATTCATGCGACTATTCTTCACCTTTTAGGTATGGAGCACAAAAAACTCACTTACCTTCATAGTGGTCGACGCTTCAGACTGACTGATGTTTCGGGCAACGTCATTAATGATATTGTTGCATAAAAGCAAAAGTATTATTTCGTAAATTTACTTACATTTACTTTGACCTCCATTTTACTACGCTGACCTCCACCGTAAAAAGTTCCACGTATAGGAGCCACATCATCATAGTCTTTACCTATCGCAATTTTGATGTACTGCTCATTAACAATTTTATTATTAGTTGGATCCAGTCCAATCCATCCAGCATTTGGAACATAAACTTCTACCCATGCATGAGAAGCCTGTGAGCCTATCATCGCATTTTCTCCGCTACCACCAGAAGGATCCCAAATATAGCCAGAAACATATCTCGCCGGAATCTTTATACTTCTACAATAGGCTATCAATAAGTGAGCAAAGTCTTGGCAGACTCCTCTTTTGTCGTTAAATACTTCATAGGCTGTCGTTTCTGCTGTGGTTGATTCTGTACAATAAAAACAAACATTATAAACAAAGGTCATTAAGGAGTAGCAAGTTTGAAAAACATCCTCAGAGTTGTCTTTGACATCTAGTGCTTCCTTCCAAAGAGATATGGGCCAGTTTACATAAGTGCTACCATTTAAAAATTCGTAGCAATCATCTCTTTCTATTAGTCCAAGTAAATCATCGTGCTTTGAACCATAGGGTAAATTTTTATAATCTACCACGGCCTCAATAGATACAGTCGAACGGGACTCTATTTGAAGTTTTTTATGGGGACTATTTACCTCAAAATAATGTACCGAATTACCAAATAAATCTGGGTACTCCGTAAGCTTAGTTGCTGGCAAAACAGTCAGAAGATAGAAATCTAAATTTTGATAATAACCATTTAATGGTTTTAATCTGACCTGATTAACATTTTCCCTAGCCTCTTCACTATAAGAAAAAGTAGTCTTGTGTATAATTGAATACTTCGAGATATTCTGAATAGTTTCAGAACTGCTATCCAAGTTAATATTTATCTCTTCAGTCACTGGTGTGTTTATTTGTTTTTTCACTAGTATTAAATGAACTGTCTATTGTTGTTGCTGTTGTTGCTGCTGATAATCTTGAATGACAGGATTAGGTAATTCAGGGGCTTCAATGGTTGAAGTGGGTAACAAAATATAATGATCAAAAATTTGTTCCCCAATGCTATTAATCTTATCCTGAATATGGTCCAGATAATCATGAAGTCCGAGAAGCTCGATATCAGTTTTGCCGTTAAAATCTATGCTCGCTAACACAGCTCCCGTTATTCTCTCAGCTTCATTACTAAAATTTCCCCGTGGGGTTTGTGAAATCTTATGCATTATAGAATCAACCTCATTCAAACAAAATCGTAACGACCTTGGAAAGTTTCCGTCAAAGAGAAGTAAAGATATACTCTCTTTCTCTGTAATAGTTGTTCCTATAGAAGTAAGGTATGTAGCTCTGGCGCTACATGATTTTAATACGGTAGGCCAAGGTGAGACAGATAGAGATTTTTTTTCATATAGAGAAGGAATGTCTACTATGCGGGTTGTCTTGTCAGCTCTCTCTAAATACTTTCCTAATTGAATAAATAAATATCCTTCATTATGCGCAATAGTAGATTGTACTAAACCTTGGAATAGTAATGAAAATCTGATAATCCGATTAAAAAACTCATGTTGGGAAAACTCCCATTCTGTCTTTGCTGATTCACTTTTTAGAAATAAGTGTATGCGATTTAGTTCGCGCCACATCTCCTCAGAAATTTTATCTCTAACCATTCTAGCATTCTCTCTTGCCAAAGCGATGCACTGAATAATACTGTCCGAATTAAACTTAGAAATAGAAAGAAATTGGAGAATTCCTAGCTCCGGATCCTGCTTCTTTATTCTATCAAAGTCTTCATCAACACATAAAACTTCAAGGATTGGCCTCCAACCTGAATTATCCATTTGCCTAGATCCTTGTCCAAGATCCAAAAGAAATTGAGAACTAGTTTCCAATATTCTAGCAATATTTTCAGCCCTTTCAATGTATCTGGACATCCAATAAAGGTTATCTGCAGATCTGGATAGCATTAATTTGATCTTAAAAGATTTAATTTGAGCGGAGTACCCAAGTATCCTTACTCCCGCCACCCTGAGATGAATTAACCACTAAAGATCCCTTATTAAGAGCGACTCTCGTTAATCCACCAGGAAGAACTTCAACTGTTTCGCCATAAATGACGAAGGGCCTCAGATCAATGTGCCGCCCCTCACAAATGCCATCACAAATCGTAGGATGCCTTGATAAAGAAATTACGGGCTGAGCAACATAATTACGAGGATTCTCATTAATTTTTTTACTAAAGTTTTCTCTTTCTTTTTTTGTTGAAGTTGGGCCCATTAGCATTCCATAACCTCCTGACTCATTCGCTGCTTTAACAACTAATGACTCAAGATTATTAAGGACATGATTTCGTTCATCATCATCGTAGGTTAAAAAAGTCGGGACATTTTTTAATATGGGTTTTTGCGAAAGATAATATTCGATCATTTTAGGGACAAAGGCATAGACTACTTTGTCATCAGCTACCCCCGCTCCTAGAGCATTGGCTAGTGTAACGTTTCCTCTCTCGCAGGCTCCGACAAGACCCGGCACACCGAGCATTGAATCTTCTTTAAAAACCGTTGGATCTATAAAATCGTCATCAATACGTCTATAGATGACATCAACTTGAACTAAGCCAGTTGTTGTTCTCAAGTATACGATATTATCTATAACGATGAGGTCACGACCCTCTACAATTTCAATTCCCATCTCTTGAGCCAAAAAAGTATGCTCAAAATAAGCACTATTATAAACACCGGGACTAAGCAAAACACAAATAGGGTCAGATTTACGAACTGGAGCCACAAATTTTAGGGCATCGTGTAACATTTGAGGATAATGGTTAACAGGTCTAACATTCATATCCCTGTAGAGATTAGGAAAAGAACGTTTCATGACTTCCCTATTCTCAAGAACATAAGAAACACCAGAAGGACATCGTAAATTATCTTCTAGCACAATATAGTCACCATTATGATCTCTAATAAGATCAGATCCGCATATATGGATATAAATATTTTCTGGCACGTCTAAACCTTTTAATGCAGGCCTATAGTGCTCTGCAGACTTGACTACGTGCTCGGGAATAACTCCATCACTAACAATTTGAGCATCATGGTAAATATCATGAAGAAATAAGTTAAGTGCAGTAACTCTCTGAATTAATCCGTGCTCTACTTTTTCCCATTCATTAAAAGGAACAACACGGGGAAAAGGATCAAAAGGAAAAATTTTTTCTGTTCCTTGGTGATCACTGTAAACGGTAAAAGTTACTCCATGCTCTACAAAAGCTCTATTAATTGAATGCTGTTTTGCCTTAAAGTCTTTACCCGAAAAAGAGCTAAATATATCCTGAACTAAACCATAGTGATTCCTTGTTCGAAGATTTTCTTCGTTGTTGATAAACATCTCATCAAAGAAATTGTCTGTGTGATATTTATCAAACATGATGGTTCAGAATACTGAAATTAAAAAAATGGTAGCTTTGTAAAATAATTTTTACGCAACTACATAGGAGCTATTGCTATGCCAAACAGTGTTAGAAAATTATGTTTTCCTAATATAGTTATCAATTTAAAACCTTCATTTTACTCAATCCCAAAACCAATTAACATAGGCATCAGGAGCAAAAAACATCTGCGCAAGGAAAATCACTAGACCAATAATCTGAAATAAAAAATAGATACTTAAGTGCCGTAATTTTGGCACAATAAAGCAAATTAGAATAATCACTGGAGAAACAAAAACAGTAAAAAAACCAAGTATGGAGAGATACCATCCTTGAATATTCACATGAATAAGTAATGGCTCAGGAAAACCTCTAGTACCAATAGAAGTTGGCCAACCCTCGAGTGTATAGTACATGTGAACTGCAACTGAATAAAAAAGAATAATAGCAAAAGCGTAAGGAACACACGCAAACAAATGCCACTTTTTCATCTACATTTATGTTAGCATTATTATTAATATGGAAGAAGCTTATTAATTGATAATACCTTCAAACAACTAGCTAAAATTGATGTACAAAAAAGTTTTTCTTCTCTTATTAATTACAACAACAATAATAAAAGCTGATGATTGGCCAGGTTGGTTCGGACCAGACAAAGATGGCGTTTGGAGAGAAGACGGTATTCTAGAGAAATTCCCTGACGATGGGCTAGATACTGTTTGGAAAACTAAAATTGGCAGGGGTTACGCAGGACCTGCCGTAGCCAATGGCAAAGTCTATGTGATGGATAGACAAATGGATAAGGATTCAAAATCTCCTGAGAATCCTTTCTCAAGGGTAACGATTCCAGGCAATGAAAGATTAATTTGTTTGGACGCTAAAAACGGTAAAGTCCTTTGGGAAAAATCATACGATTGCCCATACTCAATTAGTTACTCAGCCGGACCTAGATCAACACCTCTCATTAATGAAAATCTCATTTATACGATTGGATCCGAGGGAAATCTGTTTTGTAGAGATACTGATAACGGAGAAGAAATTTGGTCAAAAGACTTCAATACTGCTTTCAATATAAAGACTCCGACTTGGGGCTTCTCATCAAATCCTTTAATATATGAAGACCTTCTGATATGTCTAGCCGGAGGAGAGGGAACAGTCGCAGTAGCATTTAATAAATCCAACGGTAAAGAAGTCTGGCGGTCCCTGACTGCGAAGGAGCCTGGGTACGCTCCACCAGTAATTATAAATCATAACAACAAAAAATTTCTAATCATATGGACACCTGATTCAGTGAATGCACTAAACCCAAGAACAGGTAAAGTAATTTGGACTATTCCGTGGCAACTTCGTTATGGACTAAGCGTGTCGACTCCACAGTTAGCAGATAATATTCTTTTCCTTTCTTCATTCTACAATGGTTCAATGGCTTTGAAAATGATTCCAAATAAGGAACCAGAAATTATTTGGAAAACAGAAAAAGTAAGTGAAAAAAGAACTCAGCACCTCAATGGTATCATGAACACTGCCGTTATAACTGAAGGTCACATTTATGGTGCGTGTAGTTATGGTGAGTTTCGTTGCCTGAATCTCGAAAGTGGTAAACGAATATGGGATTCACTCGATCCTGTCGGACTAGAAAGACCCTCTCGATGGGGAACAGTTTTTGTCACTCCACATAAGGATAGATTTTTTCTATTCAGTGAAACTGGAGACTTAGCGTTAGCAAAAATAGATTCGAAAGGCTATCACGAGATTAGTCGAGCTCATTTGATAGAGCCTAATGGTATTGATATGAGGCAACGGAAAATCGTTTGGTCTCACCCTGCGTATGCCATGAAGTCATGCTTCATTAGAAATGATACCGAATTAATCAGGGTGTCTTTAGCGGCAAAATAGTTCTTTAATTTATATCTTTGAGGGGTCAATAGCTTTGTAATTACCTCCAAATCTCTTGGATATATCCTTAAGAATAGCTTCTCCAATGCCTTTTACACTGATACAATTGACCTTAGGTAACTGACCTCTATAAATCTGTTTAGCCTCTTGAAAAATAAGGTCTACGATAGCACTGTTCCCTAACTTTTGACCACCCTTAGAAGTTCCAGGCGCCCCGTCAGCGATTAGAAAAACAGAACTTGGTTTTTGAAGAAATGCCGCTACCAAGGCGAGATCCATTCTTGAACCACCGCTAGTGCCTGCAAGTGCCTTAATAGAGTCAGGCATAATCGGAAAATATGAAATGCCATTGTTATCTTTACTCTTGGCACCCCATTCTGAAGTTCTGGTTCTGTCAAATGAGCTGCCCCCTTTCTTGTTAATAAAATAGGCCTTCATCCAATTTTTTGCACGAGCAATGTTACTTGCATTAGCAACAACGGGTTGAGAATCGAACCCATCACAATCTTTACCAAAACAAATAATACTGAAACGAACATTGGGAGATAAAGAAGACAACGTTTTAACGATCTCTCTTCTCAAAGCTGCAATACCTTCGACTCCACAATTATTATTCATACTAGTGGAAGTATCAATTACGAGAATGATTCGATTCCCTCCACCACTCGTACCAAAAAATTTGGCTCCGCCCCTTCCATCACCAAAACCACCAATACCAAAGCCATCTCCAAAGCCACTTCCAAAAGCTAGTGATTCAGTAGGAACTGTCACGTCTGGTAATATTACAGAAGAAGCATTAGTCGCTGTTATTAATGGAGAAATCGGCCTAGAAGGTGGAGACGGCTTTTCATTCGTGACCTTTTTAGCAAAAGATTTTTTTTCAATTTGTTGTGTAGAGTTCTGAGCCCCAGCTTCAACAACCATTTCAATTTGTTGATCCTCAAAATGAACAAGGACTATCAACGCAAGAATGATAAACAAGATTACATGAAGTAATACAGCAACTCCAAGAGATAAAAATTTCGAGTTCTTTTGCCCTCCTTCGTTTATGACTTCATTTAGACTTGGGTCATAATCATGATTTTCAACTATCAGTCCAGCATCAACTTTGTTGAGTGGAGATAGTTTTTTTGTTGGAGCTCGATCCATTATTTTAATTTACTCTCAAGGATTATAAATACTAATCCCTTTTAAATAATAACTTAAAAATCACCACTTTTATTAGGAATTTTTTTTGGATTTAAGCTAATAACTCTAAATCTTTTCTTATTATAATCTTTTAAAGACTTACAGGAACTGGCTCCATCAATTAATTTATCGTTAGTCTCATTAGACTTTACCTGGTGCTTAACATTTCCATCATCGCTCAAAACGTATAACTGCTTTGAATCTTTAATTGGAGCAATCGCCTCTGGGTTTAGCTTTGAAAATGTCATTATAGTCTTAGGATTCGTTTTTATACTTCCACTCCAAGAGTAAATCGACGAATTACCTTCTCCAGAGATTGATCCAGCTATTATAAAATACATTTGATGGGCACTTGAATACTCTATGGATCGAATCCCTCTATTAGCCAAGTTTAAATAAATAGGAGTACCCAGTTTGGGATCAGATTCTCTTAGTATAACATCATCTATATTTTTCAAAGGAATGAGAATGGCGCGGTTTCCTGGGACTGGGTTTCTCATACCTATATATAGATCCTTTCCATCAGCGCTTATCGTCATACCCTCAATATTTAATCCGTATTCTTTGGGTGCTAATTTTGTTCCTGAATTTTTTCCTACTGCTCCAATATTTTTTTGTAATTTTAATTCATCTAATTGCAGTAATGAATCAATAAGGTTTAGACAGGGTTTTCCCTTAGGCTTTAATTTGTAGATTCCATCTATTTTAAAAATTTCTGTAGCAAATAATCTATATCTACTGTTTCTCCATTTGCCTTTTTTACTTCGACCGTGGGAAGTGATCCAATAAATAATATCTCCAACCCGAGTGCATGCCTCAATGTCTGATTCTGGATGAGATGAATCAACAACTCCAAGAAAATCATCAAGAGAAAAACTTGAAATTGGAAGACCTGGATCATCGTATGAATATATTCTTAGAATATTATCCTCATCATCTGCCACTAATATTGCATCAGAATCCAACGCTAACGCCGCTGAAGCATCACAAGCCCCTCTGAAAAATTTAACTTCTGATAAGGCGACTAACGTCAGAAAGGACCACGCAATAAAGAAACTTAAATATTTTCTGACCATAAAAACAATTTACTACTAAGTGTCAACTCTTCCAACAAAGATAATAGACTAATAGTAAATCTATTTATTTGATAATTTCTTTAATTCTTCAATTTGGTCCCTTATTAGAGCCGCTTTTTCGAATTCTAATTTAGATGAAGCCTCCTGCATTTCTTCCTTTAGTTCACCGATAACCTGAAGCACATCAAGGTCTCCATCATTATCTGAGACAATATTTTTTGAGACCTGGTTATCTTCGCGATGCATATGAAGCGACTCTTGATCTGCGCGTTTCACACTCTCAGGAATAACACCATGCTTTTCGTTATATTCTATCTGCCTTCTTCTCCTGTACTCAGTAATATTGACTAAACCTTCTATACTCTTTGTGAAGTCATCACAAAAAAGAATAACTTTGCCATCGACGTGCCTTGCAGCTCTTCCAGCAGTCTGAATAAGTGATGTTTCACTCCTTAGGTAGCCCTCCTTATCTGCATCCAGTATACATACTAAAGATACTTCTGGTAGATCCAAGCCTTCTCTCAAAAGGTTAATTCCAACAAGAATATCAAATTCACCCGCCCTCAATGATCTTAAAATTTCTACTCTTTCGATGGCTCCTATGTCACTATGAAGATATCTAACCTTAAAATCTAAATCTCTTAAATAGTCTGTAAGATCCTCCGCAGTTTTTTTTGTTAGAGTAGTCACGAGAACACGATTTCCTAAATCAGTAACTCCCCTACAGAGCTCAATAGTTTCGTCGATCTGTCCTTTCAAAGGCTTAATCTCTACTAATGGATCAAGTAGACCTGTAGGGCGAATGATTTGTTCAACTACGAGATCTTTACCATTTTCTGTAACATTAAAATTTTCAATACTTTGTGAGGATCCAGAAATAAGGGGTACAATTTTTGGTAATACCTTAGTGCCACCTTTTTGTTTAGCCTGCCGCGGTATGTATTTATCATTTCCAACTGTGCTATTTTCTATTTCAAATCTTGCAGGTGTTGCGCTCACATAGACCCGTTGACCAGTTAGACCCATAAACTCATCAAACTTAAGAGGCCGATTGTCTAATGCACTTGGCAGTCTAAAACCATAATCAACTAATGTTGTCTTCCTAGATTTATCACCTTCATACATTCCACCTACTTGAGGCACGGTGGCATGAGACTCGTCTATTATCGTCAGAAAATCATCGGGGAAAAAATCTAAAAGAGTTGAAGGCCTTGACCCAGGGTCCCTTGAACTTAGATGCCTAGAGTAATTTTCTATTCCCTGACAAAAACCCATTTCTTGCATCATTTCGATGTCATATTCAGTCCTTTGTCTAATGCGCTGTGCCTCTATATATTTTTTATTTTTCTCAAAGTATGCAACCTGGTCCTCAAGTTCATTTCTTATCTCTTTAATGGCCTTCGACATTTTTTCTGCTGGCGTAACAAACTGCTTTGCAGGATAAAAATTATAACTTTCAATCTTCGCTGAAACATTTCCAGTCAAAGGGTCAAAAATAGATAATCTCTCTATTTCATCTCCGAAAAATTCGACTCTGATAGCCTCATTTTCTAGGTAAGCAGGAATAATATCAACGACATCACCTCGAGAACGAAACTGACCACGAGCAAATGCAATGTCATTTCTTTCGTAAAGCATTTCGACGAGCTTAGTTAACAATTGATCCCTTTCCATTTGCATTCCAACATGAACAGGGCACATCATATCTTTGTAATCATCTGGAGATCCTAATCCATAAATACAGGAAACACTGGCTACCACAAGAACGTCTTCCCTTGTAAGGAGAGACCCCATTGAAGAAAGTCTTAACCTCTCTATCTCATCGTTAATAGATGAGTCTTTTTCGATATAAGTATCACTTCTTGGTATGTATGCCTCAGGCTGATAATAATCAAAATATGAAACGAAATACTCGACTGCATTTTTTGGAAAAAAGTTTTTAAACTCTGAATAAAGTTGCGCTGCCAATGTCTTATTATGTGACATAACTAATGTTGGCTTACCGATTTCGGCAATGACATTCGCCATGGTAAAGGTCTTCCCTGAACCTGTCACACCGAGCAGCGTTTGATGTTTATTGCCAGAGCATAACGACTTAACTAATTTATCGATGGCTTGCCTTTGATCACCACGTGGCTCGTAATCAGATTGTAAATGAAAACAGGAAGCCATCTTGATTGACTAAAAACGAATTTTGATATTTAACAAAACAATTCAATTTCCGATTAATTCAAAGGGATGAATTTTCGGAATTGTGATTATCATGAGACACCTCGAGATCCCATCTGTCTCCACATCCTGAACACCGGTAAGCAACCCAATCCCCCCCAGAAAAGCCAAATTCAGGTTCCGGTGTCATGATGTGTGCTTTTTGACCACAGTCAACACATGTAATAGTTTTGGGAATATCCATGGCATTTAAGACCAAAAAGCAATCAGATGAATAAATTGCTATGTAAAAGCTACAAAAAAGGTTGTTTCGTTATTCCTTTTTAGCGCTCTCTTTTTGCGCCCTAGCTGTATCAGCGGCCGCAAATAGTAAAACACCTACTGGGATAGCTAACCCAGCCAAACAAATAAACACCTGAAACCATTGAATACCCATTACTATATAAACGGAAGATTAGTACGAATCTTTCATTCGTTATGGTAAATATTAAACCTTTATTAACTATTGTCGACCGAAAAGAACTTATTTATGTTTATGATGTGATTTAAGAAACCAAGTAATGGAAAAACTCAACGTATCAGAGATCAAAGAAACAGTATCAGCTAATCCGGGTAGTTATATTTTACATGGGCAAATCTCTGGCATTCATCGTAAATTGACTAAAACTAACAAACCATACTTTGAAATCGAAATTACCGATTCAACTGGCTCTTTAAAATTAAAAGCCTGGCAAGATTCAAAAGCATTTACTCAGTCAGAGTCACTCCAAGGCAATGAATGGGTCAAAGTACAAGGACACTGGTCCAATAATGAATATGGAATAGACGCTAGGGATTGGGAAATACAAGAACTAGAAACTAAGGAAGTTGAGGAAACTTTGGCTGGTGACAGAAGAACCAGGGAAAAACAAAGTGAGGACTATAAATACATAAAACAGCTTTGTCATTCTCTTGGTGATCCTAGATTACGGACCCTCTGCCTAAGTTTTCTTGAAAGGTTTGGTGACCGCTTTAGACGCTCCGCTGGAGCTAGAAACTTACATCACGCCAGAAGAGGAGGGTTAGTGGAGCACGTTGCTCAGATGATGCGTGCGGCTGAGGCACTGTCCGATGCGTATACAGTTCTTAATAAAGACTTACTAATTACAGGTGTCCTTTTCCATGACTGTGGTAAAATGTGGGAGAATTCATTTCCTGCAGATAGCTTTACGATGCCCTATGACTCTAGAGCCGAACTAATGGGTCATATTTCAATAGGTACAGAAATTGCCAATACTTTATGGCGTGAAATAGACACAGATACTATTGAAGAATGGAAACTTTTCGGTCCTCCATCCGAAAAAGTCCGGATTCATTTGATTCACCTTATACTCTCTCATCATGGTAAAATTGAATATGGCTCACCAGTACTTCCAAAAACTCCTGAAGCAATTGCCCTACATCACATCGACAATATAGATGCAAAATTAGAAATGATTTTCCAAGGTTATGAAGAACAAGAGCCACTATCTGAAGAGGTTTATAGTAAGGTTTGGGCTCTAGAATCAAACATCGTTAAACCGCTAGAAAAATTTGATGGATAATAAGAGATAATCAAAATCGAATATTCATTAGAGTATATTCTTTCCAGCTTATCATTCATTGGCGTAAATTAGTCAGATGAACTCGAAATCATCTCAGGCTAATTTTAACAAAACTTATCGGCTTGAGATTTTCAAAGCTCATATTATAGCAATATTATTCTCAGCGGTTTGCTATTCTTCACAAATTAATGCTAAAGAACTTGAAGGAACGAAGGCCCTCGTCTGGAAAGGCGACATCGCTTCTAAACTGATTGATAATGTTGATACATTTCTTCTAAAGAAAATCGAAGAATCAGTACAAATAAGAAATGCCTTATCCAAAAAACCCGATAAAGAAAAACTAAAGAGAATCATTGGAGTTCGAGATCAGCGTATAAAAAACCCAAAAATTTTCCTTGGTAACATTTTAGCAACTTTACCCGAATATTCTATTCGGTTATTTAAAATTCAATCATTCGGTGGTGTTTCAGTAGAAGGTTTTCTCATTGAGCCAAAGAATCATGAAGAAACAACCATCTTTATTTCTGATCCAGACAGCCTGGCAGATACACATAGACCTCAGAATCTCGCCGCTAACGGTCACAGGGTCTTTGTTCCAATTCTGATTGATCGTAAAACCCGATATCGTAAAATTACCAACCGAGAATTTCTTTATAGGTCTGCCTTTGAACTGGGTAGGCATATCATTGGATACGAGGTTCAAAAGGTATCTTCGATAATAGATGCTTTGAGTGATGAAGGTGAAAAATCTGTAGGGATAGCCGGTGATGGTGAAGGAGGGCTCATCGCGATGTATTCAGCTGCACTCGATGAAAGAATAAATAAAGCATGGATAATAGGTTACTTTGGAGCCAGAGAACGTATTTGGGATGAGCCTGCTTATCGAAATATATTTGGCCTACTTAACGATTTTGGTGATGCCGAGATTGCCAGTTTAATAATTCCTAGGAAGCTAATTATTGACCCATCTTCAGCACCAATCATTAATGTGCCTAGAGGAACAGGAGGAAAACCAGGGAAAATCCCAAGCTTCACTCTTGACGAAATGAATTTAGAAATAAACAGGGCTGGCTTATCTATTGGTAACATTAATCAGTACCTTGAAAATCCTGCAAGAAGTCATGACGCAAAATTATTACCGATAGAAAAATTAGGGGATATTCAGGCTAGAGCATTCGACGAAATCAATAGGCACAATCAAGAATTATTATCGAAAAGCGCAGGCTTACGAAATCAATTCTTATCAAAAATGGATACTTCTTCATTGGATAAATTTGAAAAAAGCATGACGTCATACAGGAAGTATTTTGGGGAAAAAGTCATCGGAATTTTTGATGATAAATTAGTTAATCCTAATCCAAAAACAAGACTCCTAAATGAAACCGACTCTTTTATCTCATATGAAGTTGTTCTGGATGTATTCGGTGGATCCAATAGTTTATTTGCCTACGGAATTCTTACGGTTCCAAAGGATATAACTAAGAATGGCAAAAAAAGACCTGTCGTGGTTTGTCAACATGGACTTGAAGGGCGCCCACAATCGACCATTGGTGAAAAGGAACATCATTACTATAAGGCTTTTTCAACAGAGCTAGCGAAACTCGGGTTCGTGACATTTGCACCTCAAAACATTTATATTTTTCAGGACCGGTTTAGAGCGCTTCAATTTAAAGCCAACTCAATAGGCAAGACTCTCTTTTCTATCATGGTCCCCCAACACCAACAGATAACGAATTGGCTCGGGTCATTAGACTTTGTTGATAAAAAAAGAATCGGTTTTTATGGCCTATCTTATGGCGGAAAATCAGCAATGAGAATTCCACCACTAGTAAAAAACTATTGCCTTTCAATTTGTTCTGCAGATTTTAATGAGTGGGTCTGGAAGAACGCGTCAACACGTTCCCCTCATAGTTACGTATGGTCAGGGGAGTATGAAATCTTTGAATGGGACCTTGGTAGCACTTTTAATTATTTTGAGATGGCATCACTAATAGCACCACGACCTTTCATGGTTGAACGTGGTCATTTTGATGGTGTCGCTCCTGATGAAACAGTCGCTTACGAATATGCTAAAGTTAGAAATCTTTATTCTGCAAAGTTAGGAATTGGAAACCTCACAGAGATTGAATGGTTTGTGGGACCTCACACCATTAATGGAAAAGGAACCTTTGACTTCCTTCGAAAACATCTCGACTGGCCCATAAGATAACTAATCCTCTAAAAAGATTAATTTATTTCTTCTGCGGACATATTTACCTCTCGGTAGATTAATTTTAGCAGGCCCACTTTTTTCTAAAAGTGTTCTAACAAGATCAACCTCTGCAGTCCCAATGTCAGAAACTGAAAGGCGCCTAAGCCAATTCAAAATAATTCTAGACTGCAAAGCCTTATCAGTGTCTCGCAATTTTATGACTGAGAGATTTATTTCTAATGCCCAAGAAAATTCTGGTCCTAATAAAATTTCATCGATGAATTCTGATTCTATAGACGCAAGTTTTGATGCCCTCAGGATAGTTTTACTGATGTCTCTTTCGTACATTTGATTCAAGAATGGAATTACTTTATTACGTGTCTTATTACGTAAATACTCATTCTTAGCATTGCTTGAATCAGCTCTATATTTTAAATTATTATCTTTAACATATCTATCAATCTCTTCGCCAGAAACTTGAAGTAGCGGTCGATAAATAGTTATTTTTTTAGAGTCAGTACTAATTAAAGACTTTCCTTTAATACCAGAAAGTTTGCCTGAACCTCTAAACAAATTCATTAATATAGTCTCAACGTTGTCATCTGAATGATGTGCTAAAACCACCCTAGAACAACGCCACTTAGATGAAACTTGACCAAAGAAATTGAACCTTGCTTTTCTAGCCGCCATTTCGATAGAAATTTTTTGAGTCTTAGATAGTTTAAGTACGTTCTCTTTATCGCATTCAAATTGGCAATCGTATGAATGAGCAAGATTTCTTACAAACCTCGAATCCATTCCTGATTCACTCCCTCTCAAAGAATGATTTAAATGGCAAACGATAAGATCATTGCAGCCCAAACCAAACCTCATCCAATGCAATAAAGCAATTGAATCACGACCGCCTGATACTCCTACTAAATACCGTTTACGCTTGCTTATTCCTAAACTTTTAGGGCTTTGGAAAGTCACTCTATATTCTTACCGCCATACAGCAGGTTTTCTCTAGGCAATCGCCTGATAAATTGGCTCTGCTCCTTCAACCCCAACAAGCTTCTGATCCAAACCATTATAAAAATAACTAAGGTTATTTGGGTCAAGCCCCATTAGATTAAGTACTGTAGCATGAAGGTTTTTAACATGGTAAGGGTTTTCAACAGCCCTACTTCCTAATTCATCTGTAGTTCCTACACTAACTCCACCTTTGATTCCGCCACCAGCCATCCACATTGTAAAGCCAAAACTATTGTGATCACGGCCAGTACCCTTTGCATACTCTGCAGTAGGTTGGCGTCCGAATTCACCTCCCCAGACTACTAAAGTTTCATCGAGAAGGCCTCTCTGTTTAAGGTCTTTTAGCAAGCCTGCAATAGGTTTATCCGTGCGACCAGCATGATAATCATGGTTCTTTTTCAAATCTCCGTGAGCATCCCAATTAGAGTCATTGTGAGCTCCGCCAGAATAAATTTGGATGAATCTTGTTCCGCGCTCTACTAAACGTCTCGAAAGGATACACTTTCTTGCAAAGTCATCAGTTTGGGAGCCATCAAGACCATAAAGTTCCTTCACGTGTTCAGGTTCACTATCGACATCAATAGCCTCTGGAGCGGTAGATTGCATGTTATAAGCAAGTTCATAACTCGCAATGCGCGCACTCAAGTCAGAATTATCTTGGCGACCAATGAGATGTTCAGAATTTAACTGGTTGAGCGAAGTGATTACTTGCCTCTGCTCATTGCGAGACATTCCTTTAGAATGTTGAAGGTTTAATATAGGATCTCCCTTTGACCTGAACACTGTACCTTGATAGGAAGCAGGCATGTATCCAGAAGTCCAATTCTTTGCGCCAGATATAGGTCCTCCTGTCTGGTCAAGCATGACAACATAACCAGGCATATTTTGATTGACTGATCCTAGCCCATAATTGACCCAAGAACCTAATGATGGTTTACCGCTAATAAGCGATCCACTATTCATCATTAACATTGCCGACCCATGAATTGGCGAATCGGCTGTCATTGAGTTTATAAAAGCAATATCATCTACACATGAGCCTACATGAGGAAACAGCTCAGATACCATTTTACCACACTGTCCATAAGGCTTAAAAGACCACTTTGGTCCTACAACTCGCCCTTTATTCTTTTTTCCTCCACGACCAAAAGTTTTCACATCAATGGTTTTACCATCCAAAGGATAAAGCTCGGGCTTGTGATCAAATGTATCAACGTGACTTGGACCGCCGTACATAAACAAAAAGATGACAGATTTAGCCTTCGCCGGCATCATTTGAGGCTTTGGGTAAAGCGGGTTTCCAGTAGCTGCATTGGCGCTACTAAAGAAACTATCATTTGCCAGCATTCCCGTGAGAGCTGTAGAAGCGAACCCTCCACCAATGGTATGCATAAACTCTCGACGGTTAGTTTGTCCGCAAAATGTATTACGTGGTAATTTCATAATCTATTATTTTATCTATGATATTTTGTATCAAAAAATTAAAAGCCTCTCAATCAACGAATATAAACTCGTTCATATTTAATGCCACTAGGCAAAATCTTTGTAAAGCAGCTTGATCGTCTAAACCGTGATCACTTTTTAACTTTTTGACCATTTCTTCGGCAATTTTCAGAGACTTTGGATTCGCGGGCTTTGAGGTTACTATTTCAAGACCACGCTTAATTCGAGCCGTGATATCTCCTTTAACTTCTTCTTCCAAACGCTTTGCAAAAATGGCAGCTTTATCATTAACGAAATTACTATTCAGCAAATTCAGAGCTTGAGTTGCAACCGTAGTAGTAAATCTCTGAGGGCAGGGAGCATCAGTATCTGCAAAGTCAAAGCCAGTCAGCATTGGATCCTTGAGTGATCTCTTAATTTTTATATAAACGGCTCTTCTGTTTCTTTCCTCTGGAGACGAGTTGCCCCATTTACCTCCTTTGGTGGAAGAGGTTGCCAAAACAGCTTCATCTAGTTTGGAATAAAAACTTTCCCCCCCCATCTTCAGGTTTAATTGACCAGTCACCGACAAAATATTGTCTCTAATTTCTTCAGCACTCATTCTCCTCATATTAAACCTCCAAATAAGTTTATTTTGTGGGTCTTTGGCTAATGCCTCTTCTTGAGATCTTGAGGACATCTTATATGTATTTGAAAGCATTATCATTCGCTGAAGCTCTTTAACGCTCCATCCTTTCTCAACAAATTCTGTGGCCATCCAGTCTAAAAGCTCAGGGTGCGTTGGCTCTTCTCCAAGATAACCAAAATCACTGGAGGTTGAACAAATTCCTTTACCAAAATGATTTTGCCAAACCCTGTTGACGGCAACACGAGAAGTCCGTGGGTTTTTGGGATCTGTTATCCAATTACCAAGCACTGTTCTTCGACCAGTTGTTTTTTGACCAGGCTTAGGCGCAGGGATTTGAGGTTTAGTTCCACCAAGAATTGGAGGAAATCCTGGTTCTACTGGATCTCCTTTTACGTTTGCATTTCCTCTGTAATGGACATGCATTTGCTCTGCATTAGTTCCAAACTCTTTAACGACCATAGCTTGAAGAGGACCTTTAGTTTGAGGAGTCTTTAGTTTTTTAAGATCATTAACAAATTGTCTATAAGTATTAATCTGATCCTCCTTAAAAATTTCACTTCCTCTATCCAAAATTAAATCTGCAATGTTCACCGAAACTCGTTTAGGATCTGCTGCCTCAAAACTCATATCAAAGAATTGACCTCCTCCTTTATTATTTACGTGAACCGATATAACATTGCGTCCAGTTTGTAATGCTGATAGCGCTTTTTGGTCCAAATGTACGTCTATATACTTTGCTACAAACCCTTTTAAACTGGCTATTTCCTGACCATTTAAATAAATTTCGGTATCCTCGTCGTGGTAAATCTGCATCTTCAGAGCCTTTGGAATTAAGGTGAGTTGGAAACTCGTTTGAAGCCATATGTCAGAAGATTTCCATGGAGTTTTTGAATTTTCATTAGGAACTGAACCTCCAAATGGAGCTATGCCTGTTTTCCATTTTGCTTCCTTGGGACGAAAACCCACTGCGGACCAATCATCAGATGGTTTTTCAGTCGTATAGTACCACTGCTGCTCACGTTTACGATGGTTTGCCACTAATACATTTTCGTCAGGAGAAGTTGGCTGATTTTTCAAATCTTCGGAAATTTTTGCATCCCTCTTTGCAAACCTTACATTCGCGATTTTCTCGATTGCCGCAATTCTATTTGATAGATCCGTGATCCTATCTTGGCGATTTTTTTGTTGCTCTTCTCTTTTCTTCGGGTCACCGACTTGATTTAAATCTACTACGACTCCCCGCCCTTTATCATTGTTAGTAACACCATTAAAAAATGCCATGAAACTGTAATAGTCTTTTTGCTTAATTGGATCGACTTTTGAATCATGGCAACGTGCACAACCAAGTGTCATTCCAAGAAATCCTTCGGTCGTTACTCTAACAATATCATCGAGAACATCGTAACGAGCTTGCAGGCGATCGACGGGTTCGTCATCCCATTGCATTAGTCTAAAAAATCCAGTAGCTATAATTGAATCGTGATCTACATCTTCTAACTCATCTCCAGCGAGCTGCTCCATGATAAACCTGTCATAGGGCTTATCATTGTTGTAGGCATCTATAACCCAATCACGGTATCTCCAAATATGGGGCTTATTTGAATCTCTTTCAAAACCATTCGATTCAGCATATCTGACAACATCTAGCCAATGTCGCGCCCATTTTTCACCGTACTGAGGCGAATCAAGCAAGTTATTAATAAGCTTCTCCCAGGCGTCTGGTGAATTGTCTGTAACAAATTTGGAAACTTGATCTGGAGTAGGGGCTAGACCGGTGAGGTTGAGATAAGCCCGTCGAGCCAATTCCGATTTACTTGCTTGTTCATTGGGCTTGAGGCCATTCTTATTGAGCTTCGATAGAATAAATGCGTCGATAGGATTCTTCACCCATTCAGGATTCTTGACCTTAGGCACGGGGGGGGCATTTAGAGGAAGGTGGGACCAATAATTCTTAGTTGTCTCATTAATTTCTGTGATTTTATCTTTAGAAAAAACTAGGGAAGCCAAAAAAATTGACGAGGAAAAGATCCATACAATGTAGCGGAGAGAATAATACTTCGGGAATGTCATCATTCTAATGTTATAAATATACTTTGGTTTGTCAGAATTGAACTACCAAATATATGAAAATATAACCTATTTATCCATAAAATTTAATTATTATTCTGATTAAATTTAACAAATATACTATTATTTAACGTTGTTGAGAAATGCCCAGACCAGTCATAATTAATAAATAGCGCTGTTAGTAAACTAAATTTGAAAGGTTCTTTCCCTACCATGAATGCATTAAAACAAACATTTTTTATCTATATTTTAACTACTTTGATGTCCACAACTCTACTGTTAGAGAGAGCCGATGGCAATTTATCGATAAAAACCGATCAAACTAAAGAAAGTCTCAGCGTTTATACTAACGGCTTAGATATTGCATTATTGACACAAAACGCCAAAGAAGGATTTAGACCTTATATGCATCCCGTCAAAGACGCCAAAGGTAAAGGTAACTTAACTCAGTTTAGTCCTGGCCATCATAAACATCAAACTGGCCTCTACTGGGGAATGACAAGAGTTAATGGAAGAGATTACTTTCATAATCCAAGCTCTGACCATTGGAAAAGGAAAGCAGTAAATGTTATTCAAGAAAAAGGGGAATCAGTCAAATGGCAGACCATTTACGATATGCTCGATAAAGATGGAAAATCTCAAATGACAGAAACTCAGTCATGGACAATGAGTATGACAAAGAACAAAGAGATAATTCTCGACCTTGAATGGGAAGGGCTTGCTAATAAAACCATCACCGTATCTAAATATAACTATGGTGGACTCTTTTTAAGAATGCCTTGGAAGAGGGGTGTCAGTGCAGAAACAATTAATTCGAAGGGAGACAAAAACCAATCCGGAGAAGGTAAAAGTGCGAATTGGGTAGATATTGGAATGCAAATCGAAAACCTAGATCAATATGGTCGCATAGTCATCTACGACCATCCAAATAACGCAGGATACCCAAATCTGTGGAGAATAGATGGTCAATTTGGCATCGGTCCGGCAATCTCTAGAAAAGGCACATGGTCGATCGAAAATGGTAAAACAAAAAAATTTAAACACCGTTTTTTTGATCTATTCAGGAGGACATGATGAAACTCTCATCAATAATGAATGGAAAAAATGGAGCAATCAAAAATGATTTTGAATGAGAATCTTTAAAGTCATTCTCTGTTTTCACTTTTTACTGATTGCCTCTCTGAGCGCAAGCAATGAATCCATTCGTTTGCTGATTAAGACAGCAAAAGGAAGCGAGAACCCGGCAGTAAGAACAGCTCTACTCAAAGGAATGCTAAAGGGCCTAGAAGGTCAGACTAATATCGAAGCACCTGAAGGATGGAAAGAGCTGAACGCTCAACTAATGAAGAGTGAAGTTAAAGAACACAAGTCCCTTGCTCGTCAAATAGGTCAGATATTTGGAGATGAAGACGCTTCTGCTAAAGCCATTGAAATTTTGAAAACAAAGAATGCGAATTTAGATGATCGTAAAGAATCCTTAAAATCTCTCGTGGCACAAAAAAATCAGGATCTATCAGCATTACTTCCTTCTTTATTGAAGGACAAAGATTTACAAATAAACGCCATCAGAGCTTACGGAAAAATCCCCAATGCAAATAGCGAGGAACTTCTTTTAAATTATAGAGATTTCAAAGATCAGGCAAAAAAAGCTGTCATTGAAACACTCTCAACGAGGGAGGATCTAGCTCAAAAGCTACTCGTAGCATTGAAAAATCAGGTGATTACAACTTCAGAAATACCCGCTTATACGGCAAGAGCACTGAAATCTATTCTAGGCGAGGAATTTACGAAAATATATGGAAAAACCCAGAAACAAAGCGATTCAAAAAAGGAAATAATGGCTAAGTATTCAGCTTTATTAGATTTACCTGAAGCATCAGAGGCAGATCCTAAATTAGGTCGCAAAGTGTTTAAGAACGTCTGTGGCACATGCCATCAAATGTATGGTGAAGGCGGTATACTCGGTCCAGATCTAACAGGATCAAATCGAGCAAATAGAGAGTATATTCTACTTAATATCATAGATCCAAATTTTGATGTTCCAGATGGATATAAGATGATAATATTAAAGACAAAAAATAACCGAGTTTTGGCAGGAACCATTGCAGAAGAGGATGAACAAAAAGTCGTTCTCAATTCAGTAACCGGTAAAGAAATTGTACTTAAGAATGAAATACAAGATCGCCAAAAACTTGCAATTTCAATGATGCCTGAAGGCATCTTAGAAACAATTTCAAAAAAAGAATTTTACGCTCTTATAAAATATTTACAAACTGAAGAACAAACAGAACTACCTTAAATGAAACCAAAAAACTCTTTCACTACATTGTTATCATTTGTGTTGCTCCTTGATTTCGCATCTGCACAAAAATCTAAGTCTGCAAAGTTTGTTGTTCAAAAGAAACACCGCCAACACAAAACTAGTAATGCACCGTTCTTGAAACCCAAAGAGGCAGTAGCAAAGATGTCGATACCTGAGGGCTTTGAAGTTTCAGTTTACGCAGCTGAACCCGACATCGCTGAACCAATTGCTTTTTGCTTTGATGACAGAGGAAGGATATGGACTGTCGAAAATGGTAATTATGTTAACCGACGCTCTCATAAAAAAGGCGAGGGTACTAAAATTCAAATCCTTGAAGACACTGATAGTGATGGTGTCTTTGATACCAAGAAACTTTTTACTGATAAGCTTCCGTTTTCTTCAGGTATCGCGACGGGGTTTGGTGGTGTATATGTTGGAACTCCTCCAAACTTACTTTTTATCCCTGATAATAATGGTGACGATAAGCCAGACGGCGAACCTGAAATACTTTTAGACGGATGGGGCATTCAAGACAGACATGAAACACTAAATAGCTTTATTTGGGGTCCTGACGGGTGGCTTTATGGATGTCACGGCGTATTCACGCAGTCTTATGTTGGCAAGCCAGGAACACCTAAGGACAAGAGGAAGTTCATCGACGGCGGTATTTGGAGATTTCACCCAGTTAAAAAAGAATTTGAGGTGTTTGGACATGGTCTTTCAAACCCATGGGGATTTGATTTCAATGATGTCGGACAAGGCTTTGCAAGTTGCTGCGTTATTCCTCATCTATTTCATATAGTTCAAGGAGGATATTTTACGAAACAAAGTAAACCTCACAAAAATCCATACGTTTACAAACCCATTGAAACTGTTGCAGATCATCATCATCTATCAGCACATGGCGGTGCTCGTTTTTACTTAGCAGATACGTTCCCCTCATCTTATAGAGACCAACTATTTAAGTGCAACATTCACCAACATGAAGTTCTTATCGATTTTATGGAAAGAAGTGGCTCAGGTTATATTGGGAAACACCACTCAGCTTTTTTACCTATTAACGACCTTGCTTGGGTAGGTTTCAGTTTAGAAATTGGCCCGGATGGTGGCGTATATATTCTTGACTGGCACGACACAGATATTTGTGGTAATGCCATTAATTTTCCAGACAGTGGAAGAATATATAGGGTCATGCCCAAAGATGCTGAAAAAATAAAGCGTCCTAATTTATCAAAACTCTCAGATCTACAACTTGCAGAAATGCAAAATCACTCCAATGACTGGTTTGTAAGACACGCTAGAGTTATTCTTCACCATAGGGCCTCTAAAGGAATTTTAGATAAAGAGGTCGTCGGGAAGAGTCTACAAAAATTGGCAAGCAATGCCAAAACATCAGGAAAAAAACTAAGGGCATTATGGGCAGCGCATGTCACTGGATTATTAACTGAATCAAAGAAGATCCAACTTCTCAATCATGAAGATGAATACGTAAGGGCTTGGACTATTCAGTTACTATGCGAAAACCAAGATCCTAGTGATAAAGCTTTAGAAAACTTTAAAAAAATGGCAAAAGAAGATCCTTCTGCTGTAGTACGTTTATACTTGGCATCAGCTGCTCAAAGAATTCAATTTACTGATCGCTGGCCCATACTCGAGGAACTCGTAAAACACGAGAAAGACGTTAAAGATCATAATATTCCTCGTATGCTATGGTATGCGGTTGAACCAATGGTTCCGGAAAATTCTGAAAAGGCATTAACTCTTGCAGTCACCGGGCAAATACCTCTATTGCAGGAACTCGTTCCTAGAAGGATGGCCGTGAAACAGTCTGCCAAAAGTTCAGGACCTGATCCCTCATGGCAAAAGCACATCCAAGAAATTGCGCCTGGATTTAATGTGAGGAATGTAGGAGAAGGCGGTGTAAGACCAATCAAGAGTTTCCGTAATGAGATAGCGGTTCAAACACATCCTAAGGATAAGGCAATCCCTTGTGAAATCTATCGTGAACTAGAAGTGCCCAAAGGTAAAAAAACATCACTTAAAGTTAAAGCTAGCTACCATGCTCATGGAGACTGGCAGATCCGCGTCAAGGCAGATGGAAAAGTCATACACGATCAGATTGTCGGTTATACTGCAGTCCAAAGTCAGTGGCTTGAGTTGAATCTGGACCTATCGGATTATGCTGGACAAAAAATTCCAATAATTATTGAGAACAAGGCCAATGACTGGCGGAACGAATTCGGTTACTGGGGATCTATAGAAGTTGTTAGTAAATAATTGGAACAAATCTAGAAGCCATCTTCATCTTTTTTTCCCAATAGTATTCATCATTAGATCCATTCAGTCCTTCTGCATATTTTTGAAGAACACTCTTCATGATATTTTTATAATCTGGACAATCACCCAATTCAGATCCATTCCAGCTAATGCAGATTGATTGGAAAATTGAAATAATTCCTATAAGCTCACTGTCTGGTTTCTTGGCATAATTTTTGCATTTAATAAAATCTTTGGACCAAAGCTCTAAATACTTTTGGTTTGATCCTTCCATTATCCAATTGACGTGTTCCTTATAAATATGAAATCGTTCACTCTTAGGATCGAAGCCATTACCTGAAAATTGATCAGCTAATATCATAGAGTGGACAACATCAAATTCAGGGTCGACCATTGCTATTTGCAGAGGGTCACGATTAAGTCGGCTCCAAAAACTATAAAATTTTTCTGAACCCAATTGCTTTAAAGGCGAACTTTCAGGCAACGCGTTCCACAATTTTAGTAAAAGATGATCTTCAGCCTTTTCTTTGATTTCACACGCCTGACTAAAATTAGTTAGGAATTTTTCCATCTTAGGATTGTCTCGAAGGTGTTCATCAGAGAACGGAAAAGGCCAAATCCTGTTCGGTAAATCTTCAGCACTACCGGTCAGTTCAATATGTAAATCACTGAGTGCTTTTTTTTCAGTCTGCCAATCCTTTTTTATGCACATTAATATTGGACTAATTCTTTTGTCGATTTATCGAACACTCTTATTACTTGAGTTCGCGAAGAATCGAATTGCCGACTATTTCTGCTAACAAATCATACGCGGGTCTAGTCCAATGAAATCGGTCTCCTTTTGCTAATTGTCTGTTCTTACTTAACAAACTATAAAAATCATTAATCGGTACCTTCATCTCATCCATGACCGTCTTTGCCATTTTATTATGCTCTATAATGGTGGGGTTAATTTCGGAGTCGAGTGTGTTAACGTTATTTTTCTCAGTTACTGGTGTCGAATTTGCCCATATTAATTTAGCTTTTGGTAACTTCGATTTAATAACTTTAACATAATCCTTTGTTAGAGGGATGAAGGTCCCCTTTTTTATTCTTCCTTCCTGCCAACCATGTAATCCAACGTTAAAATGAACTAAATCATATGGTCCTTGTGACAATACTCTCTCTAAGACTTCATTAAGATTCTTAGATTGATGATAAGGGTTAACCCACATATCAATATATGCCCTACCATTAAGCTTTTTTATAACTTGGCGAGCGTAGCCATTGAGAATTGAATCTCCAATTAATAAGATTCTTGGCCTTTCAGAGTTGATGACCTGAGCTTTTTCGAGTCTCCAACCCTTACCTTCCGATTGCAACCTTTTATCGGGCTCAACTGCGGTCGGCAAATCTGCAGAAAGAGAGGGGGCAGTTACGAACCAACCCAATAATATAAATATTCTTAAGCGAAACATTTAATTAACTTAACACACTTATGGAGTTGTAAGCGATAACCGAAAAAATAATGAACTATATTCATCACTGGGAAAGCTCAAAACGAATTGACCGTCCACTTCATCAACCAAATCAGAGTCGACATTCTCCCAATCAGAAAGCTCTAAATTATTACTCGCTTGAAGACTATAAGCCTGTGAATTAGATGACCAATAAACAACAATGTTTTGATCTTGCTTTATAATATTCAGTTCAGGAAAATCCTGCTCAACTTTTCCATCAGATACGTTGACTAAAAAAGTAATAAGATCACTCTCATTCTCAAAATAATCGTAGGTTTGTACCGCAACTCCATAGTCACCATTATCTACTTTCTGCTGATTCAACTGTAGGCCATCGGTCCCATTCTCAGGAATGACAATTCTTATATCTTCAAATGAACTAAACCCCGAATAATATTCACCATTATCCAGAGTCTCGGTGTAATAAACGGGAAATATGATACCTCCGGGTTCAAAGCCTCTAGCATATTCTCTGGGAGATAACGCATACGCCTCAAAACCATCAGTATCTATAGTATCTTCAAGAACTGTGTCTACAACACCATTACCATTTTCATCAAAGGCCGTAAAAACAATTAGTGAATCAACGCTCTCTGCACCAGGGGCTAAGTAATCTGCAAAACTTATATGGATATTAGAACCCGGTTCCCAAGCGTAACCTCCAAGGAAAACTGAATCTTGATCATCAGAATCTATTAAAGAAATCATTGGCATTTTCGCATCCCATTCAAAGTCGTACTTTCCTATTCCATCTAAAACACCACTTCCAATCTCCCCTAAAAATATGTACTGCTCTGAATTTTCAAAGTTTTCATTGGTCACTAACACCGCTCTAGCAGAGTAAGCATCATCACCCTCTGTCACTTCAAAATTCAAAACTGCTGGACTGTTACCGGATGCAACAAGATTGGTATTTTCATCAATCTCTTCAGAAATGGGACCCTCCACTAAACCAACTGTTGAACTCGGCTCTGGAGTTTGAATCACTGGAGGGGCGATATCATTTATATTGAGGCCCTGCACGGCGGAAAGATATGTTTTCCAATCAGCTCCTCCAAATTCATCCTGAAGAAAATTCTGCCTTATCCTATGTTCTTTTCCCTTAATGATCCAGGTGTCATCAGCGCTATAGATCTGACTGTACTTTCCACTAATTGGATAGTAAATGGATAGACCGACAGCGTTTTGGCGCTCAGTACCTAATGATTTAGCAATAATGAGATTATTGATTGCATCAACCAGATCCATGGAAATAGATTTCATTGGGCCGTCAACTTTTGAAGAAAGTTCAGCGGCAAAATTACCAATGTCGATATAATCGGTCACAGTAGACTTACCAACTCTGGGGCTATTTAAACTGTAAGGAATGGATTCTCTTCTAAGCCTAGCCAAAGAAGATAAATCAATGCTGCCACTCTGAATAGATTCAACAAGCCCACGGGTAAAAGCCTTCATTTTTTGGTTGTAGGCAGCAAATAGATTCATGTCATAGGCAACATGAACTTTGAAACCCCTATCCGATTGCTGTTGATGGTGAAAATCCCAAAATCCACTCTCGGCACTTGCAAATTCACCCATGCTAAGATCGGGATTACTGCGCAAATAAGCCATGGTTGATGCGTAGTCCCAACCATCTCCATAATCGATCTCGGGATTGGCAATATATATGTCGCATAGGTCATGAAAATCAACTAACTGCTCCGCACCACCCATGAGGCAAGTATCAAAACTTATAAAATCATACTTTGATTTATTATTTGAATTTAAAGTATCTTTGATGGCGTCTCTTATGTCCGAGGTCCACATAGACACTCCCCTTTGCGAGCCCTTCCCATCATTATTGTCTCCACCAAAACCTTCCCATTGTCCACCATGATTCCAAAGAACAAGACCTCGTCTATCGGAAGGAAAATTCTTAAGCGACCAGTCTAAAAATTCTTGAAGGACATTAGGATCATCCAAATCCTGCTCAGGCAAAACTTCAGCAAAATTAACTCCATTGCCATCAAAAACAATTCTTGTCACTTTATCCCTATACTCAACTGGATAATCTGATCCCTGGAACGCCTCTTTCTCAGATGTATCAAGGTCAGCCTGCAGAATGATTTTAAAGTTATCACTTCCACCAGCCGTGATCATTTCCTTAATATCTTCTAAAAGATTCAAGGTTAAATTACTATCACCATGACCATAAATTATTACTGTCCATGTAGTATTACTATCAGGCGCAGGAGAGGGCCCTATTACAATATTTTTTCTGCCACCTTCATCTCTTATATTGTCTTGCCATGCGAGTTGATATGATCCAGGAGGTATCGGTCTTTTAAGTCCATATTCAATCGTATATTTTGAATCAATTTTCCCTTTGTATTCTTGAGACCATACAAAAGTGTTATCTTTGACCAAACCAACCCATAAATCATTATTACTACCATTAGTCTTAAAGCCTGAATACTCAGCAATGAATGGTTCGAATTGAATAAAATTTAGAGCATTACCCTGTCCATTACCACTCTCAACTTTCACTATTGGAGGTTCTGCATAAGCACTAATTATTCCAAAAAAGGTTATCAAAAAGGCTAGACTGTAATATTTTTGAGCTATCATTGCTGCAAATTTTAGCGCAGATAATAATAAAAAAAAGCGCAGATTTTAATCTATCAAAAATGCATTAAGACAATATTGATTCTCCCTGTTATTAGGTTAAATTAGCTACCCCCCAATTAAATTCAATAGAACCTCAAATCATGAAACTCTTGTTACACTCATTTCTAGGGCTTGCCCTAATCTTCAATCTTTCGGCACAGGCTGACAAAGCTAAAACTGAAAGCAAAAAAGAAACCACCGAACACAAAGACATGAAAATTGTCAGTTATCTTATTGGTGCTGACATTGGGTCTAATATGAAGAATGCTGAACTCGGCATTGAAGTGGAACGCTTCATTGAAGGTTTCAAGGCTTCTGTCGCTGGAAAGAAAATTGAATTCTCCGACGAAGACAAGCAAAGAATCCTAGGCGCATTCAGTGCAGACCGCCAGGCTATCTCTCGCAAACAATCTCAGATGAAGGCCTTTGGATTAGATTCGATCGAAGCGTGGGATAAGCTCGCTGCAAAAAACAAGTCAGACGGAGAAAAATTCTTAGCGTCTAATAGCAAGAAAGAGGGAGTTAAAACACTGCCAAGTGGACTTCAGTACCAAATCCTTAAATCTGCTGATGGCGCAATACCAAAGGCAACTGACAGAATCAAAGCAAGGTATAAAGGCACGCTACTTGATGGTAAAGTCTTTGATCAGACCAACGGAACGACTCCTCGTCAATTCAGCGTTCGTGGTGTTATCAAAGGTTGGACAGAGGCCCTTCAAATTATGCCAGTCGGTTCAAAATGGAAACTCTTCATTCCGTCTGATCTTGCTTATGGAGACATGGGAAGACGCCCACCCATTGGTCCGAACTCAACACTTATTTTTGAAATGGAGCTTGTTGAAATCACACCGACTCCATCTCGAGTGCCTACCGTTAGACCAGGAAAGAAAGTAGGTTCTTCTCCTAGTGGTGCCAAGCCTCGTAAACCAATTACCGCGACCACACCTCCAGTCGCTGTTGAGTTTCCAAAAGAAAAAGGCGGGAAAATTAAAGTGACTCCAGTCGATCCCAAAACAGGAAAAGCGACAGGTGAAACAAAACTCATCGACCCTAAGAAAAAGAGCACTAAAAAATAGTATTCTATTTCTTCAATATTTTCCTTTTGAGGTTTCAAAGGTTTTAAACAAATCACTCTCTTAATTGGAGCGATTTGTCACTTTATCTCGTACTAATAAATATGAATAAAAATAGTAATAGTGTTGGCATAATTGGACTGGGCATTATTGGGAGCAGAATAGCAAAAACACTGCAACAAAAGGATTGGCAAGTATCTGTTTGGAACAGAACTTCAGGCAAGGATCCAAATGCTTTGGAATCACCGGCCGAAGTGGCTAGAAAATCAAATGTTTTACAAATTTTCGTGAGAGATGGGGAGGCGCTGCACCAAGTCATTGACAGTATCGAGTCAAACCTAACGGCTGATCACATCATCGTTAACCACGCCACCGTCTCACTTGAGGATACAAAATCGGCCAATGAAAGAATTATATCTCAAGGAGGATCCTTTCTCGATTGTCCTTTTACTGGTAGCCGAGATGCTGCTGCGGCAGGACTGTTAAATTATTATGTAGGTGGAGATCAACCGACCCTCGAAAAGGTTCACTCATTACTATCAGCAAGCTCTAATAGTGTAACGCATCTCGGAGAAGTTGGAACAGCTACTGTATTTAAAATAGCCACTAATATGATTTCTGCGACTACCGTGGCAATACTTTCAGAATCACTTGCTGTTTGTGAGGCAGCTGGTGTGAAAATTGAAAAAATGTCAGACGCTATGAAAGTAAATGCTTGTTCTTCAGGGCTCACTAATATGAAGCTACCTACAATGCTAGAAGGAAACTATGAGCCTCACTTCTCTCTAAAGAACATGCTTAAAGACGCAAATTTTGGACTCACCATGGCCGACATTGAGGGAATTAATCTGCCGGTCTTAAAGGCTGCTGCACAAAGTATGCAATCGCAAATGGATAAAGGGCAAGACGATGAAGACTATTCGGTGATATACCGTAACTTCACAGACTAATTGCTTTTTAGATCTAATGAAAAGAATAGATTTATCCAGGCGTGCAAAATACCGTATTACTGGTCAGGACAGGATTAGATACCTTAATGGTCAAGTAAGTAATGACGTTAATAAGGTTGCTCCAAATAAATCCATTTCTGCTTGTGTTACGACTGCCAAAGGAAAGCTCGAAGGTCATATATGGATTGGCATGGAGGAGGGTAACGATGCCCTTTTAGTCGATACCGATCTGGATCTTCGAGAATCTCTAATGATTAGATTATCAAAATATATAATATCAGATGATGTTGAAATAACTGACATTACTGATGACTTCCTATTACTACATGATCTAGAACCTGAAGATGTCGATGGAGTCCTATCAAAAAGGTATGGCAGTGAAGGCCATGACCATTGGAAAAAAACCGATGACCTAGTTTCGGGTGCAGACTGGATGAGTGAAAGTAGTCTTGAGGAATACCGTATACTTCATGGTATTCCTGCGTGGAACTCTGAACTAAATTTAAATACTTTGCCTCAAGAAGCCTTATTGGATAAGGTGAGCGTGGATTTCCATAAAGGTTGTTATGTCGGACAGGAAATTATCTCCAGACTTGAGAGTGTTGGCCAGGTAAAGCGTAAATTAGTAGGACTAAAATTTAATGATGGACCATCACCGGAACCCGGTTGGGAACTAATGGATCAAGACAATGTAAAAGTTGGTAACGTCACCAGCGTCTGTTCAAGAGAAGGTGACCTTATCGGATTAGGATACGTAAAAAGGGATAAATTACCTGTACAAACTAACAATAACAAAAATAATCTTTCCTCTGAAGCCATGATACGGCATACTCTTTTTACAAACTCTCAATAATTTGTAAAAAGTTATGAAACGATTCTTTATTCAAGGAGCCATTTTACTATGGTTGCTTTTTCTTAATGCGAGTTACAGCGGTGCTTTCATATACGATCTTGTTCAACCTGGACAAAGAGAATTTATTCTGGATAAAGCAGAATTAATTAGTGATGCGCATGAAGAGGAGATTAGAACTACCGCCGATAAAATTCTGACAGAAACAGCAAATCCAATCATTGTTGTAACGATCAATAAAATGTCAGATCATGTTGAAAATGAGAACTTTAGAATCGAAACCTTTGCTCATTTCCTTTTCGATCAATGGGAGATCGGTAATGTTCAAGCTGAGGGTTTTGATCCTGAGACTTTAAATAGAGGTATCCTTTTACTTATTTCAAAGGGAGACCGTAAAGCCAGAATACAACTCGGTGCAGGATGGGGCCGTAGGCATGATTCACATTGTCAGAAAATAATGGACCGAAGGATTATACCAA